>JBLNEL010000171.1:0-28799 GCA_050262615.1 Bacillota bacterium
TCAGCGCTGGATTCCTATACACATAGGAGGCGTAGCTTAAAGGAATTATATAGAATATCCAAACCGCATATCCTAAAGGAAAAAAGAGGTTGATAATAAAGATTATTACTATTAATAGTAATAATAGCGGAGCGGACAATTGTTTTTTACTTTTCAGCTTTTTTTGTGTGAAAAGCTGCTCTTTACCCAGATCCAATTATATAATTCCCTTCCTTTAAGACTCTTTTTGAAGCAGTATAATGAAGTCCTTACCGGAAAAATATCTTAAGCCTGCCTAGACTCGCAATTATAACGATAATCATTTGAATGATTTCTATCGACAGGTGATCAGTCTGACTGCTTTTTCAGAAATGTGCCCTTTTTTCTGAAATCTGATATTCCCCGGTTTGTGTCTTTTTACGATGCAAATTTATTCAGATTTAACCTTTGGATAAAGGGAAAAACAAAGCCCAGGGTAATTATGCATATTAGCTATGAAAAGGAGATTGCCGGCTTAAAGATGTCTTTCCTGAGAATGCTGCCCTTTTATTGTTAATTATCTCACAGTATAAGTAAAATGATTTGCCGATATTTTTTATACAATGATCTTCAATTTTCAAACTTGAAGCTTTATTATATTTTTTTTTCTAACTTAGTTTAAAGCTTTCTTGGATTAACAAGACTATAAGGTGAGCCGGTTATCGCAGTGTATCTTGGTTTGATATTCATAACCATTTTTATTAGCTTTACAGTTGATTTTCGAAAAAGAATGAGGTGTAAATGAGGGCAATTATTCCAGTAGCAGGCTTCGGCAGTAGACTGAAACCTCATACTTATTCAATACCTAAAGTTCTTTTGAATGTCGGAGGGAAACCTATTATCGGCCATATTGTTGACAAACTTTTAGGTGAGGATATAAATAAGGCCACCTTTGTCATCGGCCATTTAGGTGAAATGATCAGAGATTATATCACTTCTACTTATCCTGAACTTCAGGCTGAGTTTGTCGAGCAAAAGGAGATGCATGGACTCGGACATGCTATTTATACAGCAATCCCGACCTTCGATGAAAAAGAGATCTTTATTATTCTTGGAGATACAGTCTTTGATGTTAACCTTAAGGATGTCTTTAAGAATAATCAGACTGCTCTGGGGGTAAAAAATGTTGACGACCCAAGCCGTTTTGGCGTAGCAGTCTGTGAAAATGGAAGAATAACAAGACTGATAGAAAAACCCAAAACCCCGATCTCAAAGCTTGCTTTGGTTGGACTCTATTATATCAGCGATTCTTCCAGACTCGTAGAGGCGTTAAATGAACTGGTAAAAAGAGACATTAGAACAAAAGGCGAACTTCAGCTGACAGACGCTCTTCAGCTGATGATTGAAGCAGGTGAAAACATTACGACATTCCCTGTCGATGGATGGTATGATTGCGGTAAGCCTGAGACACTGCTTTCAACTAATCGTTATATTTTAGAACATGATGCCTCACACGTTGAACTAAGATCTGTAGTTATAAACCATCCGGTTTATATTGCTGCAAGCGCAATAGTAGAAAATTCAGTAATAGGTCCTTTTACCACAATCTCTGAAGGCTGCGTTATTAAGGATGCAATTATAAAAAATTCAATAATTGGAACCGGCGCAAAGGTTGAAAAAGCAATGCTTGATCATTCACTGGTCGGAAATTCAACTGTAGTTAAAGGAAATTATAAAAGATTAAATGCCGGGGACTCCTCGGAAATAGAGTTCTATTAGAATTATGAATTATGAATTAAGCATGCCTGCCGAAGGCATGGCCTGACTGCCGGCAGCATGGCCTGACTGCCGAAGGCAGGAATTATTAATTTAATGGTTTTTAATTCATAGTCTGTAATTCATAATTCATAATTTTTAATTCATAATTCAAAACAATATAAGGTAGGAAGACAATGTCATATTTCTTTACATCTGAATCTGTTTCGGAAGGACATCCGGATAAAGTTGCCGATGCTATTTCCGACGGCGTTTTAGATGCAATTTATTCAAAAGACCCAAATGCAAGAGTAGCTTGCGAAACATTTGTAACCACTGGTCTTGTTTTAGTTGGTGGCGAAATAACAACAAAGGCTTATGTAGATATTCAGGATGTTGTCAGAAAGACTGTTGAAAAAATTGGCTATACCAGTGCTGAGTATAAATTCGATTCTGAAAGCTGTTCAGTCCTTAATGCGATCCATTCGCAGTCACCTGATATAGCCATGGGTGTAGATAAAGGCGGGGCTGGTGATCAGGGCATTATGTTCGGTTATGCCTGCGACCAGACAGAAGAACTTATGCCGATGCCTATTGTTTATGCACATAAACTTGTAGAAAAATTAGCTGATATCAGAAAAAATAATAAAAATTTAATGCCTTATTTAAGACCTGATGCAAAAAGCCAGGTTACAATAGAATACGATGATAACCATAACCCGTTAAGAGTTGATACCGTTGTCATCTCTACTCAGCATGATGGCGATGCAAAGCAGAAAAAAATCAAAGATGATGTTATTGAGCATGTGATCAAGACTGTTATTCCGGCAAAGTTCCTGGATAAAAAAACTAAGTATTTCGTTAATCCTACAGGAAGATTTGAAATCGGCGGTCCTCATGGCGATTCAGGTCTTACAGGAAGAAAAATTATAGTTGATTCTTACGGCGGCTGGGCTCCTCACGGCGGCGGCGCTTTCTCAGGAAAGGACCCATCTAAGGTCGACAGAAGTGCTACTTATGCTGCACGCCATATAGCAAAGAACGTCGTAGCTGCTAAACTTGCAAAAGAATGCTTAGTCCAGGTGGCTTATGCTATCGGCGTTGCTGAACCGGTCTCTATTTTTGTCGATACAAAGGGTACTGGCGTTATTGCAGATAAAGATATTGCAAAAATGATAGAAAAAGAAGTTGACTTGACTCCTAAGGGAATTATTTCCAGATTAAAGCTTAGAAGACCAATCTATCAGAAGACTTCAGCTTATGGTCATTTCGGTCGTAATGATAAAGACTTTACATGGGAAAAACTTGATCTTGTACCTAAGTTCAAGAAGTATCTTCCCAAAAAGTAATCAGATTCTATAACAATATTTTTTTAAGTGAAAGGTATTAAATGAGCCAAGTATTAGATAATCAAACCACAGGCAGCGAAGTACTTAAATATAAAGTAAAGGATATATCGCTTGCTGAATGGGGAAGAAAAGAAATTAAACTTGCTGAGGCTGAAATGCCTGGTCTTATGTCTATCAGACGTGAATACGGCCCTTCAAAACCTCTTAAGGGTGCAAGGATCGCCGGCTGTCTGCATATGACAATTCAAACAGCTGTTTTAATTGAAACACTCGTTGAATTAGGAGCCGAAGTCCAGTGGTCATCATGCAACATATTCTCAACTCAGGACCATGCTGCCTCGGCAATCGCAGCTGCCGGTATACCGGTATTTGCATGGAAGGGTATGAATGCTGAAGAGTTTGACTGGTGCATCGAACAGACACTTTTCTTTGGTGAGGATAGAAAGCCATTAAATATGATCTTAGATGATGGCGGCGACCTTACAAATATGGTTCTCGATAAATATCCTGAACTTGTAAAAGAGGTTAAAGGTCTCTCTGAAGAAACCACTACTGGCGTTCACAGGCTTTATGAAAGAATGCAGAAAGGCACTCTTCCTATTCCTGCAATCAACGTCAACGACTCTGTAACAAAATCAAAGTTCGACAACAAATACGGCTGCCGTGAATCATTGGTAGATGCGATAAGACGCGCAACTGACCTTATGATGGCAGGCAAAGTTGCTGTTGTTGCAGGCTATGGCGATGTTGGTAAGGGTAGCGCTCAGTCCTTAAGAAGCTCTGGCGTTAGAGTGATCGTAACTGAAATCGACCCGATCTGCGCACTTCAGGCAGCTATGGACGGCTATGAGGTTAAGAAAATGGCAAACGCTATTCCAAGAGCTAATATTATTGTTACTGCTACCGGTAACCGTGATATCGTAACCGGAGAACATTTCCGCCTTATGAAGGATAAAACAGTAGTATGCAATATTGGTCATTTTGATACCGAGATCGATATGGCGTGGTTAAATAAGAATTACGGAGATACAAAAGATACTATTAAACCTCAGGTCGACAAGTATACTATAGATGGTAAGGAAATTATCGTTCTTGCTGAAGGCAGACTTGTAAACTTAGGCTGTGCAACCGGTCATCCATCGTTTGTAATGTCTAATTCTTTTACAAATCAGGTCCTGGCTCAGTTGGAACTCTGGAACCACTCAGATAAGTATGAGAACAAGGTTTATACACTTCCTAAACATCTGGACGAAAAGGTAGCTATGCTGCACTTAGAACAGATTGGTGTCGAGCTTGATACTTTAACAAAAGTTCAGGCAGACTATATTGGTGTAAAGGTCGAAGGACCGTATAAACCGGAATACTACAGGTATTAATACTTTTATAAAGTATATACTTCCAAAATTAAAAAGGCTCGGAGAATATTTTTTTGTCTCTGAGCCTTTTTCATTTACATTTTATTGCCGGAGAACCGCTTTAAGAATTGGACTTTTCCTGGGAACCAAATCAATTTTAAGAATTGAAAACTCCTGCTATCTTTCTACCGCACTCATTACAATGTCCATTGATCAGGTTATATGACTGAACACTGTGCCAGTCACGCCTGATTACCTGGTTGTGACAATTTGGGCAATATGTCGTCTGTCCTTCCATATTATGAACATTTCCGACATAGCAATATTTGATCCCGGCATTCATTGCAATGCTTCTTGCTGTATTTAATGTAGAGCCGGGAGTACGTTCCTTGTCTGTCATTCTGAAATCAGGATGAAATGCAGTAAAATGCAGAGGCACAGAATCCCCAAGATTTTGTAAGATCCAGTCGCACATTCTTCTTGTTTCATCAGGTGAATCATTCTCACCCGGAATAAGCAGCGTGGTTATTTCAAACCAGATATCAGTTTCAGTTTTAAGCCACAGAAGTGTATCGAGCACAGGATCTAAATGCGAATATGTAACCTTATGATAAAACTCCTCACTGAAGGCTTTAAGATCAACATTGGCTGCATCAATATACTTATAGACATCTTTACGCGCTTCTTTATCAATATAACCTGCTGTGACCATCACAGACTTTATTCCCTCCTGACGCGCGAGCTTTGAAATATCAATGACATATTCGCCGAATATTGTCGGATCATTGTATGTATATGCAATCGACGGCGTGCGGTATTTTTTTGCGAGTGCAATTACATCTTCTGGTCTGGCTTCAAATGAGTTCTCATCATCTAGTTTTGCCTTACTTATAGACCAGTTCTGACAAAACTTGCAGCCTAAGTTGCAGCCAGCTGTACCAAAACTTAAAACCGATGTACCTGGCAGAAAATGACTTAATGGCTTTTTTTCAATCGGATCTACAGCAAATCCTGTCGGTCTACCGTAGCCTATTGAATAAAGTGTGCCGCCGATGTTCTTCCTTATAAAGCAGAACCCGGCCTGCCCTTCACCAAGCGTACAGTAGCGCGGACACAACGTACATAATATCTTGTCATTCTCTGTTTTCTCCCACCACTGCGCTGTTTTATAATCTTCCTTGACCATAACTACTTTCCATGTAATATTTTAACACTATAACAGAGAGCCTGATAGCCCGGTTCCTTTAAAATATAATATTTACATTAAATTGTTACTGCTGATTTTTGCCCCCGGTTTTACAAAAAAACAGCTATTTTTTCTTCAATTTACTTACAGCAGCAGCCCCATTTCCATTTACGTTATTTTTCTTTGGAAGCGGCTTTAACTTTAAGTACATATCCTTAAGCTTCTTCTCAACTTCACCGAAAATTGTATTCTGTTCATAATGTCCGTTTTTCTGGATTTTCCCTGCCTTCACACCTGTCAGCAGCTCAATAGCCTCCTCAACTCTTGCTACAGGATAGATATGAAATTCTTTTCTCTGAACAGCCTGAATTATATCATCACGCAGCATAAGATCTTTCACGTTCTGTTCAGGAATAATTACTCCCTGCTTTTTGTTCAAACCGAATATTTTGCAGATATCAAAAAACCCTTCAATCTTTTCATTTACCCCGCCAATCGGCTGAATATCACCTTTCTGATTAATTGATCCTGTTATAGCCAGCGATTGTCTGATCGGAATTTCAGATAAGTCTGATAAAAGCGCACATATCTCAGCTGCCGAAGCACTATCGCCGTCAATCAGTCCATATCCCTGTTCAAAAACCAGGCTCCCAGTAAAACTTAATGGGACTTTCTTTCCGAAAGTCTCTCTGAAATATCCGGTTATTATCAGTACACCTTTATTATGCGTGTTTCCGCTTAGACCTGCCTCACGCTCTACATTAATTATATTGCCTGCCCCAAGTGATACAGTGGCAGTTATCCTTGTGGGTTTTCCAAAAGAAAAGAAATCGGAACCATAAACAGCAAGTCCGTTTACTTGTCCAACTCTTTCACCTTCGGTATCAATGATTATACTTCCCTCACTTATCATCTCCGAAATCTTCGATTCAAACAGGCCGTGGCGTTCCCTTCCGCAGTTATAAGCCTGATGAACATGATAAGAAAAAACACACTTTTCTCCGTTATCTTTTGCCCAGAAATTTGCTTCCCTCATTAGATCTGCAATAAAGGAAAACCTTGTCGTTAGTTTTCCCTTCTGACCTGCATAACGCGAAGCATATTCAACGATCGAAGCAATTGCAGACTTATCAAATTCCATCAGGTGCTCGTTTTCAACAAGCTTTTTTATAACACCTGCATATTCCATTAAAGAGGCTTCAGTTCGATTCATTTCGTAATCGAAATCAGCTTTTATTTTAAATATTTTCTTAAAGTCGTCTTCATATTCTGATAAGAGTGAATACAGGTACTGGCTGCCTATAAATATAACCTTTGTATTGCACTCAATTGGCTCTGGCTTCAGTATTGTAGGTGAAAACTGATAATAGCTTACAAAATCCTGTATCTCGAGTTTTCCATACATCAATACGCGTTTAAGTGATTTCCATACACCCGGCTCCTGAAAGGCGTCCATTGCATTTAAGACAAGATAACCTCCATTTGCCTTAAGAAATGAACCTGCTTTTATCTTTGTAAAATCAGCATACCATCCGCCATGTCCGTCACTAAACTTTTCAATTGTACCGAAAATATTATTATATGATGGAGTGGTTTCGATAATAACCGGACATTCCTTTGTATTGGAATTATCCAGCACTATATTGACTTCATATTCCTTGTAATAATCAATTACCAGTCCGTCTTCCGTTTCCTCACTTTTGGGCTTTAAGCCTTTGAAAATATCCAAAGTGTTTAAGATGTGTGTCTCTGCCTGATCAAGGTACCTGGATATCTTTTCATCTTTATACTTATCCTTCAGACCGCTAATTGCACCCTTGACTATAATATTTACAGCATCTTTTTCAAGCGACTGAAGTTTTTCCTGGTAATCCTGGCTTAGCTTTAATCCCTTTTTAAATACGGCCTGAAGCTCTTCCTGATATAGTGCATATTTTGTTGAGATCTCAATTGCTTTTTCTTTGTTTATCTTTCCCTGTTTTACCTGCTCATCAAGCTGCTGAATAATAATAGGCTGATTATCTACTACCGGAAGTATCTCAGGGCGTGAGGACTCGCCGACTTTTACCTGTCCTAAAGAAAAGTTTTCTTTCTTTAGCCTCTCCTCAAAGCTGTTCATCAGTTTCTGTTCTTTTTCACTGAATTCAGATAAAAGTCTTTTTCTTTTGTTTTTATATGATTCTGCCTCAAGTGCCTGCGGAATCTTATTTTGCAGATACTGTATAGTCGAAGCCATATCATGCTTAAACTTCGCAGCCTCACCTGCAGAAAAGACCAGAAGTGCAGGTTCATCTGGATCTTCAAAGTTATTTACATATGCGTAATCTTTTAGTATTGGGCATTTTGGTCTAATGGCTTCCAGCATCTGCTTTACTGTAGTAGCCTTTCCGGTGCCGGAAAGACCTGCTATAAATACATTGTAGCCGGGACTCCATAGTTCCACGCCTACTTTAAGTGCCTTTAGTGCTCTTTCCTGTCCTACAATCTCATGCATTGCTGAGAGGTTCCTTGTAGTTTCAGTATTAAAAAATTCCGGGTCACACCTTAATTTTAACTCTGCAGGCTGCAGTTCATCATGTCTGGGAGCCTTTGTCAATTTCATTGATATATTTCCTTTATGATATAATCCGTTAGATTAAAATATTAAAATTAAAGAAACTATACAGTTTTTTCTGAAACATT
The DNA here is from genome assembly GCA_050262615.1 of Bacillota bacterium. Classification (GTDB taxonomy): domain Bacteria; phylum Bacteroidota; class Ignavibacteria; order Ignavibacteriales; family SURF-24; genus JAUZPB01. Next base: position 8,286 of record JBLNEL010000171.1, read on the forward strand.
TTGGGCTGGAAGTTATAAAAAAAAAGCGGAAGGGTTAGTTCCGCTTTTGTAGAATATTTCAGTGTGTCTGGTTAAACACCGGTGAGTGAGAATTCCGGTGACTGGAAAGATTCATTGATATTTTATTTTCATTTCCGGTATGAAACCTTCCAACCAGGTCCTTAAGATTCAATGTCAGTTTGCCAAGATCTTCGGCTGACCTTGCAATCTGCTGTATCCCGGCAGAAGTCTGTTGCGTTACAGTTGTTATGGCTTCAATATTCTTACTGATCTCTTCACTTGAAACTGCCTGCTGTTCACTAGCTTTTGCTACCTGACTGATTATTTCGTTTACCTTTTCAGTACCCTTTATTATCTCAGAAAGTGCCTCACCGGCATTACGGGCTAAGGCTTTGCCCTCTTCAACTTCTCTTGTTCCCTGCTCTATTGCTTCTACGGCAATTGAAGTATCGCTTTGAATTTGATTGATCATTATAGATATTTCTTTTGTAGCTTTTGTCGTCTTCTCTGCGAGCTTTCTTACTTCATCTGCAACAACAGCAAATCCACGGCCCTGCTCACCAGCCCTTGCTGCTTCAATAGCAGCGTTTAATGCTAAAAGGTTTGTCTGGTCTGCAATATCATCAATCACCTGTATAATTTCACCTATCTGACTGCTGCTCTTACCCAGGTCTTTTACCTTTATAGCTGATTTAATTACAACTTCTGCAATCCTGTTCATGCCTTCGATTGTTTTGCCTACTGCTTCATCACCCTGCTTTGCCTTCTTGCCGGCTTCACTCGCCGTTGCAGAAGCAACTTCAGCGTTCTTTGTATTATCCAGAATTGTTTTTGCCATTTCTTCTACTGATGATGCTATCTCAGATGATTCATGCGCCTGCTCGTTGCTGCCTGCAGCCATTTCCTCTGTGCTGGCTGAAATCTGACTGCTTGCACTTGCTGTGTCATGCACAGCTTCTGTTACCTTTGTAACCATCAGTCTGAAAGCTTCCACAGTGGAATTAAACCCCTGGAACATCCTTCCTATCAGATCATCTTTTTTAACATTAAGCGCAACTGTAAGATCACCCCTTGAGAACCTATCCATTGCTCCGAGCATCTGCTCAACTGAATGGGAAAGATACTCCTTCTGTGCCTCTGAATCTTTTATTGCCTCTTCAACCTTCTTTTCAACCCCTGCTTTTTCAGCTGCCAGTTTATCAAGACTTTCGTTAACACTTTTAACCATCTTGTTCAGAGTTTCAGCTAGTATCCCTGATTCATCAGATGAAGTCACTTCAACTTTGACCGAATAATCACCTTCAGATATCTTTTGTCCGGCTTCGGCTAAATTGTGCAAAGGCTTTACAATCCGTCCAACTACAAAGAGCGTCAGGAAAAGAAAAGGGATATAAATGATAATACCTGCTATTATATTCTCTAAAAGAGAACTCCTGAGATCAGAATATATTTCCGTCATTGGATAATCAGCACCGATTATATATACTTTCCCTTTTTCCGTGGTAAATGTGGCAAATGCACTTCTGAGCGTACCCCAGCGGTCGGTATATTCTTCGAAGTACATCCCTTTTTCCTGAAAGGCCTTTAACAATGTCTCTGAAGCTTCTGGATAAGCCTGATAAAATGGTGAATACGTCTTCTTGCTTAATTCCTCGTCGGTTGCACTAGATGAGGTGATGTAAACTTGTTCGCCTTCCTTGATCATAGTATAAACATACTTTAATCCAAGTTTGCTGCTGAGCATACTGAGTTTTTTGATATTATCTAAATGTTCAGTTTCAGAGATGGAAGTCGAATCCACAATTCTGTCATGCAAAGCATCTCCTGCGGCATAGTATGCACCATAGACTCCGGCAGTAAGCTTTTCATCAATTGATTTCAATATTATTGCCTTATCATTCATATAAGAATAGAATGTATAAAAACCTACCATGATCAGCCCGAAGACAGAGACTAAGATCAGGATCTTACTTTTTATCCAGAGACTGCTGAATTTCCTGCGGATATATGAAACAATCATTAACTTCCCCTCGATTATTTTTTGTGGAGGCCTAATATCCTTATTAAGCCCGTATCCTTATTAAGCCCGTATCCTTATTAAGCCCGTTTATCAGATGCTTAACTTAAATATTAAGTAAGAATTTTTTATATGAGGATTATAAACAAACGAAAGTCCCAGAGGCATTGAATAGTCATTTGTTAACTTCAAATCCTTTGTCACATTAAAACCAATGTTGGTTAGCTCCATTTTGTCGGTAGAAACGTTATGCCAGATGCTTACACCCTGTGCCGCTCCAAGGAATACACTTACCGGAGTCTCAGCAATAGAAAATCCGTAACCGGCTTCTACATAAAATGATTTATTATCAACCGGATCATTATGAATATTCTTGCTTATTAAAATTGTAAGCGGAAATTCTTCCGGACCTGTAATCGCTAAAGCAGCTTCAACTGTATGTGCACCAAGACCATCACCGCTGAAATCAGAAAATTTTAATGAATCAATATACGGGAAGTAATAATCAGTAACCGTAGCTGAAACCGCCCCAAGTGGAAGTTCTATAGCATATTTAAGTGAAAAATCATTTTCAGAATACTTGCCCGTAAAAGCATATGATCCCCAGATTCCCAGACTTAAGGTTCCTGCCTGTTTAAAGTTCAGATCCAATGACCCAAACGGCTGAATATGCGGAGCTCCGAAAGCACTGCCGTCAACAGCCCCGATTTCATTACCGCGCCATACATAACGGCTTACCAGATCAGCTCCCAGATTTAATGAAGCAAAGGATTTTTTGCATTGCTGTGTTTCATCTTCTGCCTGGTCTTTATCCTGTGCATATATTAAATTCAGACCTGTTAAGCTAAGAGTGGCAAAAAAGCAGTAGAATATTGCTCTTATGAATCTGGCAGACATAAAATTACTCCTATAATAAAAACTTGGATTGTGAGAATCTTAAGCTCAGCAGGCTTTAGCTTAACATGCTTTGGCTTTGATGGCTTATGATTAGTAAAAAAATTTAATTCTAAGTTTTATTATCGGAAGGTGCCGGCATATTTAAAGTTTTTTTACTGCTTAAAGGCCGGAATAATAAAAAAAGTAAGTATGGAATAATAAAAATGCCGGTCTGCCTGTAATTCAGGCAATGCAGACCGGCATTTCATTTGAGTAGTCTGTATATTTATTGTCAATATCTTTTAAGTTATTCTGTATAATGCTTTATAACATTCTCAACAGCCTGATTACAAACTGTGCAGAAGGGCTTGTTTCCTTTACTGAACATCAGACAATCTAACTGTGAACGGTATAGCCCTTTTGATGCATATCCTGCACCTTCAAAGGCCCCGGTTTTTCCCCAGAACTTACTTTTCTGTAGATACTGGTCTTCTTTTTCTGCACTTGTGCGGGAGAGTTCTTCTGATTCATTCTGAACCTTTGCAACTTCCTCCTCTGGTTTTCCGGCACGCTTCATCTCAGCTATTTTGCTGTTTAACTCCCGGCGTGTCTTCTGGTAAGCCAAATCCATTTTGTCGTACCCCTCTTTTTCCCAGGGAGTAGGTATATCAATACCAGCACTTGCTAGGCTTTTCCATTTTAAGTCCTTTGAATTTAATAAAGCCGTAATATTCGGCTCAACCGGCTCCACTCCCTGTGGATAGAATTCATTGTAGGCTACATCGGATGTATAATACTCATCTGCAAGTCCTGCAAATGAATGCCCGAACTCATGAAGGAAAAGATATTCATGCCACTGATTGTCTGTAGTAAAGGTGCAGAACAGATTATAAATACCTCCGCCGCCATAACGCTTATGATTTACCATTATATAAATTGCATCATAGGGAACATGTGCTGCCATATCACGCATTGCCTTATTATCTTCGGTTAAAAGATACCTTTCTGATCCAAGTGAATAAAATGTTGTATTCAGCACAGTTTTCCTGAACGAGGCATGGTCAGGCTCATCACAGCCGCTTTCTTCAGATGGTTTGAATACTCCATAAATATTAAAATCGCTTTTGTGTGTCTTGTATGGCTCTTTATTAAAGAATACATTTGTAAATTTTTCCAGATCCTCTCTGAATTTCCCTTCTTCAGAGGCAGTATACCCTTCACCTAGTATAACAACATCAACCTTTGAATGCGGATCACCGCTTTTTACCTGTTCATATATCTTTACATCTTTATCCTTTGGTTCTTCACGTATTATGGTAAGTTCAGCTGGATTAATTTCAGTTGAAAAAATTGGATTTAACTCATTCCTTTTATCCCTGAGCTCAACTGTAAACCTGATCTTGTTTTTGGGGTACGGAATTATCGCGGATTCATGATAGGTGCGTTTTATGCCTTTTGTTCCATATTCACTTGTTTTATACTCCCCAAAATAACTGTCAAAACCTTTCGAATATATAAGCTTGCCTGCTGATAAGTCATATATCTTTATATAATATCTGCCATTGTTGAAGTTGTCAATCAGGTTCTTCCTGCTCCCTGCCCAAATACCATATTGGTAGATCTTATCAATTGTTATAATTTCACTTGAGACTTCCCCGATATGAAAATAATCTATTCTCATAGTCTTATCAATAAAATAGTCATCAAATTTGATCCCATCTTCTGCAAAGCTCAGCATTGGAAGAATGGATAAGGTTATAAAAACCAAATAAAAACACTTCATTTTGACTCCTTTTTGGGAAATGATAATTGCTCTTTACCGCTTTTGATCAACAAAATTAAACATTTTTCAGCAAATTAAGAATTTTTATAAATGTGGGAACTTTTAATGTTATAACATTTGTTTTAATTATAAATAACGGTATAACATTAAACATTTATAGAAAGGCGCTTAATATGAACAACACAGTCTTAAATAATACGTCAGCCTCAAATCAGGCAGTAAGTACTTCCTGGACAGTCGATAAAGCTCACTCGAGAGTTGAATTTTCAGCAAAGCATATGATAATTGCCACTGTAAGAGGACATTTTAATAATTACGATCTTAAGGTAACAACAAATGGAGATAATTTTGAAGCAGCAGATGTTGAGGTAAGAATTGATACCGCAAGCATTGATACAGGAATGCCGGATAGGGATAATCACCTCAGATCTGATGATTTCTTCAATGCCGAAGAATTCAGGGAAATTGTTTTTAAGAGCACTTCAATTAAAAAAATTGATAACGAGAGCTATAAACTCTATGGAGATCTGACAATTAGGGATATTACAAAACCAATAGAACTTGATGTTGAATTTGGAGGAATTGTAGTTGATCCCTGGGGAAATACCAGAGCCGGCTTTAATGTAAAAGGCAGCGTTGACCGCTTTGAATATGGCCTTAAGTGGAATGCGCTTATTGAAACAGGCGGAGCTGTTGTTGGAAAAACAATAAAACTTTCTGCTGATATTGAACTGGTAAAACAGAAATAAGTTAACAGCAGTAAATAATATTTATTTCACTTTACAAAACCTACAATAAAAGTAAGAGGAAAAGATGAGAACCTTAAGATCTGCTATACTGGCAGTTCTATTTTTAGCCAGTTCCTTATTTGCGCAGCCTGACAGCTGGAGACTTGATCAGGCACATAGCAAAGTACAGTTTACTGTCTCACATATGGTAATTTCCGAAGTAACCGGACACTTTAAGAACTTTGATGCAAACGTCACTGGTAATAAAGATGACTTATCCGATGCCAATATTAATTTTACAATAGATGTAAATAGCATTGATACTGATAACCAGAAACGCGATGAACACTTGAAGTCAGATGATTTCTTTAACGCTGCTAAATACCCTCAGATTAAATTTAAGGGAAAATCATTAAAAAAAATTTCTGGAAATAAATATAAACTCTCAGGCGATTTTACAATACGTGATATAACAAAACCATTGGAACTAGATGTAATCTATGGCGGCACAGTTAAGGATATGAGCGGAAATCAAAGATCAGGCTTTAAGGTCTCAGGAACAATTAACCGTTTTGATTATAACCTGAAATGGAATAAGCTCCTTGAGACCGGAAGTGCTGTAGTAGGTAAAGATGTTAATCTTTTGTGTAACGTCGAATTTGTAAAAGATGCTCAGCAGAATGGTGCTAAGCTCAAAGATAATTCACAGAAAGAAATGAAGCCTCAAAAAGAAGCAAAAAAATAATAGAACTTTATTGAAAGTGATATCAGCGAAATGCCGACTTAATTCAGGCTAAAAAATCACATAACCAGTTCGAAAAAGAAAAAATTAGAAGAAGAAAGATATTTTCATGATTCATGAGTTGATTTCAAAAAGACATAGTACAAGAGCATATTCTGATAAGATAATTACTGAAGAAGAATTAAAAGACCTGTTCGAGGCAGCACGCTGGTCCCCTTCCTCAAGGAATGAACAGCCCTGGCGCTTTATTTATGCAACAAAAGAAGATCCGGAAGAATATAGTAAAATAGCAGATTTATTAAACGAATACAATAAAATATGGGCACAGAATGCACCATTACTGATACTGGGAATTGTTAAGCTGGATTCTGATTTTACAAAACAGCTGAACCGTGCTGCTTTCTATGATATGGGAGGAGCTGTAGCGAATCTGACTACCCAGGCTGTATCAATGGGATTAGCTGTTCATCAGATGGGCGGGTTCAATCTTCTTAAAGCACGCGAAGTTTTCGAGATACCTGAAAACTTTGAACCTGCTATTGTACTTGCTGTTGGTTCTAAAGGCAATATTGAGGATCTACCCGAAAGCCTGAAACAAAGAGAGCTTACTCCACGAAGGAGAAAAGAGCTTTCAGAACTTGTCTTTAAAGAAAAATTCGGTTATCCGGCAGATAATCTTTCTCAGAAAGAGGTTCAGTACACAATTATTCAAAAATAATATCTCTTTAATTCATACTTTATCCCGGGAGCATATTCTCTCCTGGGATAAACTCCGCCCGTGATAAACTGCTGCCTTAAAGCAGCTTTTCTTAGACAGATTTTATCTTCTGAGACAGCTTTTAGCTGAAATCATTTTTTATCCTTTAAAAATATTATATATTATCTTACTCCATATTGAATAAACCAATAAAATTCACGCAACTTTTGCACGCAGGAGAAATATTCGGAAATGAAACTGGAAAACGAAATACAACAGAAGGAATTTACAAATCAATACCAGAAGGCTATTATAAATATTATTTTTACAAACAACTGGCTCATGCAGAGACAATCTGCTCTGTTTAAGCCCTATGATATCACAGCTCAGCAGTATAATATTTTAAGAATACTTCGCGGACAGCACCCTAAGCCCGCAACAATTAAATTATTAAAAGAAAGAATGCTCGATAAAATGTCAGATGTCTCACGCCTGGTTGAAAAACTAAGACTCAAAGGATTAGTCGACAGATTTATCTGCCCGGTGAATAGAAGAAATGTTGATGTTTCTATTACTGATAAAGGACTGGAGATTTTATCCCGAATGGATAAACACCGCAGTGAAATGGAAGATCTGCTTACTGGACTTGATATCGAGGAGATAAAAACATTAAATGACCTTCTAGATAAGCTACGCCGATAGTTTAATATATAAAAGTAGCAACTTATTGAAAGTTAATGCTTACTTTTTATCCCGCCGTTTCCTAAATTTCAGCTTAAAATTCCTATAGGAGACAATAATGCCTTATCTGATAAATAGAATAGCAATTAATAATATTGCTCTATATATTTTCACAATATTGTTTTTCGCTGCTCCGCTTATAGTTTGCCCTCAGGAGCCTTCAGCTGAATCCCTTAAACCTGGACAAATCAAGACAAATCTTTACTATAAAGAAATGGAAGTCAGATTCAGTAATAAAAACATAAAACTGGCAGGCACGCTTTCGATTCCTTTTTCTCAGATGAAGCATCCGGCTGTAATACTTATCTCAGATAAAGGTGCACAGAAGCGCAACAATAATAATCAGGGATTTGAAATCTTCCGTATCCTTGCTGATAATTTAACACGCAATAACTTTGTCGTTCTGCGCCTTGATGACCGTGGAACCGGTGGCTCAGGCGGTAAGACTGAAAGCTCTTCTCTTAAAGATCTTTCTTCTGATATTTCTAAAGCTGTTAATTTTCTGAAGAGCAGACCTGAAGTGGATCCAGAACATATTGGGCTATTAGGTCATGGACAAGGAGGCTTAATTGCCGCTATGACTGCTGCATCAAACCCTGGTGATATTGATTTTATAATTTTAAGCTCAACCGGCGTACTCCCTGAAGATAAACTACTTGTAGCAGAGTTTAAGAACCTTTTAAGTTCTGAAGGCAGAAGCAATGAGTTTATTCAAAGCTATATTCAGGCTCTTCAGAAGTATTTTGATTTGGTTAGATCAGGAATTTCTAAAGGACTAATAAAAACAAAACTTTACCAGTACATATTAAATAACTATGATAAAATGCCAGCCCCTATAAAGCGTGAATTTCCGAAAAAAATTAAATATGCAAAGACTTCAACAGATAGAATTTTTAAAGAGACTTATACAAGTAATCTCAAGGACTTTTTGAACATTGATCCAATAGGTATTTTTCAGAATATTAAGTGCCCTGTTCTTGCTGTATTTGGAGGTAAAGATATTGAGGTTACAGCTGATGAAAATAAGGCAGCATTAACTGAAGCATTAAACAAAGGCGGAAACAAAGCTCTAAGTATACGAGTTTTCCCTGATGCTAATCACCTTTTTCAGACAGCAGAAACTGGCAGTAAACAGGAGTATCCGCAGCTTAAAAAGGATTTTCTTCCAGGTTATATTGACTGCCTGAATGAATGGTTGAGGGATCTTTTCCCTCAGGAAAATTGAGTTCTGAAACATTCATTGCAGATTCATTTATTGCAGAAACATTTATTGCTGGGACATATATTGCTGAAACATTGAGCTAATGAGTATTTATTTTTTGAAACAGTAATCTGACAAGCAGTTATTTTATTGGATTTATAACATTAACACTATTATAAATTTTCCGGAGCTGTTAACATGAAGTTTTTTAGGACTATCTCTTTAATTTTAACCTTTGCATTTTTCCTGGGCCCTTTTGAATTGCCTGCCCAGCAGAAAGACTCCTCTGAAAAACCAATATCAGGGTACTATAAAGGTTATATTGAAATATTAGGACAGAAACTGAATATTGAAGTAAAATTTACCTCAGGTAAGGATTCCCTTAATGGAACAATTGATATCCCTCAGCAGGGAGCTCATGGCCTGGCACTTTCTGAAATAAAATATGCGTCTCCTAAGATCCATTTTGAACTTCCTAACCCGGCGATGCCTGCAAGAGTAGCTATATTTGACGGCGAACTGAAAGACAGCACGGTTTCAGGCCAGTTTAAACAATTAGGTATGACCGGCGTATTTACATTAAAAATAGCTGAAGAAGTATTAGAGAAAGATGAACCTGTTCCATATAAACAGGAAGAGGTAAGCTTTAAGAACGGCGATATAAAACTTGCAGGGACTTTAACCTATCCTGAGAGAAAAGGAAAATTTCCAGCTATAATAATGATAACCGGCAGCGGACCGCAAAATCGCGATGAAGAGCTCTTTGGCTTTAAGCCTTTTAAGATAATTGCTGATCACTTTACACGCGCTGGCTTTGCTGTACTTCGTTATGATGACCGCGGCGTAGGCGGATCAACAGGAAGTACAAGAAATTCAACAACTGAGGATTTTGCCTCGGATGCATTATCTGCTGTTGAATTCCTGAAAACCCTGCCGGAAATTGACCCATTAAAAATTGGGCTATGCGGACATAGTGAGGGCGGCATTGTTGCTCCTCTTGCTGCTTCACGCTCAAATAACGTAGCCTTTATCATTCTGATCTCAGGCACAGGTGTTACTGGGGAAGGCATAATTAAAGCTCAAACTCAGCTTTTAATGAAAGCCTCTGGTCAGACTGACCAGGCTATTGAAGAACAAATTAAACTTCAGCAGAAAATATTTAATGCCGTCAGAACAAACGAAGGCTGGGATGAAGTAAAAGCAATTATTTTTAAGGACATGGAAAAATCCTTCAACAGCCTTAGCGATGAAGTAAAAAAACAAATCCCTGATAAAGTAGTCTATATAAATAAAACCGTTGAAGCACAGATTGATGCTGAGCGCACCCCCTGGTTCCGGTACTTTATCGATTATGACCCTCTTCCTGCCCTTGAAAAAGTAAAGTGCCCGGTCCTTATGCTCTTTGGCCAAAAAGACCTCCAGGTGCCAACTGAACTAAACAGGGACTGGATGATAAAGGCTCTTGAGAAAGGTGGTAATAAAAATTACACCGTAAAGGAATTTCCCGATGCCAATCACCTCTATATTAAAGCTGTAACCGGTGGGGCTGAAGAATATGCAACCCTTGAGAAAAAATTCGTTCCCGGCTTTCTTGATTTTATGACCGGCTGGCTGAAAAAACTGTATCCCGAGGTAACTGATACCGGCGCAGTCAAAAATTAATTATTAAAACTTAAAGTTTTCTTTAAAGCCGGTAATCTCTGCCGGCTTTTTTTTTATGCAATTATCACTTCTTCTATTGTCAATTCTAAAATTATCATTTCTGCTCTTCTGAATTTATTCTATTTAAAAGGGTAAAAAATCATGAACAGACTAATCTTTTTTTCCTTTACGCCGATAATAGCCCTGTTATTTGTCATGCCAATCCAGGCAGGGCATAAGAACGATACGATTATTTAAGACAAAGAAAAGCTTTCTGTAACAATAAGACTGTTTATGTTAAGGTCTATATATTTTTTATTCTTTTTATGCATTTTTGCCCTGAATTCAATAAATGCACAAGATTTTTCGATAACTGATCATAAAATTGTTTGCGGCGGAGAAGAAAATCATTCTTCTAAGACTTCCCTTTCAAAGACACTGGGTTTTCCAATGCTCCCTTTACAGGGAACAGTTAAAATGCTGGTTGTTTACTGCAAGTTTAAGGATGACCAGTTCGATTACAGCCCTTTTACCGATCTTTGGCCATCTTCGCTTCAGGGTCTTCCGGAGTGGACAAATAAGACTATTTCGCCACAGGTACTAAGTAAATACCCCGATCCTAGTATAAGCGGATATTTTCATGAAATGTCAGGCGGAAAGCTTAACATTATTGGCGACGTTTGTCCAATAGTCTACGTCCCTCAGCATGAAGAGACTTACTATTACAGTAATGCCGGCAAAAACCTTAGTTTTCTCAGCCGTGAAATTATTGATGGCATCGATAAATACGTTAATTTTGCAGATTATGACAATAACAAAGACGGAATTGTTGACATGATCGCAATCTGCTTCCGAAGTGTTAAGGATTTCGGAAAACTTGATCCAAGATGGGGCAGATATCAGGGAGCCGCCTCGCTTAGCGGAAGCTATACAAGATTTGATAATCTGGATGGCTATCCAGGCAGCGGCATTGCAGAACTAATAAAAGACGGAGTAAAGATCAGACCCGGATTCGGGGGCTCAGGCACAATACAAAATAATATTTATGACCCGGACGGCCAGCTGCCTATAATTGATCACGAGATCGGCCACTACTTCTTCGGATATGCCTTTAATGGGAATCTTCACCTCCCTGGCACACACCACCATGGTCTTATGGATACAAATGGCGGCGGCGGAGTTATGAATGCTTTCGAAAGAGAGCTTCTTGGCTGGGTATCTCCTCAGCTATTAAGCGGTGACCAGAATGGACTTGTAATTAAGGATGCCTTGCTTGATAAAGATATCTATAAAATAAAAAGCCCTACGGGCTCTTATTATATTGAAAACCATGAACGACGAAGTTATTATGAAAGCTCATGGAAATTCTATAACAAAGGCAGTTTAATGGCTCCCGGAAAAGGTATCACAATTACAAAAGTAAATAGTGGGAATTCTTTAAGATATATTGATATTAAGGCAGCCAGCGGAAGATGGGACTGGAAATCACAGAATGGAATTTACCTCTACCCTTTCGAAAAGCTTTCTCCTAATCCCGAAAACGGATTAGATGAGCTTGCTTTGTCCGGTGTCGCCACAACAGCAGGAATAAAAAATAGTCCAAATTATCTTGGCAGTTCAACAGATTACTTTGATTTTGGTTATAATCAGGTCTTTTCGCCCTGCAGTAACCCCAGGGTTGAGTCTGATGCTTCATTTGCACTTGAACTAAAGGGCTATTCGGATGGGCATATGAAGGTTGACCTTTATTTTTCCAATCCGCTTAAAGGCAGTCCATCAAAACCTCAGGATGTTAAGGCAAGTATGAATTTGCGTAACCACCCGGTGCTTTCCTGGATTCCTAATTCAGAGAAAGATGTTGTATCAGACGGGGGTTATAAAATATACAGGGCTTTTGGGAATGATAATCAGCCATCGTTAACAGAATACCAGCTAATTGCAACTGTAAAGCATGTAAATCAAAATCCGGTTCAGAGCTTTGAGGATTCCACAAGTTCATTTGGTCTAACAGGTTCTTCAGCTGCTTCTGTAAAACTTTTCTATAAGGTTTCAGCTTTTGATAACACATTTCTTGAATCGGTTATGTCGGATAGTGCCATGATAATCGATACCACAGCAAACCACAGAGTCTCATCCTCTGGAGGCAGCGCTGCCGGTATACTGCCATATGCAGACGAACTTATCAACAATTATCCTAATCCTTTTAACCCTTCAACCCAGATTAACTATAGTCTGAAGCTTGGAGGAGTAGTTACTCTTGAAATCTTTGATATGCTCGGCAGGAAAGTCACTGACCTGGTCAATGAAGTGCAGTCTCCCGGAAAACACAGTGTAAAATTCGATGCCGGCAATTTCCCCAGCGGAACTTACATCTACCGCATAAGATGCGGCAGCTATACTGAAAGCAAGAAAATGATGCTAGTTAAATAAAAATTAAGTCAGCCGGGCAAATATTTTTCACTTATTCGTCCCTCTTGTAGAAAATAATGCAGTGATTCAAAGATAATTCCAGCAAGCACTCCTGAATTTCTCCTCCGAACTTAAAAAACATCTGGTATTTATAAAAAATCCGAAGCTATTTTGCTTCGGGTTACTTATATTATTGTAGAACTTACATTTCAGGCAAATCGGATATTAAAAACTTATACAAAGAATTTTACTAATGACTTAAGTATTTATTTTTATTATATTTGTTCCACTTTAATAAATTGCCAAAATATATTCGAACGAGCCATACGGCTCTCTTTAAGTGTGTAAATAACAGATTCATTAATATATAGATCAAAGAATAATAATTAAGAGTAATTCAGATTGGGTAATTGCTGCTTTTTAATTTTAAAGGCGGAGGAAAGTCCGAACTCCACAGAACAAAGTGCCGGGTAACACCCGGGAATCAGGCTGGGCAACCTCCTGGTTACGGAAAGTGCCACAGAAAAAATACCGTCCTGGTTTTACCGGGATAAGGGTGAAAAGGCAGGGTAAGAGCCTACCGCTCCGGTAGTGATACCGGGGGTCCTGAAATGTAAATTATATTTACTTTCAGGATTATTTACCGCCTTTACCGGCTGTAAATAACATGGTAAACCCCACTTGGAGCAAGATCAAATAGGGAAAGCTTTCCCGGCTTCTGTATCTCTATGCAGAATGCCTGACTAAATATTAGTCTTCAGGGATCAGAGTTGTTCGCTCTGAATGCTTTTCGGGTAGATCGCTTGAGGTTCCGGAGTAATCCGGGATCCAGATAAATAATTACCTGCCGGTTTCTTTTTTGATACCGGTATACAGAATTCGGCTTACAGATCTGATTCTACTCTTTTTTTATTTTCCTTTTTCTAGTTGTGCGGAATAATTAAAATGTTAAAAAAACGTTGGAAACTTAGAGACAAAGCTGATGAATACAAAATTAAGTCTTTAGCCGATTCTTTAAATATTTCTGCTATTTTGGCAAACCTCCTGATACAAAGAAATATTGCGAATTTTCATCAGGCTAAAGCCTACTTCCGGCCTTCTATAGAAGACCTGCACGATCCCTATCTTATGAACGGCATGCAGGAGGCTTCACTAAGACTAATTAAAGCTATTACTTCCAACGAACTTATCACTATTCATGGTGATTATGATGTAGATGGGACCTGTGCAGCGGCACTTATGTATCTTTTCTTAAAAGAGCTGGGTGCTGTGGCTGAAATCTATATTCCTAACCGTTTGACAGAAGGCTATGGCCTTTCTAAGTCAGGCATAGAATTTATTAAAAGCAAAGGCACATCTTTAATTATCACTGTCGACTGCGGTATTACAGCAGTTGAAGAGACTGCATTGGCAAAGTCACTTGGAATGGATATGATCATTTGTGACCACCATCAGCCGGGAAGTGTAATTCCGGAGGCTTTTGCTGTGCTCGATCCTTTGAAACCAGGCTGCAATTACCCTTTTAAATATCTCTCTGGAGCAGGCGTTGCCTTTAAGCTTGCTCAGGCTGTCAGTGAAAGGATCGGCAAAAGAGAACTACCGCTGAAATATCTCGACCTTGTTGCAATTGCAGGTGCTGCCGACATCGTGGCTCTTGAAGATGAGAACCGCGTGCTTGTAAGAAAAGGACTTGAACTTGTAAATCTTTCACCCCGCCCTGGCATTGCTGCACTGATAAGAAGTGCCGGCATGGAGCCAGGCAACCTTACAGCAGGACACGTAGTCTTTACAATTGCCCCCAGAATTAATGCTGTTGGCAGAATGGGAGATGCAATTCGTGCTGTGGACTTGTTTATTACTGAAGATCCGGCAGAAGCTGCAAGGTTAGCTCAGGTTTTAGAGGGTGAAAATTATGAAAGAAGAAAGATCGATGAACTAACCTATTCACATGCAATCGACCTGGTGGAAAATTCAGTGGACCTGGATGAGGACCTTGCTATTGTCCTTCATGAGGAGAACTGGCACCCCGGCGTTATTGGAATAGTCGCTTCAAGATTGGTCGAGAAATACTACCGCCCTACTGTCATGCTTACTACAGTCGATGGTGTGGCAAAAGGCTCTGCAAGAAGCATCGCCGGCTTTAATATCTATGAAGCCTTAAAGCAATGTGAAGGTGTGCTTCTGCAGTTTGGCGGACATGAAGCCGCAGCAGGACTGGCACTTGAACTTGAGAAGATTCCTGAGTTTAAGGAAAAATTTAATCAGATAGTAAAAAATTCGGTAAAATCAGATGATGTATCACCTGAGATTCTGGCCGACACAAAGATCGCGCTTTCCGACCTGACACCAAAATTCATCAGAATACTTGAGGAGTTTGCTCCATTTGGTCCGCAAAATATGCGCCCGGTTTTCCTGATAGAAAATGTCCAGGTAACTAATCCTCCAAGAATTGTAGGGTCCAACCATATAATTCTTGCAATTAAACAGGATGGCTGCGACAGGATCTTTGATGCCATCGGCTTTAACCTTGGTTACTTCGCCTCGCAGATTGATAAAGATAAAAATTTAGTTGATATTGTATTTACTATTGAAAAAACTATGCGCGACGGCAGAAGTTTCCCTCAGCTGAGAATAAAAGATATGAGAGTAAAGCTTTTAAGCGAAAATAATTAAGCCGGAAATACTGAACCGAAAGAGCTCAGTAAAACAACGTTTGTAACAGATTAAAAATATATAATTTAAAAAATAGGAGTAATAATAATGTCAGGTCATTCAAAATGGGCAACCATTAGAAGAAAAAAAGGGGCATTGGATGCAAAAAGGGGAAAACTTTTCACAAAGTTAATTAAAGAATTAACTATTGCTGCACGCGATGGCGGCGGCGACCCTTCAGGAAACCCGCGCCTGAGATTAGCAATTGATAATGCAAAATCTGCTAACATGCCAGCTGACAATATTGACAGAGCGATCAAAAAGGCAACCGGTGAGCTTGAAGGCGCTTCTTATGTTGAAGTAACCTACGAAGGTTATGCACCTGCAGGAATTGCTGTTATGGTAGAAGCTGTAACAGATAATAAAAACAGAACTGTTGCCGAAGTACGCCACCTCTTCAGTAAATACGGCGGAAATATGGGTGAATCAGGATCTGTTGCCTGGATGTTCGACCGCAAAGGCGTTATCACTATACCTAAACAGGACAAGTCGGAAGATGATATTATGGAGATCATTCTTGACGCCGGAGCTGATGACCTGCAGACTGAGGATGAATACTACTCAATTCAAACCTCAATTGAAAGCTTCGAACCTGTCAGAAAGGCATTGATCGACAAAGGCTTAAAAGTTGAAAATGCTTCAATTCAGTGGGTTGCTAAAAATATGGTGTCAATTACAGGCGAAGACGTCGAAAAAGTAATGAAACTTATTGAAATGCTTGAAGACAATGATGACGTTCAGAACGTTTATTCAAATGCAGATATCGACGAAAGTGCACTGGCCTGAGTTTTACTGGCATAGATTTAATTTGCTGGTCTCATATTAAGAAAAATATTTAGAACCAGAGAATTCTGAAAAATAAACAACCGATTCTCTGGTTCTGTTTTAGTGATGTAAAAATGATTATTCTTGGAGTTGATCCCGGAACCATCGTAGCAGGTTACGGAATCATTAAACAACATAAAAATACCCTTTCCTATGTAGCTCAGGGTGCAATTAAGCTTCCTTCATGTAAATCTCTTCCTCTAAAGCTTGAAATCATTTATAATGAATTGGATAAGTATATTAAGCTTTACAGACCGGATGAATTTGCAATTGAAACTGCATTCTATGGGAAAAACGTGCAATCTGCTCTTAAAATAGGCTATGCAAGAGGTGTAGCAATGCTGGCTGCTGTACATAACGGCCTGCCGGTAACTGAGTATTCGCCCAGAGAGGTAAAGAAATCTGTAGTAGGCAATGGCGCTGCATCGAAAAAGCAGGTTCAGTATATGGTAACTCACCTCCTGGATATAAAAGCTGAAAAAATGCTTTTTGATGAAAGCGACGCTTTGGCTGTTGCCATTTGCCATGCTATCAGGATCAAAGCACCCTTCCCTAAGACCAGAAGCTGGAAGGCTTTTATTGAGGCCAACCCTGAGAGGGTAATACAATAAACCAAATAATGTAAGAAATACTTATTGAGCAAAGAATTAAAACAATAATTTCAGAGCTGTAAAATGATTGGACATTTAACTGGTAAAATAGTTTCTAAAAAACCCACACAGATCATGCTTGATGTTAATGGCGTTGGTTACATTGTAAATATTTCCATTAACACTTTTGAAAAAATGCCTGATGCCGGAGAAATTGCTTCAATTCATACTTATCTTGCAGTAAGAGAGGATTCCCTTACCTTGTTCGGCTTTTCCTCTGAACCGGAAAAACATATGTTTGAACTTCTCATCTCAGTAAACGGCATTGGACCAAAATTAGCACAGAGCGTACTTTCCGGTATTCAAATCGACGAACTTATTAATTCATTAAAAACCGGCAACCTTCTGAGATTGATAGCTATTCCGGGTATAGGAAGAAAAACTGCAGAAAGAATGCTGCTTGACTTAAGGGATAAGGTTGAAAATATTACATCAGAAGAATTTGACAGCGCGGTTCCTTTTAAGATAAAAGATGATGCCGTTGCAGCTTTAACTACTTTGGGCTATAACCAGAAAATGGCAGAAAAAGTAATCAGGGATATTCTTCTTACCACACCGGCAATTAAGCTTGAGGATTTAATCCGTCAGGCCCTTACTTACTTAAATAAATAGAGACTGTATATAACAGGATTTGCCTTATGATGATGAAATTCTTTAAGATAGCACTTGGAGTTTTTATCGCGATTTTTATTGCCTCTGCAGTTGCTTTTTACTATGTTATTGAACATGTAGCCCCTTATTCACCTATCAAACCATCACGCGTAAAACATACAGCTTCGCTGGATACATCTAAAGCTGAAGAATTCAATATTATTGTAGAAGATTCAATTACACTAAAGGGACTTTTCATACATGCCTTGACTGATAAGCCCTATGGTACTGTAATCATACTGCACGGAATTGCAAGTTCAAGAGAATCGCAGCTTGATATGGCTGAAAATCTTTCTGTTCAGGGATTTAATTCAATAGTCTTCGACTTAAGAGCCCAGGGAGAAAGCGGGGGCACATACTGCACCTTCGGTTATTATGAAAAGTTCGATGTATCCAGATATATTGACGAATCTTTAAAACGATATAAAAATTCTGCACCTTTTGCTGTCATGGGACACTCTCTCGGCGGTGCTATTGCAATTCAGGCAATGGCAAAGGACAAAAGGATAAAATGCGGCGTTGTATCCAGTACGTTTACATCCTTAAAAGAAATTACTTTTGATTATATGAAAAGACTTACCGGAATCCCTTTCAGATTTGTATCTGATATATCACTTAAAAACTCTGAGAAAATTGCCAGATTTCCGGTCGATGTTGTTTCGCCTGAAGAATATGCAAAGAAAGTCTGTCAGCCGGTATTACTCATACACGGAACAAATGACGAAAGGATCTCAATTAACTACGGCAAAAGAATTTTTAAGAATCTAAAGTCACCTGATAAGCAGTGGTATCCTGTAAAAGGCGCAAATCACAATAATCTTTGGGAAATTGGCGGAAAGGAATATCAAAGACGAATTGCAGGTTTCCTGAAAACTTATTTGAAAGATTAACCGGAAAAGTTGACTCTATCTGTGGGCAATTAACCATTAAAAAAAAGTCATAGAGTTTTTTTTACTCTATGACTTACAATAAAAGATCAAAATTAAAAAGCTATTAATTCAGTTTTATCTTTTCTTCTATTCTGTTCAGCAATGAATCGCTTTTAACTAAACATAATACCTTCTGAACATCATCATAAATTACACGGTCTTTATCCAATGGCGGAACTACTTCCCTTATATGATCATAAGCTATCTGTGTGCCCTTCCCGCATTTAAGCGGCTTGTGGAATTCCAGCGCCTGAGCTGCTGTCATCAGTTCAATAGCAAGAACTGACTGCAGGTTCTGCATTACCCTGTAGCATTTCTGTGAAGCAATTGACCCCATTGAATTATGATCTTCCTGATTTGCACTTGTTGGAATTGAATCTACGCTGGCCGGATGAGCCAGAACTTTATTTTCAGAGACTAAACTTGCAGCTGTATACTGAGCAATCATTAGTCCGCTGTTTAAACCTCCTTTATATGCTAAGAACCTGGGCAGACCGCTTAAGGCTCCGTTAACCATTCTTTCAATTCTTCTTTCAGAGACGTTCGCCAGCTCCGATAATGCTATTGCCATAAAATCCATTGCAAGCGCCATCGGCTGTCCATGAAAATTACCCCCCTCAATGTGTTCCTGTGTTTCCGGGAATATTATCGGGTTATCATTGGCAGAATTAATTTCTATTTCAACCCTCGAACAGACATAATTGATGGCATCCCTGGAGGCTCCGTGTATCTGAGGTATGCATCTTAATGAGTAAGCATCCTGCACTCTTAAGTCACCGGTTATATGAGAGCGGCGGATTTCGCTGTCTTTGATCATTGCTATCATATTTTCGGCTGTCTCGATCTGTCCGGGATATGGCCTGAGGTTATGAAGCTTTGGGTCATATGCCTTGTCAGTAGCCCTTAAGGCTTCATGTGTAAGCGCAGCGCTGATATCAGCAGTCTTATTTAACTTTTTTGCCTGAACGCAGACATAGGCGGCAAAGGACGTCATCATCTGTGTCCCATTTATAAGCGCCAGACCTTCCTTTGCACCCAGAATAACCGGTTGAAGACCGCACTTTCTTAAGCCTTCTGCAGCCGGCAAAATTTCAGTTAAAGCTGCATTTTCAGCATTTATATCCTGAATTAACTGAACCCTACCGCGCCCTATCATTGCAAGTACAAGATGCGACAACTGCACAAGGTCACCGCTTGAGCCTACAGAACCCTGAGAAGGAACAACAGGGATAATGTTATTATTTATCATATCTGTTAAAAGCCGCAGCGTCGAAAGTCTTATTCCTGAGTAGCCCTTTGCAAGCGCATTTACTCTTAAGAGCATCATTATTTTTACAATAAAAGGCGGCAGGTTATCGCCTGTTCCTACTGAATGGCTTAATATCAGATTCTCCTGAAGTTCAAGAAGATCTTCCTTTGAGATCTTTACATTCGAAAACTCACCGAATCCGGTAGTTACACCGTAAATAACCTCATCGTTCTGTATCCAGTTATCGACAAGGCTGCGCGCTCTTTCAACCTTATTCTCCGCTTCAGGAGTTAAAACAACAAAAGGATTTTCTTTTAAGAAGAAATCAATTTTTTCTAGGCTAAGTGAATTGCCGTCAAGTTCCAGTTTGGGCCTGTCCATAGATCATTCTCTTTATTTTGTTTGAGGAAGCGTTGTTGGCTCTGTATTTAACAAGTATCTTATCTTCATCATAGACCGTATTGATCACCTCGGCTAAAGAATAAATCCTTGAGACAATCTCGCTGTCGTTAATATCCAGCTCTACGGTTTCCTCCTTAAATGACTCACTGATACAGGATGAAATCATATCCTTTAGTCTGCCGATATTTATCCCTCTTTCAGCAGAAATGAATATACTATTCTCATATCGCCTTGAAACCGCATCAATTATACCTCTGTCTT
>JBLNEL010000172.1:0-3693 GCA_050262615.1 Bacillota bacterium
AAATTTATTTTTGGAAATGATACAGGGTATTATTAAAAACATAAATGAAAATTTAGTGGTGCTGGATAAATCAGCAGCTATCATTCAACATGAAGCAAATATAATGGAAGAGAAGAAAAAAAGGTCAGAATCCAAAATAACTTTAGTAAGTGGAGCTGCCACAATAATTGCTGACAACACTGAGATGTCATTAAAGACACTGTCAGAAACCGGCAGTAGTATGAATATTATTGCTTCTGCAGTAGAGGAAATGACAGCTACTATTAAAAATCTTGCAGATGCTTCCGAGCAGACTTCAGTATGGACCAATCAGATAGCATCTATTGTATCCCAGATTTCTGGCAGTATACATAATGTTTCGGATTCGGCAAGGGATGTTTCTACATCAGTAACCAGTGTGGCCACAGCTGTTAAGGAGATTAATATTTCATTGAACGAGGTTAATAAAAATTGTGAAAGGTCTATAAGGATTACTGCAGATGCAGAAGATAAAGCCAAGGATACTAATAGAATTATTGAAGAATTAAAGCATTCATCAGTGCAGATAGGCCACATTATTAATGTAATAAATAATATAGCAGACCAGACAAATATGCTTGCACTGAATGCGGCTATTGAAGCAGCAGGTGCAGGTGAGGCCGGCAAAGGTTTTGCTGTAGTTGCCAATGAAGTAAAGGAACTGGCAAAACAAACCGGTGAAGCTACTGAAGAAATCAGTCAGCAGATTGAAGCTATGCAGTCAAGTACCGGTGAAGCAGTAAAGGCTGTTGGAATAATTACTGAAGTTATACAGGAGATAACAGCTATAACTAATACGATAGCTGCTGCTGTAACGGAACAGTCCTCAACTATGGGGGAAATATCCAATTCAGTGCTAAAAGCTGCACAAAGGGTAGGACATATTACAAATGAAATAGGAGAATTAGCTGATAATACACAGAATGTAACAAAATCATTGGCGGAAGCATCTAAAGGAGCATCGGAGGTTGCCCGTTCGGCATCAGAAATATCTACTGCCTCTAAAGAGGTTTCAAGTAATACAGGAAAGATATCTAATAAAATTGAGGAAGCGGTTTCTGCAGCTGCAAAGGTGAAGGCAGCAATTGGGGAAATATCGGCTGATATGGAAGCTGTAGATGAAGCATTACAAGAAAGTACGGATGAGCCGGCTGATATGAATGAAGCTGTGAGGGGGTTAATTTCAATAGTACAGAAACTTGAGGATATAGTGAATCGGTTAAGATTCTAAGATATGATGAAATATCAAATCGATCAAAAAGGTTGGTGTGCTCTTGGAGAAACTAAAGGTATTGATAGCAGACAGAAATGTTATTTTTAGACGGTTTATTGCGGAAGCAATTGAACAGACAGGTTTTGGAACCGCAAAGCATATAACATCCAGTGGTGCAATTGCAATTGAATGGCTTTTGCAATGCAGCATTGACATTGTTCTTATGGACGTTTCAATTCTGGAAATTGAAGGCATTCAGATTCTTAAAAAAATAAAGGAAGAGAATAAAGATGTTGAAATAGTCATTACAAGTACAACTGATCAGCAAAATGCAGCAGTGGTATTTAAGGCACTTGAACTGGGAGCTATGGATTTTATGTTAAAGCCCCCCAGTGATAACGAATATGAGAATCTGGAGAGTGTAATAAGTTATCTGAAGTCCATTTTTGTTCAGATAATGGTAAAGAAGTATGCTGCAAATGGAAAAGAGAAGGAGAGTATTAATTCCGGTGAAGATAAGATTATATTTGACAGAGACAATACTGACAAATACAGCGAATGCATAAGTACTGGGAGAAAACGTGTTTGGAAAGGCGCAGACCTGGTGCTGATTGCCGCCTCTACAGGAGGGCCTCAGGCACTTGAAACAGTTTTGGAAGGATTATCTGCTGATTTTAACAAGCCTGTGCTGATTGTTCAGCATATGCCGCCTGATTTTACGAGAATTCTTGCACAAACCCTGGATAAAAAGTCCAGGATGGATGTATTTGAGGCTTTTGACAAAGCTCCGGTAAAAGGTGGAAGTGCTGCGATAGCTCCGGGGGGATATCATATGGCTGTTGAGTCTTCTCCTGAGGGAGGGATGCTTATCAGGCTTCGTAATACAGATTTTGTTAACGGAGTAAAACCCTCGGCAGACGTACTTTTCCATGAAGTTGCGAAGACTTGTAAAGGTGCAAAGATACTTGCTGTTATACTTACAGGTATGGGCAATGATGGAACATCCGGTATTGAGGAAATGAAAAGAAAATGCGACTGCTATTGCATAACTCAAAGTGAAAAAACATGTGTGGTTTATGGAATGCCAAGAAATGTGTTTGAGGCAGGGTTATCCGACGAGGTGGCAGATATTGATGAAATCGCGAAAAGAATCATGCAGGTTGGATAGTAGGGAGGTAAGCAAGTGGAATCTAACATTTCATCTCAGGAATTCCTGCTTATGAAGCAGTTTATTGAGGAACACAGTGGTATATATATAAGTGAAGATAAATCTTATCTTATCGAAAGCCGATTATCCAGGCTGTTGAAAGATTCGGGCTATAAAAATTTTGAGGATTTTTATAGGATGCTGTATTCCGGGAGGAACCCTGAAATAGTTGAGAAAGTAATAGATGCAATAACTACAAACGAGACGTTATGGTTTCGTGACAGCGCTCCATGGACTATATTGGAAGAAGTACTTCTGCCTGCATTCATTGATGCCCTTCGAAGTGGGAAAAAGTCAAAAATCAGGATATGGAGTACGGCATGCTCAAGCGGACAGGAGCCATATTCTATAGCAATGTGTATTGACCATTATCTTATGATGAAAAATATAACAGATATTAGTCTTACGGATTTTGAAATACTCGCCTCTGACATATCAAAGGCAGTTCTTGAAGTTGCCCAAGTGGGAAAATATGATAATTTATCCATTTCAAGAGGCTTGAAGGATAAATATAAAGACATATATTTTGTAAGCAGGGGGCAGGAGTGGATTATAAGCGAAAGGATAAAGGAGATAATCACATTCAGGCAGTTTAATCTGCAAAGAGATTTCTCGTTATTGGGAAGCTTTGATGTTATCTTTTGCAGATATGTTATCATATATTTTTCGGAAAAATTAAAAAGAGCAGTGCTTGAGAAAATTGCCGGATCTCTGAAGCCTGATGGGGTACTTTTTATCGGCAGTTCCGAGCTTATTTGCGATTATGATGAAAACTTTTACGGAGAACAATATAAAAACGGTATATTTTATAAACTTAGGGGGAAGAAAATTGAGTATTAGAAAAAGAATATTATCTGTAGATGATATGTCTACCGTAAGAAAAATTATAAAAGGCACTGTAGAGGAGCTGGGTTTCTTAATCTATGAGGCTGGTGATGGAAGGGAAGCCCTATCTGTTTTGGAGAGGTATCATGAAAATATTGCATTAATCCTTTTAGATTGGAACATGCCTGGCATGAACGGCCTGGAATTCTTGAAAACTGTAAAATCACATCCATTGTACAAGTCAATACCTGTAATAATGCTTACAACACAGGGGCAAAAAGAGAATATCATTAAAGCCGTACAGGCTGGTGTAAGCAATTATCTGTTAAAGCCCTTTAAGAATGAAGAATTGACAAAAAAAATCAAGGAAGTGCTTGGATAGAAAATATGAGTACTGCAAGGGTCCGTCCCCATCTTGTTGCAAAAACGG
>JBLNEL010000173.1:0-4690 GCA_050262615.1 Bacillota bacterium
TAAAGTTTATTTCCCAGGGTTGTACATATAAGGGCATCGCAAGTTCAGAGTTAGGTCCGTAACCACCAGGAGCCTGCTTCTGGTTTCTCGGATCAAGTATCCAGTTTGTACCGTTAAGTACAAGTTTATAATCAAGCCTTGCATTAAGTTCAAATTTCTTTGAAAAATAGAAGAAATCTGTTCCAGAAAGTCTTGTCATCTGTGATGCTGAAGGATTCCAATCGTTAAAGTCTCCTGCTACAGCAGCCATTGAAGCAGTTCCCCTGTATATAAAGTTTGCAGTCTCTCCTTCAATATAAGGGATGCCCCGGGGGATTGCATAAACAAGAAAACTATCAATAACAGAACTTTGTAAAGCTGAATTGCCGCTTAAAGAATTTACCCGCGCAATAAAATTCTGAAACCCGGTCTGCCCGAAAAGCAGGGATTGCAGACTAATGTAGAATAAGCTGATAAGAACTAGATTAAGTTTCCAAAATGAGGTTTTCATAAAGCCTTTAGATTTTTTATTTTTTTGGTAAAGATACAATTTTTTTAATGCACTAAATAACTTTAAGTTTAAACAGGTCTTTAACTATTTTGAGACCTTTTGCTTCCCTTGAATATTTTAGCCCGGTTTTGCTAAATTAAGGTTAGAAGCTTATCTTTGGTTTGGTTCTAAATAGTTTTTAGTCTTAAAATAATTACGCTAAATATTTTTCACTCCAAAGAATTAGGACAGGTGTCATATACCGAAATGTTTACAAAAGACTTTAATAAACCAGCAATTATTTATAACGATATTACTTATTCCTACAAAGACTTTCTGAAAGGGATACAGGACTATTCATCAATAATTAGCATTTCTGCTAATGAAAGAGTGGCCATTTTTTCAGAGAACCGGCCTGAGTGGATCTTTGCTTTCTACGGTACCTGGAATTCAGGCGGAATTTCTGTACCAATTGATTTTATGTCCACTGCAGAGGAGGTCAGTTTTATATTAAATGACTGCAGGCCTGCTTATATATTTACATCCGCAAATAATCTTCCAGTGCTCGAAAAGGCAATGCAGACTGTCAGCTATTCACCTGAAATTGTCGTTTTTGATAAGATAAATAAGCTCAATGGGACAAAACCACTTAAGCTTGAAGCTGAAAATAAAGATGATATTGCTGTTATTATCTATACTTCAGGTACTACCGGAAGCCCAAAGGGTGTAATGCTTTCTTTCGATAACCTGTATTCAAATGTTGAATGCATTACAGGAGTAGACATTGTAAGCTTTAACGACCGCGTTATTGCTATTCTTCCTTTTCATCATGCATTCCCGCTTCAGGGAACTATCCTTATGCCGTTTTATGCAGGAAGCACTGTCATACTTCCGGCACAGATTTCATCTGATGAGATCATTAAAACGCTTCAGAAATATAAAATCACTTTTATGCTTGGCGTGCCCAGGCTCTATAGCCTGTTCTATAATGCAATAATGCAGAAAATTAACTCCAGCCTGGCAGCAAAAACTCTTCTTAAATTATCCCGGTCTACCGGCAGCTATGGATTTGGGAAGAAGGTATTTAAAAAAGTTCAGGATACATTCGGCGGTAATATAAAATATATGATCTCAGGCGGAGCAAGACTAGAACCTCAGATTGCAAGGGATTTTAAGGCAATGGGATTTAAGATCCTGGAAGGTTATGGAATGACTGAAACTGCACCTTTGATCTCCTTTAATCCTCCGGAAAAAGTAAAGATCGGATCTGTTGGAAAGCCATTCCCTGATGTAACATTAAAAATAGTTGATGAGGAACTTATTGTCTCTGGCCGGAATGTTATGAAGGGTTATTATAACCGTCCTGAAGAAACAACGCAGATTTTAAAAGACGGCTGGATCTATACCGGTGACCTGGGATATCAGGACGATGAGGGATATGTTTATATTACCGGAAGACGTAAAGAAATTATTGTCATGCCTAATGGTAAGAACCTGAACCCTGAAGAAATTGAGACCAAAATAATGAAGGAAAACGCCATAATTAAAGAAATCGGCGTTTTCCAGAAAGACGGACAGCTCTTTGCAGTCATTTATCCCGATTTTACACTGATCCAAAAAGAAAATATTGTAAATATTCAGGAAACGATTAAATGGAGCGTAATAGATAAATACAACCTTTCGGCTGCACCTTATAAAAAGATTTTTAACTTTACAA
Source organism: Bacillota bacterium (assembly GCA_050262615.1). Lineage (GTDB taxonomy): Bacteria > Bacteroidota > Ignavibacteria > Ignavibacteriales > SURF-24 > JAUZPB01. The sequence goes on from JBLNEL010000173.1 coordinate 2,187, forward strand.
TAGTTCATAACGAACTTCCTAAGACCAGACTCGGGAAACTAAAACGCTTTACACTTGCGCAGCTTATAGTAAAACAGGTTAAAGAAAAATCAGCTGTGGATATACCTGATTACCAGGAATATAAATTGCTGGAAGAATATCTTCAGACAGTTGTAAAAAAAGATATCTTGCCTGATGAACACGTTGAGCTTGACCTGGGACTTGATTCACTTGATAAAGTAGAGCTTCAGGTACAAATAGAAAAGACCTTTGGCATTTCAATGTCGAATGAAGATCTTTCAGTTCATTCAACAGTGCGTAAACTCGCGGCCTACATTAAGGAGAAAAAAACAAAGATCGAAACCGAGGTTATGCAATGGGGAAAGATCTTAAAGGAAGATATAGAATTTAATGTCCCTAACAGCACATTTATGCTGAAATTTCTAAAGTTTATTACAAAACCGTTCCTTAAATTCTATATTCATCTTGATCAGGAAGGTCTTGAGAATATCCCGCAGGAACCGGTTATAATTGCCCCGAACCATCAAAGCTTTATGGATGCTCTGCTTATTGCCAGCGCTCTTAAAAATAAAACACTGAACCATACTTACTTCTTTGCCAAGGATAAAAATATAAAATCGTGGATTGCAAAATTCTTTGCTAAAAACAGCAATATCCTTATACTTAATATTAACAGGGACTTAAAGCTTACACTGCAGAAAATAGCCACCATATTAAAAAGAGGAAATAATATGGTTATCTTTCCCGAAGGAGCTAGAAGCAGGGATGGCAAGATAATGGATTTTAAAAAGACTTTTGCAATTATCAGCAAGGAACTTAACGTTCCTGTCGTCCCGGTTGTTATCGATGGAGCTTATGAAAAATTCTCAATCGGCAGCAAGTTCCCCAAGCCGGGGAAAATTAAGCTGAAATTCTTAAAACCAATCTATCCGGGTGATATGGACTATGATTCTATTACTTCTTTAGCACAGGAAAAAATAGTTAATCACTTTATGCCTTTGGATTCTTTGAAGTCATGAATTGCTTTGAACTGATATGACTGAGAAAGAATTTGAAGAACTGATAAGCCCCGGAGCACTGGAATTTCTTTCAGAACATAAGCACGATGACCCACAAAAATTCGCTTTGAAATTCAGCGGCAGGAAAGACATTCCTGTCCGCGCAATTTCTGAGCAGGTCTATTGTTATAAAAAAGCCCTGAGTAAAATCCCATTGCTTGCAGAAAGAAGTATATTGTTTGAGAAAACTGCGCTCGAACAATCTTCAGGCGAAATTGCAGCGGCATTCAAAGCTGGAATTCTGAAGGGAAAGAACATTATTGATCTTAGCGGTGGACTTGGCATAGATGATATCTTTATCTCACAGAATTTTCAGAATCTATATTACTGCGAACTTGATCCTGTCAGGCTCAAGCTCTTTCAGTACAATGTAAAACTCCTTAATATTAACAATATTTGTATCAAAGCAGGTAATAGCATTGATACTCTGATTTCTTTTCCTGATAATTTCTTCGACTGGATCTATGTTGACCCTTCACGCAGAAATGAAGACAAACGGTTTGTCGGACTGCAGAATTGCTCGCCTGATGTAGTTAAGTACCAGGAGCTTTTACTTAAAAAATCTGAAAATCTTTTAATAAAAGCATCTCCTGCATTGGAGCTTGAAGAGGTTAAAAAACAGATCCCGTCTTTAAGGGAATTTATAGTACTCTCGGTTAATAACGAATGTAAAGAAACTTTGCTGCTGGTTAGTAAAACTAATATAAAGCAAGATTTGCTTATTAAAGCTGTATGCCTGAATAGTGAAAGCTTAAGGATGAATAATTTTGAAATATCATCCTTTTATCCCTCTGAAACTAACCGGCCTCAAGTATCTGATGCTAAAAAATATTTTTATGAGCCGGATGCTGCTATTATTAAAGCTAGACTCTCACAGAAACTATCACTTAAATACTCACTTTCATTTATTAACAGCAGTGTCGATTACCTTACTTCTGACTCTCTGGTTGAGGAATTTCCCGGCCGCGTATTTGTAATCGAAAGAGTGCTGCCATATAAAAAACAGCTTATAAAAAAATTTCTTAGGGATAATTCTATTACTAAAGCAAACATACAGCGCAGGGATTTTCCCGATACGCCTGAAGTAATAAAAAAGAATTTTGATCTGAAAGATGGTGGCAATATATATTTGTTCTTTACTAAAAATCGATCTGGTGAATTTATTACCCTCTTCTGCCGTAAAGCATTTTAACACAATCATACATTTATAGGAGATAATTAGCCTTGAATTCGGAATTATCAAACTCTTCTCTGCTGATCAGAAAAGCCGCAAAAGAAGATACATCTGTGGTCCTGGGGCTTATTAAAGAGCTTGCCGTATATGAGAAACTGCTTGATGAAGTTACTGCTGATGAAAAACTCTTAAGCGAAACTCTTTTCGGAGAAAGTCCTTCTGCAGAAGTTATTCTGGCTTTTTATGAAAACCAGCCTGCAGGTATGGCAATC
>JBLNEL010000174.1:0-4413 GCA_050262615.1 Bacillota bacterium
GCTATTACTGAGGGGAAAGAATAATGATTCAACTTATATCTATCGAACTATATAAAATTTTCAGCAAGTGGCGGACCTATATTGGCTTTATTGCCATCGGAATCTTAATACCATTGATCCACTTTGCCTTTTATAAAGCCGGCGACAGAGGCGCAACCTTTGCCTTAAGGAGCCTGGGAGATCAGTTCGTCTTTGCCGGTAATCTGCTTAACGGGTATTTTATCTCAAACTTTATTCTGCAAAGTCTGTTTGTCCATATACCTTTTTTAATTGTACTTGTAGGCGGCGACCTTCTTGCAGGTGAGGCAACAGGAGGCACATACAGGATGCTTGTGACAAGGCCTGTTTCCCGTTTTCAGATTGTTACTTCAAAGTTTATTGCAGGCATTATCTATACGGCACTTCTTATTATCTGGCTGGCAGTAATGAGTCTGGGGCTTGGATTACTCTTTTTCGGCAGCGGTCCGCTTATTACTATGAAAAGTAAAATAATTATTTTGTCTCCTGATGATATTATGTGGCGCTTCCTGTGCGCCTATGGAATAGCCGTTTTAAATATGGCAGTTGTTACCAGCCTGGCTTTTCTGTTCTCATCGTTTGTACAGAATGCTATCGGTCCTATTGTAACAACAATGGCTATCATTATTGTATTTTTAATTGTTTCAGTTATTCCAATTGATTTTTTTGAGGCGCTTAAGCCATATCTTTTCACAAATTATTTTGGCGGGTGGAATTATTTTTTCGATGATCCGGTCGATAAGCAAAAGCTTCTTAAGGATTCAATGGTCCTGGGAGCACATATAATAGGGTTTTACGGACTAGCTTTATTAATATTCCAGAAAAAAGATATTCTAAGCTAAAAGATATACTAAGTTTAAAGTATATTCTAAACTAAAATCGAATCTAAGCTAAAAGATTTTCTAAGATAAGGTAATTAACATGAAAAAAATACTTTCAATACTTATTCTGCTTTTTGCAGCAAACGTTTTTGCACAAAACAATGATCCTCAGAAACTTATTAACCGTGTAAGGGATAAATTTAAAAAAGTTCAGGATTATGAAGTTGATGCACAGATAAAGGTAGACATTGATTTTGTAAAAGTCCCTGATATGAAAGCTAAAATATATTTCAAACAGCCGGATAAGGTTAAAATGAATACTGAGGGCTTTGCAATGATTCCCAAGCAGGCATTTAATTTTTCTCCTGAAAAACTGTTCAAGGATAGTTACAATGCACTTTTTGTAAAGACATAAAAATTCAATAACGCAAATGTCTCTGTTATTAAGATCATTCCGACAGATGAAAAAAGTGATGTGGCTATTTCAACTCTATGGATAGATACAAACAATGATGTGCTAAGAAAGATCGAAACTACTGGTAAAAAAGGGGGATCTTTCCAGGTTGAAATGAATTATTCAAATAATCCTGCTTATCCGCTTCCCTCATTTATTAAGTTCAGTTTTGACCTGCCCAAGGTTAATATGCCGAGAAATATGAGAGACGGCAATCAGTCCGATATGAATGATAATAAAACCGATAAGCAGAGGCCCGACAAGGGAACAGTAAATATCAGTTATTCGAACTATAAAATTAACAAAGGCATTCCCGACAGTTTCTTTGCTGAGAAGAAAGACAATGCGGCAAAAAATAATGGCAGGAAGTAAATATGTTATAATAAAATAAAAGCGGAAGAAAATCCGCTTTTATTTTAACGCTTTACCTAAAGATTCATTATGCGGTTTAATGTCTTCTCATCTGTCTTCAGGAATCCTCCCGGAACTAGTCGTTTTGTAAGTTCTCTCCAGTTCTTATCCTTTTGGAATATTTCCTTAAACAAAGGCATTGCCTGATCAGCCTTTCCCATATTTACCATTGAAACTGCAGCCCAGAATTTTGTTTCAAGATTATCAGGCAGCATCTGCTGCGCCAGTCCATATTCCTTTAATGCCTCGGTGTCATTATTTTTCTCTACAGCCAGATCACCATTGTTCATATGCTCATATGCCTGCTGAACCTTTAAGACTCTGGCAATTTCATTTACAGCATTATCATTATCTTCCACACGCAGGTCAGCCAGTTTATCCTCCCACGGTTTATCTGATGCATTCCCCTTTACAACCAGTACGGCAGCAGATTGCTGTCCGCGGATATCTCCTCCCTGCTGCTGTGCAGCCTGCAATGCAGCTACCAGTCTTTCTGCCAGTGTTCCCTCTGTCTGTCTAAAGGCTTTTTCCATCGCAGGCCATACCTTATTATTAAGCATCATATTTGCCTGAACAGAGAACTGATCGCCTTCAATGTGACCTGCTTCAGCAATACAATTCTTACCTGTAAAGGCGGCAACTTCCCCTTTTGCATTAATTATTGCTACCTGTCTGAATTCCCTGCCAGGGTCATCGGAAAGAAGTATGTCCAGGGCTTCTTTAGGCGGCTTTCCTTGCTTTAAGAGCTCAAGTCCCCTTTTTCCAAAAGAAACATTTACCAGTGATTGTGTGGCTACGGCACCAACACCGGCTTCAGCCCAGGGAACTGCTGCTCCGACATTAAACCAGTGCGACTGTACAGCCACACCGATATCTCCGGTTACTTTATCTCTTGCAACAATTGAAAAAGTGTGAGCAAAAGGATCGCTGAAGTCTGGTAAGATCTGCGAATAAGACTTAGAAAATGCAATAATAAGCAAAACCGCAAACAAAATGATTTTTTCCGGATAGCTCGGCTTTTTCATCTCTACCTCCCGGCTTTCTTTTTTCTGATAAAAAATCAATAAATTATTCTGATAGACAAGCTAATTAAAATGTCCAAAATCCGCAAAATCTTTGTTCTTAACTCAGACGGGATAATTCAAGGTTATTATATAAAGATCTATTACATAAAGGTCTATTCTATGCAGGTTCAGCTAATTGGAATCTTTTTAGCTGAAATAACCGTTTTAATAGTAATGGCCATCCAAAACAGACTAATATTCAGGTTTGGTTTTACAAACAGATGAACTCTTTGAAAAGAGGAATGGAAATGGAAAATAACAAAAGCAGGCCCGTCAGTTTATTCTTCGAAAATTTTGCAAAAAGAATAACAGAATTTACAGGCAGCACAATAGCTTTCATTATTGCCTGTCTGCTGATAATCATTTGGCTTCTAACAGGTCCGTTATTCAATTATTCTGATACCTGGCAGCTGGTAATTAATACCGGGACAACTATAATAACATTTTTAATGGTTTTTCTTATACAAAGAAGCCAGAATAAGGACTCACTTGCAATCCACTTAAAGCTAAATGAACTGGTTGCAGCCATAAAAGGAGCCAGTAACAGACTTATCGATGTTGAGAACCTTAGCGAAGAGGAATTAACCACACTTCATAATTACTTCCAGCTTTTATCTGAAAAAACCAAAACTGAAGCCAATATTAAAAGAACTCATTCAGTCGAAGAAGCTGCAAAAGTCCATGAAGAGAAAATGGCTGAGGTTGAGAAAAAAGAAAGCGAAATCCAGCAGAAAAATAATGATGAAAAAGGCAACGGCAAGAAATAACCTCTTTATTTTGCACTGCTGATTTTCAGCAATAGAATTCAAAACCTGCTGAATTTCAATATTCAAAATACTTCTACTCATATTATATTTTTTTATTATTTGAGAAAAAATATTCAAAAGCAGATATTTTCCCCCTAACTTATTCCTTCAGATATCCGATAATAAAATTGAATTTTAAGATTATTCCTGTATATTTGGCCCTGGTTAGGGACATATAGATCTTTATATGCAGATAAGTTAATGGCCTAATGAACTGTGGGACCTATTTATGTTTAAGCGCTTTCAGACAAAATTCATATTACTGTTTGGATTACTTTTCACTGTTAATATAATTCTTTATTGTATTGTTGATTTTTTTGGCATTGAAGGAATATCTCTTTCAGGGCATAAGATATTTTTTGGTTCTGTCTGCATACTGCTGACAATGGGTCTTATAGCAGCTTTTCTTTGGAACTGGATAAATATACCTCTGAAACTACTCTCAAAAAGCTTTATCGAAGAAAATCCCGATCTTATTCAGGACTTAAAATCTGACAGTACTGAAATCGGCCGGCTTGCATCGCTGGTCTCTGAGTTTTTCCAGCAAAAGCAAAAGCTTGAAGGGGAAATTCTGGAACGTATACAAATTGAAGAACAGCTGCTTCAGGTAAGAGAACAGCTGGAACTTATGGTTAATGAGCGCACAAAAGAATTAACTGATTCCAATCTGCAGCTTAGAAAAGAAATTGAAGAAAAAAAGAAGGTCGAGGCTTCATTAGAGGAATTTCAGACCAGACTCAGCTTTATGGCTGAGACTACAGGGGACGTCCTCTACAGACTAAAATATGAGTCTATGGAATATGATTACCTCAACCCTGCAATAAAGATACTTACAGGTT
>JBLNEL010000175.1:0-5808 GCA_050262615.1 Bacillota bacterium
AGTATAGTGCTGATCCTGCAATAGGAAGTGTAGATGCAAACGGATTGTTTACATCAAATGGAAAGCCGGGGCAGGGATATGTTTATGCCGAGCTTAACGGAGCAAAGGATTCTGCATATATCTATGTAAAACGCATAGGCAGGCTTGATCTGACGCCTAAGAGCACTGTAGTTGATGCTAACAAATCTTTGGCATTTAATCTGAAGGCATATGATCCGGATAACGTTCAGAGAACATATATCACAAGTGAAGTTCAATGGAAATCATCAAACCCGAATGTTGCAGTAGTGGATTCACTTGGAAATGTTATAGGAAAATCAGAAGGCACTGCAAAAATTATTGCAACAATTTATGGAGTTGTTTCAGATACTGCGACTGTAACAGTACAGATTGGCAAAGGTACCACAATTATGAACGGTATGGAAAAGCTTGAAGACTTCAGTATTACAGGATTAAATATTGATCTGAATGCTACAAAGGCGAGTCTTTCGACAGATAAGACAGAAGGAACAAGCTCAATAAAGATCGATTATAAATACACTTACGACAATACTAAATCCTTTGGTGTTTTTCTTGATACAAAGCTACCAATATACGGTATTCCAGACAGTTTGTGGATAGATACAAAGACTACAGATACATTAAGCCAGAGCAGGTTATACTTTATACTTTCAGATGACAATAATGAGCTTTTCAGAATAAGTGCTTTCGGTTATATTAACTCGCTTGATAAGTTTACTTCAATTCCGGTACCAATGAGAAGCTTTGCAGCTTTAGGCAGCGGAGTATTTTATTATCCAGCAATAATTACAAGGTTTGAAATTGCACTGCAGAAGTCAGGCCGAGTAAACGGACAAGTTTATACAGGTACAATTTATCTTGATAATTTAAGAGCAAAATATCCAAACTCATCTACATCAGTTGAAGCAGAAAATGGTAAATTGCCTGAAAGTTATTATCTGGGGCAGAACTATCCTAATCCATTTAACCCGTCGACTGTAATTGAGTTCAGCCTTCCTGATAACAACCAGGAAGTAAGCCTTAAGGTATATGATCTCTTAGGCAGGGAAGTAGCAGAGCTTGTAAACGGAAAGATGTCAGCCGGACAGCACAAAGTGCTCTGGAACGCTTCACAGAATGCAAGCGGAGTATACTTCTACAGGCTGCAGAGCGGTAACTATGCAGAAACAAAGAAGATGATGTTTATAAGGTAAGATGCTGATCAGCAGCCGGAAACTTATATTTTAAGTAATGGTCCTGAAAAATGAGCAAATTTTTCAGGACTAGTTATTTTTACCAAAAAAACTATAAAAAAAATGAAAAAACCGTTTGAGTTTTTTCATAAAATAGTTATATTTGTAGACACTTTTTAAGGGCAGATAGCTCAGTCGGTAGAGCAAAGGACTGAAAATCCTTGTGTCGGCGGTTCGATTCCGTCTCTGCCCACAGTGTAACCAAGGCGCTGATACCGACAGCGCCTTACTTATTTTAAATAAAATGTGATCTCTTTGTTATTTTCTGCAGATAATATTAAATTATCAGAACAAGAATATTTCACACCCGAATACTACTCCAAATTTCATCAAAGATATCAGACTTTTCGTGTAGCCATATGATGCTGAAATATTTTGTAAATTTGCTTTCTGGTACAAAAACTCAAAGCCCAAATATTCCCAGGGTTTTAATCCAAGTCCAACTGCCGGCATAGCCAGGTCAGCGTTCAATCTTGCGCCACCATTATGTATTAATTTCTCTTCGTTAGAATGAAAGGCAAAACCTGCTGTAAGGTACAGATATTTTTTCAGGAAATATTTGGAATAGAAACCATATTCGGTTCCATAGTAATAATCAGTAAGGTCCAGCAGTCCGAACTCTTTTCCATAATGCACTTCAAGGCTTAAATTTTTAATTGGGTAAAATGCAAATGCTAATTGCATGCATGAGGGATATAAACTGGTTACTGCCCCAATTTCATTATCATAATTATTTTTCGTCTTTAGGACCTGGGTCTCAAACCTGAAGCCTGCTTCAAATTTTTGCGCAGAGGCTGGCTGGAAATAAAAGAGTAAGACAACTAAGAGTAATGATAACCGTGTGTTCATTGTCTGATCCAGTGGATTTTCAATTAGAAAATTAATAATTCAATTTTGAAATGTAAATAAGAAAACAGAGGCAAATGAGGTGGACTGCTGCCTGGGAAAGAGCTTTATTTTTGCTGGCAGAAGCTATAGTGTCTGAGATCGCAGCACCCGGAAGAGATATAGATAATGCAAAAGGCAAAATAAAATGTCACGAGTTTACTTTAGCCGGGTTTTATTAGGAAAGATAAAACCCGGATTTCTTAAATGGGAAAAATAATTTCAATATGTGCTTTATAATTTAACGACTACTGAGAGACTTGTAATAAGAGAACTCCACTCAACTTTACCTTCTCTAAAATGATGAACAGGAGAAGAAAATTCATGAGTTACTTTTGGTCTGAAATAGTTATACTTAAATTCCAATAATAAGGAAACCGGTGTGTCGGCTGAGAGTTTGAATCCAGCAAGAGCATTAAGTCCATAATCTGATCTTATATTGCTTCCTGCCAGTTCTCCTTCAGGAGTCGTTCGGTACATGCCTCCGGGTCCTGTGGCAGCAGGGAAGAAGTATCCGGCACCTGCGCCCAGGTATGGTTCAATAGGCCACTTAACCGGATAATAAACAAAGGAGGCTTCAAGTCCCGGCAGGAAGTAGCTCATCCCCGGATAATAGTCATTTTCAAAGCTGCCAACTATAGCCCGGAGATTTAGTCTGTAGGCATAGTGAATGCCGGTCCTGTACTCCAAGACTCCACTAATTCCAAAACCTTTTGATATTTCAGTCGGTGCATAATTCAGGCCTGCGCCCAAAGAATAAGTCTGTGAATAGGAGACAGCAGTGAGACTAATAACTAATAAGGAAATTAATATTGAAGTTTTCAGCAGTGTAGTCATATTTACTCCAAATTAAAACTTGTGATACTGACCTGAAGTCATTAAAATATTTTCAGCCAGAAAAATAGAAATTTCTATACATATGTAATAGATAAAAAACAGCCCGCACGGGAAAATATTTTAATTATAATTAAAATTATTTATTGGTTACAATTATTTGATGATCCAATAAAAAATGTAAAGACGCAAGAGTAATATATATATATACTTTTCCAATTGCTTCATGCTAACTATTTTTTGGGGGATAGATAGATGAGGATTTGCAACTAAATAAGAACAATTGATATCCTGATCATCAGGATAACATATCTTAACATTTTGCTATCCCGGAAATTTTAGTTAAATTTGATACATCTATAAACCAAATTAAAAGGAATTTTTATGCAGAAACTGGATATTGTATTATTCATTGATGCCGGACAAATGATGCTCCGGAATATTATGTACCTGATGGTATCCAGGTAAAGAAGTAAAACAGGACAAGCTTTAACACTTATCAGAAAATACTTCTGCTTTACCGGCCTTTTTAGAGGATTAAATGGAAGATGGGGATAATCCGCAGCTTTCCATAATTTTCCTTATACCTTCAGAATCATAGTAACTACTTGACTGAATCCGGATCTCCCGGATACCTGTACCTATTAATAACTATAATCAGGTTAATAAACAGGATCAGATACATTTATTTCAGCATCATCTTAAATAAGTCTTCATGCAGTTTAATGCAGTCAGAAGATATTGTAGAAATAAATACAAATTACTTTTTTAATTTTGAAGGTAACCAAAATGAATAATATAAATAAACTGGGTTTCAGCGAATTTTTCAGTAATCAGTTTAATAATAAAAACGGTTTTCAGCCTGCGCGTGTAACTTCTGTAAATAAGAACAGCTACGTTGTTTCAGACGGCATAAAAGAAATATATGCAGAAGCTACCGGCAGATTTCTATATAACTCCGATTCACCAACCGATATGCCCGCAACGGGGGATTGGGTTTATGTTCAGTTTTTTGATGATGATACCTTTGCAGTTATACATGAGATATTTTCCCGGAAGTCATTGCTTAAAAGGAAGACCGCTGGTAAGAAAATTGAATACCAGGTAATTGCGGCAAATATTGATACAGCAGTGATCGTGCAGGCTTTAGATGAAAACTATAATCTGCGCAGACTAGAGCGCTACATGGTAATGGCAAATGAATGCAGGATAAAGCCCGCAGTGTTCCTGAGTAAAAGTGATCTGATCTCACCTGATGAGGTTGAACTGAGGAAGCAGGATATAAGAAGTATAATACCTGAGATAGAAATTGTTTCTTTCAGCAACCGAAATCCGGAGGACATTAAACAGATCAATTCTTTTTTTGAATCCGGTAAGACATACTGCCTGTTGGGTTCTTCAGGGGTAGGCAAGACAACTCTTCTAAATAACCTGATGCAGCAGGAGTTGTTTAAAACCCAGGAGATCCGTGACAAAGACGGAAGGGGAAAGCATACCACAACACGCCGGGAGCTGATAGTTCTGGAAAGCGGGGCAGTTATAATTGATAATCCAGGAATGCGTGAACTGGGAATGATCTCAGCCGACACAGGACTGGATGAGACATTCAGCGAAATATCACAATTTAATGAGATGTGCCGGTTTAAGGATTGCACACATACAGTTGAGAAAGGATGTGCGGTACTTACAGCAGTGGAAGATGGCACCCTTTCAAAAGAAAGATATATGAATTATCTGAAGATGCAGAAAGAAGCTGAGTACAACAAAATGTCTTATGTGGAAAAAAGGCAGAGAGATAAGAAGTTCGGCAAATTTATGCATTTATATCTGAAGCATAATTATAAGAAATAAACCCACAGAAATAAGTCAGGGAAGCGTCTTAAATGCTTCCCTGATAATTTTACTTACTGATAATATTATTTCCTGAGAATTTTGTTGATTGCTTAATTTGCTTCAAGCTCAAGCGGAAAGTCTCCCGTATTTTCAATCAGTATCTTCTTTGTACCAGTCTGAATATCATATGCATTGATATTATCACCGTCGATATAATAAATTGTTTTTCCATTGTTTGAAAATTCAGGTTCAGTGCCCTTATCAATGATCTTTGCATTTTTTCCATCTGAATCCATAATTCCGACATAGATCCAGCTTCCATCAAATTTTATGAATGCAACTTTGCTGCCATCGGGTGAAATCTTAGGCTGGTAATATCCGTCACCATCCATAGAGATTTTAGTTTTGCTTTTAGCTGCAATATCATATTTGTAAATCCCGCACATCCTGAAACCATTACTATACGTGTAATAGATATACTTTTCGTCTTTGGATATAACAGGTCCACTGATATTATCCTGATCCTGAGTGAGGTTTTTAAGATTTGTTCCATCTACATTTATTGTATAAAGGCCCTGTCCGTTTTGAGTTCTGGACCAAAAGAGAATTGTTCTGCTGTCGGAGAAGAAAACAGGTTCATAATCCCAGCCCTGGCTGGCGTAAAGAAGTTTTTTACCTGTACCGTCTGAGTTTATTGTGTAAATGTGGTATGCCCCGGTTTCATTGGATAAGAAAACAATCGTCTTACCATCGGGTGAAAGGGAAGGCATAAGTTCTTTATACTTAGTATCTGTAAGTCTGATAGTTTTTGCCGAAAGGATATCATACATAAAAATATCATCCCTTTCGCTCATAATAAAATCCTCTGCTCCGGCTTTCCAGAAATCCATTGTAAATAACAATATTGTTCTGCCCGAAGAGAATCCGGAGAGATGAGGGTAGTAAGATGTATCAACCAGGCCTGATGTAATATTCTTTATGTTTTTCCCGTCATTATCTGCCA
>JBLNEL010000176.1:0-4436 GCA_050262615.1 Bacillota bacterium
ACCAACACCCATTGCCATAACCATGTAACCAAGCTGGCTTACAGTGGAATACGCTAAAACCTTCTTAATATCATTTTGTGTAAGAGCAATTGTTGCAGCAATAAAGGAAGTAACCATACCAACCACTGCTATAGTTAACATAGCATCTGCTGTCAGCATTACAAATATTCTTGCGACAAGATAAACGCCGGCGGCAACCATTGTAGCAGCATGGATCAAAGCACTGACAGGAGTTGGACCTTCCATAGCGTCAGGCAGCCAGACATGAAGAGGGAACTGAGCCGACTTTCCGACTGCTCCCATAAAGATCAGCAAACCGCAGGCGGTAAGCCATGCGCCGCTGTTAAAAGGGAGATTTCCTGCTGCAATCTGTGCGAAAATAGTATCAAATGTAAAAGTATGATAATGTGTAAACAGGATCATAATACCGATAAACATACCGATATCGCCGACGCGGTTTACCAGGAATGCTTTTTTGCTTGCATCTGAAGCGGATTTTTTTTCAAACCAGAAACTGATTAACAAATATGATGATAATCCAACCAGTTCCCAGAAGATGTACATCATAAGAATATTATGTGTAAGAACGATTCCAAGCATTGAAAAAGTAAAAATGCCTAAATAGGCAAAATACCTGGAATATCTTGGATCTCCCTTCATATATTCGACAGAGAATATATGAACAAGCGAACTGATAAGAGTTACAACAAAAAGCATCAGGACAGTAAGGTTATCAAGTTTGATCCCCAGATCTACCTGGATCTGACCTAAAACAGGTACATTCCAGAATTGAATCCATTTGCCTTCAGTTATAAGATTATGCCCGGTATAAAAGGCAAGTTTACCAAACCCAACATAGATTGATAAAGCCAGGGCAAATAACATAATTGATGTTCCTACCCATTGAGCTCCGGGAATCTTTTTGCCGAAAAAGATCAGCGTCAAGAAGCCAAGTAAAGGCAGGAATAAAATTATAAGCGAGGAATTTAAAAGTACTGCTTCAGTCATAGCTATTCTTTTAGTTTGTCAATTTCATCCACATTTACAGTGGCGAAAGTTTTATAAATATTTAATACAATTGCCAGGGCTATAGCAGCTTCAGCAGCAGCAAGAATAATAACAAAAAGTGCTGCGATCTGTCCGCTAAGTCCAAAGTTCCCATACCTTGCAAATGCAACAAAGTTGATATTTGCAGAGTTAAGTACAAGTTCAAGTCCCATCAGAACCATAACGGCATTCTTACGGGTAACAATGCCGAAAATTCCCAGTGAGAAAAGAACCACACTAACTACTAAGAAATGATTTAATCCAATTTGAACCAATTCAGGCTCCGGAATCTAATTTTGAAATAACTGTTTATAATTTTTGTAAAAAGTTTTCCTTTTTTCTTATTCTTCTTTAGAAGCATTATACCCATCCATTTAAAGATTACTGTGATACATAATTAAACTTTATTCATCCCATCATTCCAAAATCTCACAGCGTCCGGAAATTTAATATCCGAAAGAGGTTTTATCTTTCTCTTCTGGCAATAGTTGCAGCCCCAATTAAGGCAACCAGCAATAATATTCCAAGAAGTTCAAAGATAAGTACATAATCAGTAATAAGTAATTTACCAAGTGCATAAGATGTTGTTCTTGCTGGTAAATCTCCCTGTACAGATTTCCACTCAGTACCTAAGAACACCTTAATTAGAGTTGCAGCTAAAAGACCGACGCCTAATAGTGCTGGTATTACCTGAAGAGTTCCAGTTTTAATCTGAATGTTTGTGATCTTATTTGTTAACATCACACCAAAGAGAATAAGAACCAGAATACCGCCAACGTAAACCATGATCTGCACAATAGCGACAAAGTCGGCTCCTAATAACACATACAGGCCTGCAACGCCAAAAAAAGTAAAAAGAAGGTTAAATGCTGAATAAACAATATTTCTTGTTGTAACAACGAAAAATGCTGATACAAGAGTTATTGCAGCAAATAGATAAAAAACTATGTCGTAAATGTTCATGTGAAAATATCACCAATTTTTATTTTTAATTTCCTGCTTCTGTTTTTGGAGTTGTATCTGCCTGCGGAGCGGCATCAGCTTTTTGTGCTGCTTCAGCTTTAGCTTTAGCAGCGGCTGCGGCGGCAGCTGCTTTCTGAGCTGCTTTTTCAACCTCAAACTTAGCGTACTTCTCTTTTTTTATCTCTGCTTCTTCAGCAGACATAGTAGCAAATTTGTATAAAAGATTTTCTCTTTCATATTCAGAAAACTCATAAACATCAGTCATTTTAATGCATTCAGTCGGGCATGGATATACACAAAGACTGCAGCAGCAGCATTTTGCGAAATCGATATCAAACTGAGTTACCCAGAGAGCTTTCTTCTTTCCATTAGAAGTTTTACCAAGATCCTCATCAGGTGTACCTTTGACAGTGTCCAGGGTAATACAATTAACCGGACAGGCTCTTACGCACTGGTCGCATCCAATACAATCATCTATATTAACATATAATCTGTTTCTTGCTCTATCCGGAAGATCTACTTTTACCTCCGGGTACTGAATAGTTACAGAAGGTACAAATAAGTGCTTGAAGGTAATTTTCATCCCAACAAGTACGGTCCAGAGCCCTTCCCAGGTATTTTTAAGATATTGTTTCATATTTTATAGTAATGTTATTAAACCTACAATAATCAAATTTACAAATGCATATGGAATCATATATTTCCAGCAAACAGTCATAAGCTGGTCAACTCTGAGTCGTGGAAGAGTCCATCTTAACCACATTTGAACAAATACAAAGAAAAGACCCTTTGCAGCAAACCAGAAAAGCTGTTCAAATGGGACTAACCAGGTAAGTCCAATTGTGTTGCCAAGATAACCAAATGGTGACTGATACCCTCCGAAGAACAATGCTGTAACCAGTGCCGATACTGCAAACATATTGGCATATTCAGCAAGGAAAAACATTGCGAATTTCATTCCAGTGTACTCAGTATGAAAACCAGAAACCAGTTCAGATTCAGCTTCAGGAATATCGAAAGGGACTCTGTTCACTTCAGCAAGTGTACTAATATATATGATTATAAAAGCAATGATCATGAACGGGATCAAAAGGAACTTTTCAATACCGGTAAATGCTCCGCCGAAAATATTCCAATTCCATATATATGCAGTCTGCATATCACTGATTGTTCTAAGGTTGAGTGAGCCTGTTACCATAACAATTGTAAGGATTACCAGAGCGGTAGGAATTTCATAGCTTACAATCTGAGCAGCACTTCTCATAGCACCAAGCAGAGAATACTTATTATTTGATGCCCATCCGCCCATTAGTATACCAGCTACAACAAGACTTGAAATAGCAAGAATATAAAACAATCCGAGATCAATATCAGAACCGATAAAAGCTCCGGAGAAGGGGATAGCAGCAAAAGCAGCATAGCTGCCTGTAAAAACAAGTATAGGGGCCAGGTTAAACAATTTTTTGTCCGCATCAGAAGCTACTATATCTTCTTTCTGAAGGAGTTTAAGAATATCAGCTACTGTTTGCAGAAGACCGAACTTTCCGCCAGCGCGGTTTGGTCCTAATCGGTCCTGCATAAAAGCGGAGACTTTTCTTTCAGCCAACACACCAATGAGGGCATAAGGCAGAATAAACAGCAGTAATGGCAGAGCAGCAGCAATAATTGCCGCAATATAATCATTGCCTAAGAGTTGGTTTAGTAAATTATACATTATCTATCTATTTCTCCCAAAACTATATCGATGCTTCCTAATATCGCAATTACGTCGGCAACCAGATGACCTTTGCATAACTCGCCGAAGACTGTCATATTTACAAAGGATGGACCGCGGACTTTTAATCTGAATGGACTTGTTGAACCATCACTCATGATGAAGTAGCCTAGTTCACCCTTAGGATTTTCAACTCTTCCGTAAATTGTACCTACAGGCGGCTTTATTCTTTTCGGAATTGCAGAATTAATATCTCCTTCAGGGAGCTGATCTAATGCTTGCTCAATTATCTTTACGCTTTCTTCCATTTCACGTACACGTATGAAATATCTATCCCAGCAGTCGCCTACGGTTCCCTGAGCACCTGCCCCAACAGGAATTTCAAACTCGAACCTGTCATAAATCGAATATGGTTCATTCTTTCTCAAATCCCATTTAACGCCGCTTCCTCGCAGATTTGGTCCAGTAATGCCATAGTTTATAGCAGTATCAGCAGGCAGAATGCCTACGTTAGCGGTCCTTTCAATGAAGATCTTATTAAATGAGAGGAGGTTATTAAGTTCTGTAATATTTGGCTTAAATTCCTTTAAGAATTCACGGCAGGCAGGGACAAAATCGGGGTGCAGGTCGTGTGACAAGCCACCGATCCACATGTAGTTATATAAAAGTCTGGCTCCACATGTCATTTCAAAAAGGTTTAAGATCTTTTCTC
>JBLNEL010000177.1:0-4073 GCA_050262615.1 Bacillota bacterium
CTTTATCCTCACTCTTATAAACTGCACCAGCAACTCCAACTGCATAAATAGCAGTAGAATTTCCGGCAAATGCATTAAACTTCTGTAATGGGATTCTCTGAGCTGTCCATGTTTCACCTGCATCGGTCGATTTGATCACATTTCCTTTTGAATCAACAGCATAACCTTCGGTAGGGCTTATAAACTTAACATCGTAAATAGTGTTGGAACTAAAATTGGTCTTCTTTGTCCAGGTAGTGCCGCCATCAGTTGTCTTAAAGACATTATCATCACTTGTACCTGCAAAACCGGTAGAGTCATTTAAGAAATATAATGCATAGATACTTGATGTAATTGCAGTTGGTGTAACGCTTTTCCATGTAGCGCCGTAATCAACAGATTTTGCTATTCTGCCAGCTGAGTTACCTGTGCCAAGATATACAGCAGATGCACTTGCTATATTTACCTTATAAATAGAACTTGTTCCAAAAGTTGAATAAACCCAGGTATTTCCGCCATCTTTTGTCTTAAGTATTGTTCCTTTAGATCCAACAGCATAGCCTGTATCAGCATTAACAAATTCGACGTCGTTTAAATCCTCAACAGTACCTGAATTAAGAGATTTCCATGTCTTGCCTGCATCTGTAGTCTTTAGCAGTAAACCGCCTTTACCAGCAATTATACCTTTAGAGTTATCTATAAAATATATTGACTGAAGATCACGTTTTGCTGAATCAATATAACTGATAGTCCACTTTGAGCCGCCATCAGTGCTCATCTGCAGGACTCCTGCATTACCGACTGCAAGCACATTGTTTGCACCTAAAAGGACAATATCATTAAAATCATTCCCCTGAGGCTTCGGATTTTGCCATTCCCATTTGTATGTCTGAGCATTCAGACATAGTGAAAAAGCTGTAATAAAAAGAATAGTAAAGAGTCTTTTCATCGGCGTTGTTCCCTTATTAATTGATAAAAATGAACATTAATGTTCAAAGTTTTCTTTCTTTTAATTCATTTAGCAATAGCCTAAACTCACGAAATCCTTTATGGAATTAATTGTAATACACCTGAATTCAGTAAAAGTACTATGTACTGATAAATACATTATTAACTTCTTTCATTCAGCAGTAATCTTAAAAGTTTCTAATTTGAAGTGTTTCCGGATTGGAGCAATTCTATATTCGAGAGTTCCGGGTTTGAAATTTTCTGAATTACCGGACAATACAAAAAATCACAAAATAAATCCTGACCCGGATTTTCATAATAAACAGTTTACAACATTAAAATAAATACTTAATTTCCCTTCTGAGTATTTAACAATTATCCCAAGGACGTTTTTTTCAGGAACAATATGCAAAAATTTTTTATACAAATTTTCATTTTTTCGGTTTTCACCTGCAGTTTTTTAGCTGCTCAGGATACAAATGAAAATTGGAATAAGCTTGCCGGTTCAGCATTTATTGAAAATCATTCATATGACATGCTTCAAATGCTTTGCGATCAGGCCGGCGGAAGAATGATGGGCTCTGCTAACAATCAAAAGGCAATGAACATTTTGTCTGAAGAATTAAAAAAATATGGTCTTAATGCTAAGCTTGAACCTTTCACTGTACCTGGCTGGGTCCGGGGTGAAGATGAAGTAGTCATGACACTGCCTGTAGAAAAACATCTGCTGGCAATCGCATTGGGATATATAGATAAGACCCCGGAATTTGAAGCTGAAGCATTCTTTGCAGGTTATGGTTTCAGCAGTGATTACAAGTCCCAGGACTTAAAGGGCAAAATCGCACTTGTAACCTCTGAAAGACCTAAGGGCAAAGAGCCGCTGCTTCGCTACGAAGCGATTGATATTGCAAGTCAGATGGGCGCAAAAGCAATTCTGTTTATTAATGATAACGCCGGAACCTTAAATCTTGCAGGAACAGGAAACTTCCAGGGTACCCCCGCCCCAATTCCAGCCTTCAGTCTGAATTATGAAGAGGGAATGTGGCTTAAGCGCCTGCTGGAAAAGGGTCAGAAGGTCAAATTAAGTATAAATACCAGATCATATTGCAAAGTAACAGAAACTTCAAATCTGGTCTTTTCTCTTCCGGGGAAAGTGAAAGAAAAAATAGTAATCGGGGCTCACTTCGATTCATGGGATATTAGTCAGGGAGCAATAGATAACGGCATCGGTTCAGCAATTCTTTTTGACGTTGCAAGACTGATCAATAGATATTCACCAAATAACTATTATTCCATTGATTTTGTCTGGTTCAATGGTGAGGAATTCGGTCTCTGGGGATCAAAGAAATATGTCGAGATGCATAAATCTGATAATATAGCCGCTATGATCAATATGGATATGACAGGAGCTCCTACGGGATTTAATGTTATGGGTTTTGAAGAATTTATTCCTTTCTTTGAGCAGTTAAAAACTAAGTTAAACGGGTTTGATCTGACTTCGGGAGTTGTAAATATTCCCTATACAAACAGTGATCATATTCCTTTTATGTTCAGGGGAATCCCGACTTTTTCATTGCAAGCCCACCTGGAAGACGAAATGGTCAGATACTATCATTCTTCAGGTGATACATTTGATAAGGTTAATAAAAAATACCTTTCAGAAGCTTCAGCTGTTGTGTGTATTATGCTAAGTGCACTTGCAAACTTTGAAAAACTCTCATCAGGACAGAAAAACCCTGGAGAAATGGCAGATTTATTCAGAAAATATCACCTCGATGACAGACTAAAACGGCAGAAAGAATGGATCTATGGTAATTGAGTATTGAACTGAAACTATGGTCAGCCAGTAGTAACCGGCTGACCATTTCCGGACCACAAGCCCCCCTGCCGCACAATAATAATTATTATTGCTTATTACAATAAAAATTTTTATCCTATATACCACCATTGATTTTCTGGAAATAAGATACCGGGTTCTTACGATAAAAGTGAATTTTACTTCTGGTGAATTTATCTTTTTAATTATTTAATTTTTCTACTGTACAATTCAAAATTAATGACCTGTAAAGATAACTATTGAAGCAGAGCATTAAATAAATCCATTTTAAGTTCAGGCAGTGTTTTTAGATTTTTATTTTACAGAAACTACCGGATAATGAGGTATCCGCTAAATGAATGAAATTTCAAAGACTGGGAATTATATTTTAGCAGCCGACACTTTCCAATTTCACAATCTTACTAAGGATTTGTTTGCTGTAGTTGAACAAAACTTCAACATTAAATGGGTAAGTTCGTCCTGGAATGACGTTTTAGGTTATACTGAAACTGAATTGCTCAACAGCAATTTATTGGAATTTGCACATCCCGAAGACAAAGAGGTAATTGAAAATACTAGTAGCGCTGAAAATCAAAACATCACCGGTAATAGTGCAGAACCACAGATGCATGTACGACTTAGGGCAAAGAATGGGAATTATCACTGGCTATTATGGAATTATAATGTAAATACTGAAGAAAATCTTATCTACATTGCTGCACATGATATTACTTTGGAGAGGTTAAACAGTGAAGGATTAAAACTTCTTCACCAGTTAAGAGATGAGTTTGACGATGCGGAAATTGAAACAAGTCATTTGCTTGAATTCAGCCTGGCCAGACTTTCACAAATAACCGGCTGTCCTTATGCTGAAGTATGGATGATGGAGAACTATTCGGGCGCAATAATATGCACTAATTCATTTTCCGAAGATAATCCATCAATAAAAAAGTTCAATGAAAGGAGTACCTCTACAATTTTTAAGAGAGGGAAAGGTGTAATAGGAAGGTCCTGGTCAGAGAAAAATATTAAATGGATAAATGAATTTTCCGGAGAGAAAGAGAACCTGCGGATCAGCTGGCTGAAAGAAGCGGGGTTCCAAACTATAATTATTGTCCCCGTAATATGTAAAGGTGAAGTCAATGCTGTAATGGCCTTTTATTTTTTCGGCAAGAAAGCAGAAGATAAAAAACAGGAAGAGTTTCTCCAAACAATAGCTGATTACCTGGGTAATTATATTGAACGCAAAAATACTGAGGAAAAATTAAGGAAAAATGAACAGTTATTGTCCGATACTCAAAAACTGACACATACAGGCAGCTGGGAATGG
>JBLNEL010000178.1:0-6540 GCA_050262615.1 Bacillota bacterium
GATGATGTAGGTCCAAGAGCTTACTTACCGGATACAGGCGGAACAGGCATGAGGCTAAGCTTAAACGATGTTTTCTCACAGAGAAACAGCATAGACTTTGGAACATCCAAGCCATTATGGGAAGGTGCTCAGCTTGATATTAAGTGGAGAGTAGGCTGGTCGACGAACAGGAACACGACATTTTTCCCTGATCAGTACGGCAACGTAACCAAGCCAAGTGTTACATCGAATGGAAGCATTACGCGATCGTTTGTTTCGCTGCCGCCAGTATTTTTCTTAAGCTTTATAGGAAGCGGAATTAAGAAAGTAAATGAACTTTATAAATCGGGCGGGAATCTTTCATCATCATTTACACAAGGATTTGAATCGCTTCCTTTTCTTGCGAAGCTGCCGATTTTGAAGGATGTTGCCAATTATATTCCGAGGCCTAACTGGAATATTAACTGGGATGGGCTGGAGAAGTTTGCGTTGTTCAAATCATTTGCAAAAAGGGTATCGTTAAACCATTCATACTCATCAGAATATAGTGAAGGGTGGAATATTACAGCTGACGGAAAGTCGGTTACGCAGTCGCAGAAGGTAAATTACGGATTCCAGCCATTAGCAGGCGTTACGATGACATTTAATTCACTTTGGAATGGAAACATGACAGGCAATCTGAAATATTCGACAAAGACTAGCTATGATCTTGGGATCACGAACAAGAATATAACAGAAGCATTTTCGAGGGATATCGGCGTAACGTTCAGTTATTCGAAAACAGGTTTTGATGTACCTTTATTCGGGGTTAATCTGAAAAACGATATAGAGATTTCATTTTCTTATACGAACAGTAAGTCCTCTGTTGTAATATTCAATATGGATCAGTTTACAGAATCAGGAACGCCACAGGATGGTACGGTAAGGACGACATTAGAGCCGAGAATCAAATATGTAATAAGTTCACGTGTTACTGCTTCAGTTTATTATAAGCGTTCATCGGTTCAGCCGGAAGGTGCAGCAAGAATTACCCCGACAACGACCAATGAAGCCGGTCTTGATGTACATGTATCGATACAATAAGAGAGTTTTTAGGAACTTTTAGTCTTGCAATTTCTTTATAACAGTAACTAATAAAAAGGACTAAAGATGAAGAAAAGAATTTTATGGGTCGATGATGAGATTGAGCTGCTGCGTTCTCATATCTTCTTTCTGACGGACAAAGGGTATGAAGTAGAAACTGTTACAAACGGAGAGGATGCTGTTTCAGAGGTCAGGGAAAAGTCCTTTGATTTGATCTTTCTTGATGAAATGATGGCCGGCATAGGCGGACTGCAGACATTGGCAGAAATCAAGGAAATAAATCCGAATATTCCGGTTGTAATGATCACAAAGAGTGAAGAAGAGACCCTGATGCATGATGCAATCGGGGGCAAGATTGCAGATTATCTGATAAAACCTGTTCATCCGAGTCAGGTATTACTAGTATGCAAGAAGATACTTGAGGCAAAGAAGATCTCAGGGGAATATGTTGCCAAGGATTATCTGCAGGACTTCAATGAAATTTCAAGAAATGTAATGATGGGGCCAGGCTGGGAAGAGTGGATTGATATTTACCTTAAACTTGTAAACTGGGAACTGGAGTTAGATACACATCCGGAGATTGGGTTAAGGCAGACACTTATTGATCAGAAGAAGGAATGCAACCAGGAATTCAGCAAGTTCATTGAAAAGAACTACCTCAAATGGATCAGTGCAAAAAACGGTGTTAATATACCTCCATTATCTCCAGATATAGCAAACGATCATGTACTTTGCCATCTGGAAGATGAAAAATATCCAGTATTCTTTTTTGTTCTAGATTGTCTTAGAATGGACCAATGGCTGGGGATGGAGAAATACCTGGTAGATCTTTTTAGCATTGACAGGAAATATTACTATTCAATATTGCCTACAGCGACGCCGTATGCCAGGAATTCGTTATTTGCAGGGCTATATCCATCTGAAATTGAGAAATATTATCCAAATCTCTGGCAGTCAGGTTCAGGGAGTGAAGATGATGAAAGGAGCTGCAATAAATATGAAAAGGAACTACTGCAGCTTTTACTTGAGCGGAAGCGGATCAAGCTAAAGAGCGATCTAAAATATATAAAAATAATTGATCCAGAAGTAGGCCGGAACTTTGAGCAGAATATTTTATCATATCAGAACAGTCAGCTTACAGCAGTAGTTGTAAATTTTCTTGATATGATTGCTCACGGAAGGTCTGATTCTGACATACTAAAAGAGATAGCGCCGGATGAGCCGGCTTACCGTTCGCTTACAAACAGCTGGTTTGCACATTCATCGTTGTTATCAACGCTGCGAATGATCTCGAAGATAAAGAACGCAAAGATAGTTATAACTACAGATCATGGCAGCATAAGGGCAATGAGGGGTGCAAAGGTATTAGGGGACAGAGAAGCTTCTACAAACCTCAGGTTTAAGTTCGGCAGGAATCTTAAGGTAGATGACAAGCATGCCATTTATATAACAAATGCAGCGGAATATAAGCTTCCGAAAAGAGGTGTAACAATAAACTATATTATTGCCAAAGAAGATTATTATTTCGTATATCCGACTGAATATCATAAATATCTCAGTTATTACAAAGACACATTCCAGCATGGAGGAATATCCATGGAAGAGATGATATTACCAATAATTACAATGGAGAGTAAAGTATAAACGTGGAACTTCCCTTATCATTAAAAGTATATTCAGAAGAAGATACAATAAAGCTTGCAGAAGATTTTGCTACGATCTTAAAGGCAGGAGATATTGTAGCGTTTAACGGTGAGTTAGGAGCCGGAAAAACATTTTTTATAAAGAACCTCCTTAAAAAATTTGGCATCGAGTATGTAAACAGTCCCACTTTCTCAATTGTAAACGAGTACAGCGGGACTTTTTATATTAATCACTTCGACTTTTACCGCATTAACAGAATAGAAGAGCTTTACGATATTGGTTTTGAAGAGTATCTGATACATGACAATTCAGTTACACTAATAGAATGGGCAGATATGCTTCCTGAAGTACTTCCCTCGAAGAGAATAGAAATAAACTTTAAGGTAAATGAAGATTTCAGCCGTGATGTTGAAATAAAAAGAATAAATAAGAAGAATTAGTGTCAGATTATAATTTCGTTTCCTAGGGAATAATATAGGAATGGAAGTTAAGGAATTTGATACTTCTTTAGGTATTAATCAAAACTTTTAGCTATTTTTGCAGGCGTTTTGATATTTCCTGATTTATTGATAAAGGGAAAACCAAGAAAGAAATTTTGCAAAGGTAAATTGATGAAAACTGTGTCAGGTAAAAAGTCCATTTCCGAAAATAAACCCATTCTAGCTATTGAAACCTCGGGTGAGATATGCGGAGCCTGTGTATATTTTGATGATTATAAATTTGCCGAAATAAATCTAAGGCTAAAGCATCTTCATGCCGAAAAGGTAATTGACATAACCGAGGAAGTATTAAAACAGGTTCATCTGGAGCTATCAGGCATAAGAGCAATTGCAGTATCATCCGGGCCGGGGTCATTTACGGGCTTACGAATTGGAATGTCTGCAGTAAAAGGAATTGCTTTAGGGGCAGGGCTGCCAATTATACCTGTGCCGACATTTGAAGCTCTGGCATATCAGGCGGCGAATTATTTACCCGAAGGAACGGAATTTACAATTGCAAACAAAGTTAATCTTGAAGAGATATATCATGCAGAATTCCGCAAGGCAGGGGACAGATATGAAGTTACAAAGCCTATAAGTGTACTTAAGAACGAAGAGTTCAGGGCTTCAGGAGATGGGTTGGTATTTGGTAATTTCATACCTGAGGGGATAAAGTTGGTAAGTAATCTTATACCATGGCCGTCATCTTCATCAGTTGCAAGATGGGCTTATAAATTTGGAAAAGATTTATTAACTTATGACTATGATTTTCTGGAACCCATATATCTTAAAAACTTTGTAATAAAGGAGCATAAATGAAAAATCTCATTTTACTGTTTATTGCTTTAACAGCGATAAATTTTGCGCAGGTTATAGGTGCAAAGATAACAGCTCCAGAGAAAGCCTTTAATTTTGGAGATATTAAGCAGAATATATTTGTAGAACATGATTTTATAGTTTCAAACACAGGCGGAGACTCGTTATATATTATGGATGTAAATGCCTCCTGCGGATGCACGGCAGCAAAGCCTGAGAAGAACGTTTTAAGTCCAGGCGAATCTACAAAGATAAATGTAAAGTTTAACACAATAGGCAGAGAAGGCAAGCAGCAGAAGTACGTTTACATACATTCAAATGATAAGGAAACTCCTGAGTTAAGGCTTTCATTTACTGCAAATGTTGTAAAGGAAAATGCAGAAAGCGCCAAATCAAGCACTCCGAAGCTTGAGCTTTCATCGATGCAGCATGATTTTGGAGAAATGGAAGAAGGGAAAGTAGCTGACTGGAAAGTTGATTTCAAGAATGCAGGGAGCGGGCTGCTAGAAATAAAGGATGTAAAGACATCATGCGGCTGCACAGCAGCAGTAGTAAGCGGAAAGAATATTGAGCCTGGGAAGACGGGCAACTTAAGGATTGAGTTTGATTCGACCGGTAAGATGGGCAAGGTGAGCAGGTCAGTTACAATTTTTTCGAATGATCCTGAAAAGCCTGAGCAGACGATTATTATTTCGGCAGACGTAAAGCAGCAGAAAAAATAGTTTGGTAAAAGCAGAGTTGATTAAAGAAATATTGTTTAAAGAAGAGTTGTTTAAAGAAGAGTTGTTTTATTAATATTTTGTAGTTTATAATGCGGAGATGAGAGTAATAAGATGGCCTGGTTTAAAAGATCAAAAGAGAATATAGCATCAGACAGTGTTAAATCGGAAGTGCCTGACGGGCTTTGGGAGAAATGTCCCGGCTGCGATGAAATCATACATAAAAAGCAGTTAGAGACCTACCTTTGGACCTGTACAAAGTGTGATCATCATTTCAGGATCGGCAGTCAGGAATATATTTCACTGTTAATGGATAAAAATTCATTTAAAGAATATGACAGGAAGATGAAATCCTCAGATCCTTTGGATTTTGTAGACAGCAGGAAATACAGTGAAAGAGTAACAGATACGATCAAGAAGACAGGATTAACAGATGCTGTAAGGACAGGGATAGGGAAGATAAATGACCAGGAAGTATCGTTTGCCTGCATGGATTTCAGGTTTATCGGAGGCAGCATGGGATCGGTTGTAGGGGAGAAGATCTCGCGTGCAATTGACCGGGCGTACAAGAATAAAATACCGATGATCATCATATCCTCAAGCGGCGGAGCGAGGATGATGGAAGGTGCGTATTCGCTAATGCAGATGGCAAAGACAAGTTCGCGGCTAGCCAGGCTAGCAGAGGCAAAGCTGCCATATATTTCAATTCTAACAGATCCAACCACAGGCGGAACGACAGCAAGCTATGCAATGCTTGGTGATATAATAATTGCTGAGCCCAAGGCACTGATTGGTTTTGCAGGGCCAAGAGTAATTAAGCAGACAATCGGCAAAGATCTACCCGAAGGGTTTCAGACCTCAGAATTTTTGCTTGAGAATGGTTTTATAGATTTTATAGTTCACCGCAAAGATATGCGGAACAAGCTTATTACTTTGCTTGAATATATGATGTAAATTTTTAACGGGGTAATACTATCAAAATAATTACTACAGTTGAAGAAATGCATGCTTTTTCAAATGAGAGAAAGCGTGAAGGAAAGAAGATCGGGTTAGTGCCAACGATGGGATACCTGCACGAAGGGCATCTTTCGCTTATTGACAAAGCTAAAGAACTTTCCGATGTTGTTGTTGTCTCAATATTTGTAAATCCCACGCAGTTTGCGCCTAATGAAGATTTCACAAAATATCCGAGGGATGAGCAAAAGGATAAGAAATTACTGGAAGATAAGGGAGTAGATGCAGTATTTATACCTGCGGTCTCTGAGATATATCCACCGGGTTATCAGAGTTATGTTGAGGTAACCGAAATAACAAAAAAGCAGGAAGGTGAATTTCGTCCTACTCATTTTAAGGGGGTTACAACTGTTGTAGCGATTTTATTTAACAGTATAAAGCCGGATGTTGCAATATTCGGGCAAAAGGATGCTCAGCAGGCAGCTGTTATAAAGAGGATGGTGGATGATCTGAAGTTTGATATTCAGATTGTAATAGCTCCAATTATTAGGGAAGAAGATGGGTTAGCCAAGAGTTCACGGAATGTTTATTTATCGGATAAAGAGAGGAAAGATGCACTTATCTTAAGCAGTTCGTTAAGATATGCAGATCAGATGATTGCTGCAGGAGAAAGAAATGCTGGTGTAATAATAAGTGAGATGGAAAAGCAAATTAAAACTGTTGACTCTTCGGTTTTAGATTATATAAGGATTGCCGAGGCAGAAAGTTTTAATGAAACCGAGAGGCTTCAGCCGGGTGGTGAGTATTACATACTAATTGCCTGCAGGATTGGAAAGACAAGACTTATAGATAACTTGCTGGTAAAA
>JBLNEL010000179.1:0-3921 GCA_050262615.1 Bacillota bacterium
TCTCAGCTTATAATCCTTTCTTAAAGAGTCGAAATACTTTTCTTTTTCATCTGTACTCATATGAAGAGTTTTTCGTAAAAGCTTATCGTCTTCAGTAATATCATAAACATATGAACAAACAGAATTCATAATTTCCTCAGCAGGAGTATTTGTCTGAAGAGTAATATCAGGATATGGGACAGGAGGCAGAACAGGGATAAAGTCAGGCTTAAGATTAAGGAAACGGCAGAGAGCCTGATAGATCATTACTGTTCCGTTTATTTTTCCTTCAAGAGTATAGCCTGCGATATGCGGAGTTCCGATATCAGAAAGTCTTAAAAGGTCCAAGTCAAAGCCCGGTTCATTTTCCCAAACATCCAGAACAAGGCTGATATTTTTATCAGAGTTAAGTTTACTAATCAAAGCCTGATTGCTAAGGACACTTCCGCGTGAAGCATTTATAAGAACGGCATCTTTTTTCAGCAGTTCGAGGTTTTCCCGGTTAAGAAGGTGAAAAGTGTTATCAATGCCGCCGAGATTAAGCGGAACGTGCAAAGTAATAATATCTGAATTGCTTAAGAGATAACTAAGGTCATGGAACCTTTCCTTATTGCCGGATATCCTTTCGAGCGGAGGGTCGTTTTCAATTACATTTAGTCCAAGTGCTTTAGCCATATGTACGACCCTGCTTCCGATATTGCCTATGCCAATGACTCCGAGGGTTTTATTTTTAAGAGAGATCCCCTTTTTTTTCAGTACATGAAAAATTGCCGTAAAGACATATTCAGCCACAGCATCAGCATTGCAGCCCTTAGCGCTTGCAAAATGAATATTATTCTGTTTTAAGTAATCAAGGTCGACGTGGTCAGTTCCGATAGTCGCGGTTCCGACGAATTTTACAGGAGTATGATCAAGCAGTGATTTATTTACCTGTGTAACAGATCTTATAATCAGAGCATCGGCATCTCTGAGGGATTCGTGGTTTATATTCCGGCCGTGCATAAGTTTTATTTGGCCTAAATCAGAGAAAGCTTCCTCTGCAAATGAAATATTTTCATCGATAACAAGTTTAAGCATTTATTCCTTATACCTTTTATTCACTTGTGAGTATTGCAAATATAGCTTACCGGAGCTGAAATTGCCATACAGAGCAGGATAGGTGCTTTTCTGTCCGGCCGGGAATTAAAAATGGTAATTAACCAGAGTGGGAAAATTCTTATCTTCAGATAAAATAAGGATTTAAGAGGATATAATAAGTATATATTATTCCTAAAAAGGCAATTTTTATGCGGAAAAATTAAAGGCCGGTTCGAAATTAAGGCTGAAATTTCTTATCTTGGGTTCCAAATCATAAACATGGAGTTATTTAGTATCAATGAAATTTAACACAAGAACACATACTTGCGGGGAGTTAAGAGAGAGCGATATTGACCAGCATGTAGTATTAAACGGCTGGGTAGACATCAGGCGTGACCTGGGCGGGGTAATATTTATTGATCTCAGAGACAGATACGGTGTCACTCAAGTTGTGTTTGAGCCTAATTATAATTCTGAAGCACACAATCTCGGAAAAGATCTCAGAAGTGAATTTGTAATTTCAGTTGAAGGCAAAGTAAGACGTCGTCCTGAAGGAACAGAAAATGCGCAGATGCCGACAGGCAACATAGATGTTATGGTTGACAAGCTGGTTATACTGAATCAGGCAAAGACGCCGCCATTTCCAATTAAGGATGGAGTTGATGCAAATGAAGATCTGAGGTTAAAATACAGGTATCTGGATTTAAGGCGTCCATCGATACAGAAGAATCTACTGCTGCGTCATAAGATATATCAGATAACAAGAAAGTGTTTAGATGAATTTAATTTTGTTGAAATTGAGACTCCGGTTTTAATGAAGAGTACGCCTGAAGGCGCTCGTGATTATTTAGTGCCGAGCAGACTTCATAAAGGCAAGTTTTATGCTTTGCCGCAGTCACCTCAGCAGTATAAACAGCTTCTGATGGTTTCAGGCATGGACAGGTATTTCCAGATTGTCAAGTGTTTCCGAGATGAGGATTTAAGAGCTGACAGGCAGCCTGAATTTACGCAGATTGATATTGAAATGTCATTTGTAGATCAGGAGAACGTTTTTGAAGTTGCCGAAGCCCTGATGAGGAATTTCTACAAAGGGTTAAAGGATTACGATCTGCCGAATCCAATTCCAAGGCTTACATTTGATGAAGCAATGGAATATTATGGAAGCGACAAGCCGGATCTAAGATATGATCTGAAGATGGTCACATTAAATGATGTATTAGCTAACTCGACTTTCCGTGTCTACCAGGATGCTATTTCAAACGGTGGGATTGTGACCTCGCTATTAGCTCCGGGCTGTGGTGATTATACAAGAAATCAGCTTGATGTACTGACAGATTTTGTTAAGAAGCTTGGTGCCTCAGGACTAGTATGGATAAGAGTAAAGGAAGAAGGTTTAGAGTCGCCCACAGTAAAGTTCCTTTCAGAAGAAGAGCAGAAGGGTATAGTAGAGAAGCTTAATGCAAAGCCTGGTGATTTGCTATTTATACTTTCAGGAGCAAGACTTAAGACACTTTCACTTATGGGATCATTAAGGCAGGAGATGGCAAGGAGGTTAGAGCTTATTAAGCCTGATTCGAATCCAGCGCTTTTATGGGTTACCGATTTCCCGTTATTTGAATGGGATCCGGACACAAAGCGTTATTATGCAATGCATCACCCGTTTACATCTCCAAGGCTTGAGGATATTCAATACATGGAAACCGATCCGGGAAGAGTAAAAGCGCGGGCATATGATCTTGTATTAAACGGCAGTGAAATAGCCGGGGGCAGCATAAGGATACACGATGCCGAACTGCAGTCAGTTATGTTCAAGTCTCTGGGAATCTCAGATGAAGAGGCTGAATACAGGTTCGGATTCCTTATGAATGCATTTAAGTATGGAGCTCCGCCTCACGGAGGCATTGCATTTGGTTTAGACAGATTGGCCATGATACTTGCAGGAGAATCGTCGATAAGGGAAGTAATTGCATTTCCGAAGACAGCAAGTGCAGTTTCGCTTATGGATGAAGCGCCTTCAACGGTTTCAGAAGATCAGTTAAAAGAACTTCACATAAAGATCAGATAATTTACTTTTTTTTACATGTAGAATGGAACGCTGTTCTGTTCTACATGTAAATATTACCGTCATTTCACACAAAACCACTTAAAAACTTTCCAAATTCTACAAATTTAGCCTCAAAATACTAGCATAATTATTGCTTTAATAAAGGTGAGTTTTGTAATTCAATAAAAATTAACAAAGCAATTGCACGGTTTTATTACAAGCCAATTGTTTACAAGGCAGGAAATTAGAATATGAATACTGGTCAAATGCTTTTAACTATGTGCGGGATGTTTCTGCTTTCGATGGTTGTATTAAGGACAAACAATACATTTTTAAGCACCGGGGATGTTATGTACAACACAAAGTTCGGCGTACTGGCAATTTCCCTGGGGACTTCGATGATAGAAGAAGCAAACAGCAAGTCCTTTGATGAAGTTACGGATACCAATTCTGTAAATTCAGTCACCTATCTTACAACTCCGGCAAGTTTAGGTCCTGAAGGGGGGCAGACACACGCTAATTTTAACGATTTTGACGATTACAATAATTATACAAAAGTTGATTCTTCGATGCCATCTGCCAGGTTTCACATATCCTGTAAAGTAGGCTACATTCAGCCCTCTAATCCAAATGTATATGTAAATCAAAAGACATGGCACAAAAGAATAATTGTTACAGTCTGGAGTCCATCGATGAGGGATACTGTCAGGATGTCATCAATATTCAGTTACTGGTTTTTCAGGTAAGGGGAGGTCAGGCAAAATGGGATTCAGTACATTAATTGATATTCTAGGGTCTACGGTGATAGGCGGGCTATTGTT
>JBLNEL010000180.1:0-7708 GCA_050262615.1 Bacillota bacterium
AGCTAAGGTAAGAAGAAATCTCCTGTAGTTTTTTCCCTGCAAGCATTTTTTATTGCGCTGGTATTTTTTATTGCGCTGGTATTTTTTTATTGCGCTGGTATTTTTTTAATTGCCCCTGAAATTACATATTTTGGAGTTGTTTTAGATGCTTTATATTCCAATTTTTGCAGTGAAAGTAATAAAACACTACATTTATAGGTATCTTTAAATTTAATAAGACCAATTTAATAATTTTATAATTGTGCTATTTTGCCTAATTTTGCATATAAATTTTATGAATGGAGGAATTTAATGTCCAAACTTTCGGTCGATAATCTTCTGAAATCGCTTAAAAAAGTAAACGACCCTGATCTGCATAGAGATCTTGTTTCACTCGATATGATAAAAAACATTAAAATAGATGGAAATGATGTTTCTTTTGATGTAGAACTTACAACACCTGCCTGCCCGTTAAAAGATAAAATAAAGAATGACTGTATCCAGGCAATTAAGTCGGATAACCCACAGGTTGGTAATATAAATGTTAATATGACCTCAAGGGTAAGAAATCATTCAGATGCAAGAAAAGAACAGATCTTGCCTGGGGTTAAAAATACAATCGCTGTAGCAAGCGGTAAAGGCGGAGTTGGAAAAAGCACAGTTGCTGTAAACCTTGCCGTAGCACTTGCAAAAGATGGGGCTAAAGTTGGGCTTTTAGATGCAGATATTTACGGCCCGAGCATTCCTCTTATGCTTGGTGTAAATGAAAAACCGCGGCTTGAAGCTCAGCATGAGGGCGCCAAGATGATGCCCCTTGAAAATTATGGAATAAAACTCATGTCTATTGGTTTTCTGATAGATGATCAGACTCCTGTAATCTGGCGTGGACCAATGGCCAGCGGTGCTGTAAAACAGTTTATGTCCGATGTTAACTGGGGGGAACTTGATTATCTGATCTTTGACCTTCCTCCGGGAACAGGCGATATACAGCTGACACTTGTACAGACAATTCCCCTGACAGGCGCAATTATTGTAACGACACCTCAGGAAGTATCACTGATTGATGCCAGAAAGGGTCTGGCTATGTTTTCAAGAGTGAATGTCCCTTTGCTTGGTATTGTCGAAAATATGAGTTATTTTGTAGCCCCGGATACTGGGAAAAAATATGACATTTTTGGTACAGGCGGCGGCCAAAAGCTTTCAGAAGAGACAAATGTACCGTTTCTTGGCGGTATGCCAATTGATCCTAGAATTAGAATAGGCGGAGATAAAGGTGTGCCGATTGTCTATGACTTGGCAGAGAGCGAATATGCTAAGATCATTCAGGAAATATCTCGTAATCTTGCTGCTCAGATCAGTATTAACTTAATTGAGCAGGCTGCCAGAAAGGTTGAAATCATCCTGGGTGATAACTAATTGCGGGGATAACAAACAGGAGTTAATTAAAATGGGTAGCGTTATGGAAGAAAAAGTACTCAAAGCACTCGATACGATCAGACCATACCTTCAGGCTGATGGCGGCGATGTCGAGCTCGTAAGGGTAACAAACGAAGGAATTGTAGAGGTGAAGCTTACAGGTGCCTGTGGTAATTGCCCGATGTCTCAGATGACACTTCGTGCCGGCGTCGAAAGAGCCTTGATAAGAGAGGTGCCGGGCATCAGACGTGTCGAAGCAGTAAGCTGATATAAATACACCCCAACATATTTAAGGAAGTATCCTTAGAAAGTATCCTTTGTTGTTAAAAGTTAGTTTTGTAAAACCGCCATTGTAATAATGACATTTTTGCAAATGCTGCTCTTAATGATTTTGTTTTAGATTATTATTTATTCTACTTTTTATTCTTACTAGCAAGAGGAGATAAATGCGGAAAAAAGTTATTGCCGGAAACTGGAAAATGTATAATGATATTCCGGCTAGTGAAAATCTTATTTCAGAGTTGAAAAAGGCCCTGTCAGGACAGGAAATAAAAGCTGACGTAATCGTATGTCCACCTTTTACTTCATTATATACAGCTGGCCAGCTGATAAAGGACTCATCTATTAAATTAGGTGCACAGAACATGTATTTCGAGGAAAATGGCGCATATACAGGCGAAATCTCTGCCGGAATGCTTAAGAGCACAGGCTGCGAATACGTTATATTGGGCCATTCTGAAAGAAGAACAATATTCAAAGAAAGTGATCAATTGATCAATAAAAAAATTAAGAAGGCACTTTCAAGCGGACTTAAGCCAATTTTCTGCGTAGGTGAAACCTTAGAGGAAAGAGAAGGCGGTGTTACAGAGTCGGTTATTAAAACACAGGTCACAGAAGGTCTAAGCGGATTGAGTGCTGATGATATGAAAAGCGTTATTATTGCTTACGAACCTGTCTGGGCAATAGGTACCGGCAAAACAGCAACCCCGGAACAGGCTCAGGAAGTCCATAGCTTTATCAGAAACCTGGTTAAAAGTCTTTATTCAGATCAGGTATCCGGTGAACTGATTATTCAGTACGGTGGAAGCGTAAAACCGGAAAATGCGGCTACATTGCTATCCCAGGCTGATATTGACGGCGCTTTAGTCGGCGGTGCTTGCCTGAAGGCAGATTCATTCTTCTCAATTATTAAATCAGCCTGATGCTGCCCTTAATAAAATAACTGAAGGTCCTTACTTTTAGCCCGGTCTGTCAGCAGACCGGGCTTTTGCTTTCTCCTAAATTCTTATTTTATAAGCTTTTCTGAAAATATTCATTTGCCAGCAGAACCTCTCTCGGAGCCCTTTTATATTGATTTACCTTCTTGATTTTTGTATTTTAAGTGTCTTTTTTTTTGAAACCATTTTCTGCCGAGCTATGAGATTAAGAAGTTTTGCGTTTTTTGTTGTTATCTGTTTGACTGTTGCCAGCCAATTAGCCGGACAAATCCGGATAAATTCCCTTCCACGTTATGAACTGGTCAGCCAGGATTCTGCCTTTTTCGGAGTTACGCGGACCCGTGGGGCGATTAGCTTAAATGGTGGATGGAACGTTTATAGAAAAGATGCCAGGGATGAAATGACTGCTGTCGGTGTCCCCTGCAACTTTACCGGAGAAGTGGAGCTTACATTTGAAAAAGAGTTAAAGCTTTCTTCAGAGCAAATAACTAATAACAGCTTTCAGCTGGTGTTCCTGGGACTGAGCTATTCGGCAGAGATAATTGTAAATAACTCTGTAATTTATAAGCATCCGGGCGGGGACTTCCCGTTTCATGTTGACCTGCCCAGAGATATATTAAAGACCAATAGAAAAAATATTCTTGCAGTAAAGGTCTTTCACGATCTTCATTCTAACAATACTGTTCCTCTTAACCAACGTTATCTTTTCCCTGAAAGCAACGGCGGAATCTTCCGTGATGTCTATATTCAGGTAATGCCTTCGACCTACATTTCAAACCTTGATTTTACATACAGGTCCGTAGGCGGAAATCACTTTAATCTGTTTCTGAGTTCAAAGATTGAAAGTCATCTTTCAGATGGCCGTCTTCAGGATTCTTCCAGGACAAACCAATACACATTACGAACCAGGATACTTTCTGCTTCAGGGCAGGAACTGATGAACTCAGCCGGAGAATTTGATCTGCCTTCACACAAAGACAAGCTCTTCAGCCAGTCATATGATATTTTCGGCCCGGTGCTCTGGTCTCCTCAGGCTCCCTATACATATTCACTGAGAGTACAGCTTTTCAGAGGTGAGCAGCTAATTGATGAAATTATAAAGCCGGTTTCTTTTTTCTCGCTTGAAGTCTCCAGGGAAGCTCTCTCGTTAAACGGGATTGCTCCTTTTACTCTTAACGGAACAACTTATTACGGCTCAAACTACAGTTATGGAAATATGCTCTCGTATAACAGAATGAGAGAGGATATTAAGATTATTAAGTCTATGGGCTTTAATGCAGTCAGGTTTGCCAAAGATGCACCGCATCCGTATTTATTAAAACTGTGCGAGCAGTATGGACTTCTGGCATTTATTGAGCTGCCGGTTAATTCAGTACCGCAGGAAATAGCTGCCAAAGGTTCTTTTAAGGATGTCTTAAAATCTTATTTGGGTCAGTTTCTTAACAGTTATAAAGAGTATTCTGCAGTTTCTGCAATCGGACTCGGCAGCTCTTACCTGCCCAACTCAGCCGACCACACGACACTTATAGCTAACCTTGCTGATCTTTCAAAAAGAATTATACGCAGAATTACTTATGCCTCTTTTGTAGGTTTTAATGTCCCGGAAATCGATAAAGTCGACTTATACGGCGTGGAATTCTTAAATAAACCAATGGAAGAATATTCCGGCAGATATGAAAATCTGGCCAATCAACTTGGAAAAGGACGTGTGTTTATAAGCGAAGCAACCTATGCAACTTTTCTTGGGAGCACAAATGGTTATTCGAACCCATTTTCATATGAAGCCCAGGCAAAGTTTTTTGCAGATCTGATAGATTATACTCATAAGAATCAGACTCCTGGATTTTTCATCAACTCTGTATTTGACTACAGGGGAAATTATACTTCCTTTAGCGCAGGCTACAGCCCTGAGAACATTTACCTGATCGGAATTCTTGGAGAAAACAGACAAACTGACAGATTAAGCCAGAAGGTCATATATTCCAAATTAAACGATGGTGAAGATGTTACAATTCCTATCGGCAGTAAAAGGGATGATGCTCCGGTAGTATTTATCATTTACGGTTTAGGTTTAGCTCTTTTAATGGGAGCCCTTGTTAACTCAAGAAAAAAATTCAGAGAAGATGCCACACGTGCTCTCCTGAGACCTTATAATTTTTATGCAGATATCAGAGACTTAAGAGTAATGTCAGGACTCCATACGACAATACTTATGATTGTTCTGGCTCTTTGCTCTGCACTGCTTCAGGTAAATCTCCTTTATTTCTTCAGAGCTAATGTTCTGCTTGAAAAGGTAATTTTGGCTTTCGGTAATCCATCCTGGGTTAAGTTCATTTCCTACCTTGCATGGAATCCGGCAATGGCTCTGGTCTGGACTACCTTACTTTCGATCGCATTTTTTATTGCTACCTCTATTATTGTAAAGCTTGCATCGTTTTTCATCAGGAACAGAGTTTTCTTTACGAGCGTATATTTCACAGTCATATGGTCATTTCTTCCCCTGGTATTACTTATGCCGCTGGGGCTTGTGCTCTACAAGATATTGAATGCCAATGTACTGACCTTCTATTTGTTTTTAGCTTTAATTATCTTTACGGTCTGGATATTCTACCGCCTTATGAAGGGAATATATGTTATCTTTGACGTCAATCCTGCGCCGGTCTATTTTTACAGTTTAGCGCTGATGGCAGTTGTCTTAGGAGGTGTGCTTATATACTTCCAGCTGACCGAATCGACTGTTTATTATTTACTGAACGCAATCAGCCAGTATAAATTGATGTAAAAAGAAATTGATGTAGAAAGCAGCTGATGTAAAAAGAAAATGATGTAGAAAGCAGCTGATGTAAAAAGAAAATGATGTAAAAAGAAAATGATGTAGAAAGAAACAGTGTATAATGTGTTCAGTAAAGCAGGACTTTAAATTAGTTGTAGATGTAAAGAGTGTTAAATAAAAACTGCTGATAAAAGCAGGAGAATATTTCAAGGAGTAAAGTATAGTTGTATCTTTCCAAATTAGAGTTGTTCGGATTTAAGTCTTTTGCCAATAAGACCCTGGTTAATTTCAATAAGGGGGTAACCTCTGTTGTTGGTCCTAACGGATGCGGCAAAACAAATATTGTCGATGCTATCAGGTGGTGTTTAGGCGAACAGAAGAGCAGCACTCTAAGAAGTGATAAGATGGAGAATGTCATTTTCAACGGCACGCAGAACAAAAAACCGATGGGAATGGCTGAGGTTTCTCTTACAATTGTTAATGATAATAATGTCCTGCCATCTGAATATACCGAAATAACCATTACAAGAAGGATCTTCCGTTCAGGTGAGAGTGAATACCTCTTAAACCGCAACTTGTGCCGCCTTAAGGATATTACCAATCTTTTTATGGATACCGGTATGGGTACAAACGCCTATTCGGTAATTGAGCTTAAAATGGTTGAAAATATCCTTAGCAGTAAGGCAGATGAAAGACGGAATATGTTCGAGGAGGCTGCCGGAGTAAATAAATATAAGCTCCGCAGACGGCTTTCATTAAAAAAATTAGAGGAAGTAAGAAAAGACCTCACACGTGTTAACGATATTGTCTCAGAGGTTGAAAAACAGGTCAACTCGCTCGAAAGACAGGCAAAAAAAGCTGATAAATATAACAAGGTCACTTCTATCCTGCGTGAACAGGAATTGGATCTCTCAGAAAGAGAATACTGCCAGTGGAATAAAAGAAGATCAGGCTTCAAGGAGCAGAAGGAAACTGCTTTTGCTAAAAAGATACAGGTAGAATCAGAATTAAGAAAACTTGAAGATGAACTCTCTATATTCCGTGAAGAGATTACAAGCATAGAAAATCAGTTAAAGGATAAAAGACGGGAAATTTCTATTCAGACTGAGAAGATCCATTCTGTACAGAACAGCATCTCAGTCTCCGGTGAACGTAAAAAGTCACTCGAAAGAAATATCACCCGGTTTAAACAGGAACTCGAAGAACTTCATTTCCAGTTTGAGGATGCCGAGGAACTGATTGTTGAAAACCGGGATAAGATCTCGCGCATTTGCACCTCTATAAACTTAAAGGAAGAAGAAATTGAATCTTCGGTCGAGCAGGTTGAAAGCAAAAAGAGTTCTCTTGAAGAGAAAAGAAATGAATTAAAGACTCACAGGGATTCAATATTCGGCAAGTTCAAGGATATTACTACCAGGGAAAATGAAATATCTAACCTTAGAAAATCCTTTGATAGTACAAATGCAAATATTGAGAAACTTAATAAAAGAATACTCAATATTACAAATACTCTTGCTAAAACAGTAGGCTACTTAGAAGAGCTTGAACAGGAAAAAACCGAAACTGAAAAAAAACTTAAGCATTCTGAAGATCTTTACATTCAGAAACAGAATGAAAAAGAAGAGCTTGAGAAAAAACTGACCTCACTTAAGGGCAAGGAATTAGAAGAAAGAAGCATTATCAATGGCCTCAAGGATAAGATCGATTTTCTTCAGAGCCTTATAAATAACCTTGATGGTGTCTCTAAAGGCGCTAAGATCTTAATAGAAAGCGAAAGCTGGACAGAAAAAGAAAAGACACTTCTTGCCGATGTCGGAAATACTGAGGAGAGCTACCGCTTTGCTCTTGAAGCTGCATTAAAGAATGTCTTGAACAGCCTTTTAGTCGAGTCGCTTCCTGAACTTCAGAAAGCAATTGATTACTTAAGGGATAATGAGCTTGGAAAGGCATCTTTCTTTGTGCTGGGACTTAATCAGGATAAAAAAAGAACTATTCTCGATAAAATCTTCGATTATAATCAGAAGCGGAATATAAAGAAAATTGAAAAAGAGAGCAGCTTTATAGGCTGGGCAGATTCTTTTATACAGAGTGATGATAAATGGAAGCCGTTCTTCAAAAAGATTTTATATAAGATAATTATTACAAAGGATCTGGATACTGCTTTTGAACTATGCCGGAAATATCCTGACTTCAGCTATGTGACCTTAAACGGGGACTTTCTGGATAAAAGCGGCTTAGTCGATGCAGGAAGTGCTCCAAAGCTTGACGATACTTTATTTGGCAGAAAACAGCTGCTTGAAAACCTCAAGAACGAATTCCCTAA
>JBLNEL010000181.1:0-4419 GCA_050262615.1 Bacillota bacterium
AAGGATTTCAACAGTCTGATGAATTATAAACTTATCATACTTCAGTTCGGGCTGAATGTACTTAGTCCGGGCATGAGTGACTATACCTGGTATGTAAATAAGATGGATAATGTTATTAGTACTCTTAAACAGTCTTTCCCTGGTGCCGGTTTTCTGCTTATAAGTATCGGTGACAAGAGTGATAAGCAGGGAGCAAGATTTGTAACACATCCTGGTGTAGCCCAGTTAATAAAAGCTCAAAAAAGTATTGCTGATAAAAATGGTATTGCTTTCTGGAACATGTTCGATGCTATGGGCGGAAAGAATTCGATGGAACAATGGGTCAGTGCAAATCCGCCGCTTGCTTCAAAAGATTACAGCCATCTTACCTATGAAGGTGCTACAAGAATAGGTGAACTGTTATTTGAGGCATTAATGGATCAAAATAAGTTCTGAGAATATTATTTTATCAGTTTTTGAAATTGTATAAATATGAGACACGGTTTCTGCTTATGTATCAAAGGGGAACAGTAAACTGAAGATGGGATGATTTTTACTGTTAAATCCTGATATTTCTATGGCATTATAATTGCATTCAAGTAGAAATTGTGTCCTTCACTTACATATAACAAGGACCTGAAAACAGCTGAAAGCTTAATAATGCAAAAGACCAATGAAATATTAAAAAACAAGATACTTCTTTCGAATTTCGAGAAACCGAAAGTCCAAGAAAACAGGGGAGCAAAGCTGCTCGGGACAATTGCCTTTACAGGAATTGTATCCCTGATCCTAATAGTCACAATTATCATGA
Source organism: Bacillota bacterium (assembly GCA_050262615.1). GTDB lineage: Bacteria > Bacteroidota > Ignavibacteria > Ignavibacteriales > SURF-24 > JAUZPB01. The sequence continues at coordinate 791 of JBLNEL010000181.1, forward strand.
CTATTCCATATACAGGGCTATCATACAGCAGTCTTTTTGTATTTTCCTCAATTGTTTCTCTGGTAATATTTTTATTTGTGCTGTTATTCAGATATTTTTCGACTCTCCTGATGGCCTACCTTTATATTACCAAATATACTGTAGAGACAAAAAGTGATTACTATCCATTTGTATCAATAATAGTTCCTGTTTACAACGAAGGAAAAGTCTTAAGGGGATCAATAAAGTCTCTCCTGGAGCTTGATTATCCAAATTATGAAATAATTATTGTAAACGACGGATCGACTGACGACACGAAGCATGTAGGAGCATCGCTTGTTGGTTTCCATCAGGGAAAGATCTCAAATGTCCGTGTATCATTGATTAATAAACCAAACGGCGGTAAATCCAGAGCACTGAATGCAGGGATTCAGTATTCAAAAGCAGATTTTGTTTTATGTATGGATGGCGATTCCCAGCTTTCAGCTAACACTTTAAGGGAAGGCATCAGGCATTTTGCCGATCCATCTATTGGAGCTGTTGCAGGCAATGTTAAAGTGATGAATCGAAAGAAAATGATCACAGATCTGCAGGCGCTTGAATATGTTGAAGGTCTAAATATGCCGCGCAGCGCGCAGAGCCTGATAAAACTCGTAAATATAATTCCGGGACCTATTGGTATTTTCAGAAAAAAAGCAATTGCTGATGCCGGCTGGTATTCGAGTGATACCTTTGCAGAGGATGCCGATCTGACGCTTAAGATTATGGCTGCAGGCTGGAAGATATATTATGAGCAGAATGCTATTTCATTTACTGAAGCTCCTGAAAGTCTGACGCAGCTGCTGAAGCAAAGGTACAGATGGACAAGAGGGATTCTGCAATCAATATTAAAACATAAAAAGCATTTATTAAATCCTACCATTAACTTTGGTAACTCACTGGTTTTATGGTCAATGTTTTATGAAGCATTAATATGGCCTGTAATGAATATATTTGCCAATCTGTTTTTTATTGTTGTAGCATTGATCTATGGAATGTCTAACCTGCTAGCTTTTTGGTGGGCTGCAATAGCACTGCTGGATCTTATGACAGCTTTGTACTGTGTAGCAGTCGAAAAGGAAGATATACGTTTAGTCCCATATGCATTAATATACCGTCTTGTATTTATTCTTATTATCGATATTACAAAGGCAATGGCTACGGTAGAAGAGTTTTTAGGTATAGAAATGAATTGGGGAAAACTTGAACGTGTTGGAAACAGTTAAACAAAGAATTGAAAATTATAGAGGTATATAATGGAACTAATTCCTATTTTATCCTTAATTGTGCTTGTTGCAACTATAAGTACATTTATACTGGCTATAGGTGCTTACGTGCTCTACAAGGTCAGGGAAAGTAAAGGCAGAAGGGCTCCAGCTCCTATGCCGCAGGCTGTTGAAGCTGAATTGTTTGCTCCTCAGACAAGAATGATGCAGGGTGAAATGCACGGCTCTCAGGGCAGACCTATACCTGCTTCAGAAGGAAGTGCATATGTTGAAGCAGCTGCCAAACAGGGGAGAGCAGGCTATTCACAGGAGAGGTCGTATCCGCAGCAGCCAACAAACTCCAGATCACAGCAGGACTATTACAGCAATGGAAATGGAACTCACGAGGAGACTGCAGCTGATGAAAGGTCTGATAAGAAATTTATGAAATACACTTCTGAAGGTTACGTCCCGGTAAGCAAAATCAATAAAACCGGAGAGAATTTAAAGTGGCGCTAAACAGATTAAATAGAGTAAAGATAAACCAATTTACTATCGTCTTAGGCGGTTTAGTCCTGCTGACAGCATCTTGTTTGGTTTTCTTATTCATTTTAAAAAATGTTTACGGCAACTATAACATATCCGAAATACTGCCTACGAAAGAAAACCTTCTGCATACTTCTACGGCAAAAGATTATAAAGTTGCGATCCTTTATTCAAAATATACTGAAAATCTGCTGCCGCAGGGGAGCACATGGTTAAATGACAACATAAATACCTGGAAGACCTTTCTTAAATCATCCAGGATTGGTTATGATATAATAAGTGATCAGGCAGTTGAACTTGGACAGCATTATAAATATAAGTTATTGATCCTGCCCGGGTCAAAAGCCCTTAGTGATAAAGAAGTTTCCCAGATTAAAAAGTACATTGAAAAAGGCGGCAGCGTATTTGCCACGAGCGGCACCTGTTCATTTTCTGAGAATGGGAAATGGCGCGGCTGGGAATTCTTTTCAGAGGTTTTTGGACTAAGATTTACAAAAGAAATTACTCCAAACGAGTTCTTAAAAATTCATACTTTAAGAGGCAGCCTGCCTTTAACTGCCGGAATACCTGCAGGTTATCCGCTAAAGATTGCTACATGGGACAGACCGATGTCTTGCGAAGTGCTTGAACCAAGGACTACTCAGGTAAGTTTCTGGTATAATTTCCGCAACGAGGGGGGGCTGGTTAATGAAGAAATTCAGAAAACAGCAGGTATTGCTTACGGCAAGTATGGAAGCGGCAGATTTGTATGGATGGGTTTTGAGCTGAATTCAGTTATTGGGCAGCAGGAAGACTATATTTTCTTCGATAAGCTTTTCCAGAATTCGCTGAACTGGCTGACATATTCTCCTACTGCATTTGTGCATGACTGGCCGGGGACGTATGAAGCTGCGGCAATTATTACACCTACTCTTACAAATGATATTAACAACATATATAATCTTCTGCCTATACTTAAATCTGAAGGTGTTCCGGCAACATTTTTCCTTGATCCAGCACTTTCAGATGAGTACAGATCCGTTTTCGAAAATCTCAAGTATTATGGTGAGATAGGCAGTATAGTAGATATGGGTTATCTTGCTTCAATAGATGATACATTGAACAAGCTTTTTGATTACAATACTCAATTTTCACATATCAGGCAGGCCAAAAAGAGCATATCAAGAATTCCAAAAGTTACAAATAACGGTGCAATACCTTTATATGGCTTGTATGATGAGAACAGTATCAGAGCGCTTATTGCCTCTGGGTATGATTATATTTTTACTGATTCCCTTACAGACAGGTCCGTTCCAAAAACTGTGATCCGTGGGGAAAAGAGAATTGTTGCCTTTACAAAAACTGCCCGTGATGACTACGAAATTATTAAGAACTTTGGCCTAACAGAAAAAGATTTTCAGTTATATACTTATCAGGAAGATGTAGACAGGCTCCTTTTTGAGCGGGGGTTATATATACTTAAACTGCATACCGATTATCAGTGCCAGGCACAGTATGTTAGTGTGGTTAAGGATCTTATTAAATATCTAAAGAGTAAAAATATCTGGATTACTTCAGCCTCTGAAATTAAAGACTGGTGGCTGTCGAAATCCAATCTGGAAATAAGTACAGAGATCAGAGGAAAAAGAAGAATAGCTGTGGAAATTTCAAATCCTAACGGCAGGACAGTAGAAGATGTTATTATTCAGGTAAATCTAAACAGGGATGTAACCAACCTGCAGCTATCATCAGATATTTTTGGTACAAGAATACCAGCTTATTCATTTGATAGAAAAAGCCAGATCCTTACGCTAAAGCTTGGCAGGGTTAATCCCGGAGAGTCGTGCTCATATTTTTTTTTCTTTGATAATATAAGCATTT
>JBLNEL010000182.1:0-5825 GCA_050262615.1 Bacillota bacterium
GACATCGATTTTGTGTGTCCCGGAATTCTGAACACCGCAGCCAGAACCGTAAAAGCTCTCAAAAGGGGTCAGTTTGCACAGGCTTCTGTCCTTCCGTTTTCAAGAATAAATAAAACTTGGAGTCCTTTGTGGAATTTTAGACAAATTATGAAACTGGAAGAGAATTATGGAGCAAAATCCACATTTTATTTCCTGACCCTTGATCCAGGAAACGAAGATTTTACTTTCAGCATTGAAGAACTGGAAGGGGAACTTGGCCATATTTCAGACGACGGATGGGAAGTGGGACTTCACGGAGGGCATGAGGCTTATAATAACCCGGAAGAAATTAGAGACAAAAAGAAAAAACTAGAAAAAGTACTCCGGAAGGAAGTTATGGGCTATAGGAATCATTATCTGCGATTTAGAACTCCAAAAACCTGGGAGTTCCTGGCAGACGCGGGGTTCAGTTACGATTCCACTTTCGGGTACCATGATTGTGCAGGCTTCAGGAACGGAATGTGTCATCCTTTCAGACCATATAACCTTAAAACAGGAAAAGAAATTGATATCCTTGAAATCCAGCTAACTATAATGGATACCACTCTCTTCAGCCAGATGCACCTCGACTTCAATCAGGCATGGGATCTCACGGAAAAGCTCATTGATACAGTTGAAAGCCACAGAGGCGTGCTTACGGTCCTCTGGCATAATACGTATATGCAGGGGGATTATCTGGAATTTTACAAAAAAATCCTCCAGTACTGCACTCAAAAGGAGGCCTGGATGACATCGGGAGCCGAGATATACAGATGGTGGGAGAAGAAAGGTTAAAAATTACGATAGGCTGACGTGTAAAAGGAAGAGTAGCTGAAAAAGAGAAGTAATCCGTAAAAAGTCTTCCGGATTTACAAGCAAAAAATATTTTAGCTTGGAGCAATTCAGTTATAAAAATTATTATGTTGTGGGGCTTTATGGAAACTGCAAAAGGATACGCTGAGAGGTTTACAACAAATCTTGATGTGATTCTCAGCGCCATGGGATTCGGTTTAGGATTATTAATTATTTCTTTATACTATATTATCAATCTAAACCAGAAAGATATTGGAATTGCCATTCTCTCTTCCTGTTTGATCTACTTTTTCTTTAGGAATAAATTTAGAAGTGAAGCCGCAATATCTTCCCAAGAAGACAGATTTAAAAGTATACTTGGCATCTCATATTATCTTATTTTTTTAACATGCGTTTTGATATTCAGTATGAATCTGTACTACAGGCCCATATCCTATTTTATACTAATATGTGTCCTTGCAGCCATTATCGCTTCCCAGATTCTGTATATTAGAGAGGGAGACAGGGTAACCTCTGTATTACTGCAGATATTCCTGCTATCAATTCTTATAAGAGTCGGGATTTTCTACAATTTTCCGAGCCTGATGGGTTACGATGCTTATTTCCATGCCAGTATGGCAAGGGCAATTACTGATACCGGTTTCGTCGCGCCGATTGAAATAAGCAGTAAGTACTTCTATTACCCACTATCCCATATTTTTATTTCAGTTGTCCAGATAATGGGCGAAACCGATATTAAAGATGCAATGTTTTATTCCATAGGGTTTGCCAGTGTTTTCAGTACGGTAGGCGTTTACCTTATAGGAAAAAAGCTTGAAGGACCTCAAATGGGTTTGCTTGCGACTTTACTAATAAACTTAAATAATCATAACATCGTTGCAGGCATTGCAAATATTACCCCTGGTTCTCTTGTTCTCTGCTACTTTATATTCATTATATACACAATCTTTAGCGAGAAACAGAGCTTGAGGTATACGGGATTTATCCTGTCAGTTACTATTCTAATGGTCCTGACTCACCAGTTGACCACTTTCGTAGTATTTCTTTCTTTAGTCTCAATTTATGCAGGCAAATACCTGCACAATCATATGTACAAGAGTCTTCCCATCAAAACGGCTAGTTTTAATTATATCCTCTTTTTTACAATTAGTTTACAAACGTACTGGATGTTCACGTATGTCAACCCGAACACTTCGTTTCTTGAAATGGTTCTCAGTCCTCTGATGGACGTACTTCAAGCAGGAGCTAGTTATTCAAGCGATGAACTCATTGTAGGTTCCGGAAATAATCAGGAAACACTGGAAATACTCTTACTCCACATAAGCTACCTTGCTCTGCCGTTTTTTGCGATAGGAGGAGTATTAGCCTGGTTTTCTCGCGGAGACGTCAAAAAAGTCAACAAATTCTCTATTGCTTTAGTGGTTGTGATTCTGTATAGTCTTGCTTATGGAATTCCTTTACTCGGGATGAGAAATTTCCTTACAAGCAGATGGTTCCCGTTGATATCGGTATTTCTGGTGCTTGTAGCTGCATCATATATGCTGAAATTAGTAAGCCTCTTTAATTCAAAAAAAGCAAAGATCCCCGCAATCTTCATGATCGTTCTGCTGTTTTCATTTGTGATGGTTACAACGCCAGGCATAAATAAAGACAATCCGCTTGTGGCAAAGGACACGACCGTAAGAAACCAGTTCAAAGACGTTGAAATTGAGGCTATTAAAACAATAACCGCGAAGTACTCCGGAAACATCCTTATGGACTCTCCCTATGACAGTTGCCTTTTTTACAGAGACAGAGGGTATGACTCCAGTAACGCAACATATTTTAACATTCAGCATATACAAACTGGAGAGATTGATGGCAATCCTATGATTTTGTTGAGAAAATCAACTCTAAAAGAACCTGTCTCTATTAATGATCCAGAACGTTATGGTGTAAATTTTATCCAGACTCTGCCTGAAGAATTCTTCAACAGGTTTGAAACACAGGACTACGCTCGGGTATATGATAACAAAGAAATATTTGCTTACACAAAAGAAAGAAAAACGACCAGAAAATAAGAGTCCAAAATAGCCTTTAACGCTGAATATAGCAGGACTTACGCGATTGAATAGGAATACCAGCATTAAACATTTTAATGGTCTAAAATATGGATATTAATCACAACTTTTATTATACTTGATTTATACCTCAAATGCGTAAGTCCTGATAAAAAAGAAAAGCCCATGTATCTGGGGTTTATGTTTTAAAGTTGGAAATAGTATGTCAAACTTTATCGGAAATGTGTTAAAACTTGTATCAGGAAGTGTTGCTTCACAGATTCTGGGTATACTTCTTGTACCATTAATCACTAGAATTTACAGTCCTGACGATATGGGAGTCTTTCAGCTTTTTGTGGCAGTATCCGGCATACTGGTAATTTTCTCTACTTTTTCGTACCAGTTTGCTATTATGTTACCAAAAACCGAAGAGGATTCTGCAAACGTATTTTTCCTTACCTCGATTTTAGTCACTCTTATATCTTTGTTCATAGCTGTAGCAGTGATAATTTTTCCGGAGGAGATTGAGTACATTATTGAGTGCATCTTTCATACTCCTGGATCTTCAAAATACTTAATTTATCTTCCTGTAATAGTGTTCTTTAATGGTCTTTTTTTCGTGCAGAATTACTGGCTTTCAAGAAAACTACGTTTTGGAGTTATTGCAGGATCCAGAGTTTTAAACGCTTTATCCACTAAAGTACTTCAGTTAATTCCTTTCTGGAGTGTATCTCCTTTGGGCCTGATAGCAGGTTATGCCCTTGGATATGGACTTGCAGACATGGTTATGCTCAAGGGCGTAAAAGAAGACTTAAAGGTCTTCAGGAAAGTATCAGTTAAAAAAATGAAAGAGATGGCTATTCAATATAAAAATTTTCCTTTATTTAGTTCATGGTCTACACTTGCAAATACGATTTCGCCTCAGGTGCCTACTTTCTTGCTCGCATATTTTTACAGTACAAGCGTTGTCGGGTATTTCTCACTTGCAAATCAGGTAGTAAATATGCCCATGGGACTCATTGGGACAGCTGTACAACAGGTTTTCTTCCAGAAAATCAGCGAGGTGAAAAATGGGAATGGGAAAGGCGATATGAAAACCATTGTAAGCGAAGTTTACAAAAAGCTAATCTTAATGGGAATATTTCCTATGATACTCCTATTAATACTTGGAGAAGAAATATTTACATTTGCTTTCGGAAAAAGCTGGTATCTATCAGGTACTTATGTAAAAATTCTTGTACCATGGATATTCCTTGTCTTCCTTGCCTCACCCATTTCAACTCTCTACAGTGTGTTCGAGAAGCAAAAGGTCTGGTTTACTTACAGTATGGCTCTTCTAATCTCAAGGTTCGTAGCACTTGCTATAGGGGGAGTTTACGCAAAAAGTCCTGAATTTTCCCTCGGCTTGTTTAGCCTCACGGGAGCTATATTCTCACTCTGGAACAATGCATACTTGCTTAATCTGGTAGGGATTAGTAAAAGGGAAAGCTTAGAAATTCTTGTTAAGTATACAGCAGTCGGGATAGTTGTTTCAATCCCATTGATTCTGCTAGAAGCACTCTCTGCGAGTTTTTATGTCATTATGCTTGCAGCTGTCATCATAACTCCTATCTATTATGGGATAACTCTTCGTGATGATCCTGCATTCAAGAAGATATTTTCGACTTTTCTCGTGAACATAAAAAATCGAACCTGAGAGGTTTTAATTCTCTTTTCAGAAAAAGAACCTTAATAAAAGCTGATCTCTCAGAGTATTCCATTTACAGAAGAAAAGCATGTTTCAATCCGGAATAAATAAAGGAAAAATCCTATAAAACAATAAAAAAGTAATTTCGGGATTTTCCCGACTTTTATATTTTTAAAAAATTTCGCTTTTTATCAGTAAGTTTCTTTGTGAGTGGTTTTATACAGAGTCTTTGCGATCGAATATTTTTTGCTCTCCAGAGTCACACTATAATATGGAATTAACTCGGGAGAAAAGCCCATAATAAAATCCGCAAATCTAGGAATATTTGCTGCCATTACATTCATGTATTCGAAATTTCGGGACTTCAGGTCAAGAAATTCATTATAATACAGAAGAGCATTGGGACCCAAGCGGCCAAAATCCGGGTTCAGGGCTGAAGTCCATGTTACAGTGCATTTCTTTCCATACAAATTCAAATGAGCTGCAACAGCTTCGCCCTCAGGGGTCTCTGTAATAAACATGTAGCCAATGTCTTTTTCCTTAATTAGATTAAATACTCTTTCGAAAAACTCTCTAGGCAACGGAGGTGCTAAATTCTGTTTCTCGTAGACCATTGAAAGCAGATGGTAATATGTTTCAGGATCATTCCACGCCCTGGTTTTAAGCCCGGCCTCATCTGCAGTTTTAAGTTCTCTTCGGATCTTTCTTGAAATATTATTATCTACATTTTCTTTCAGATTCAAATAATGGGTATAATGCACAGCGGAATCCCATCCGTACCATGTAAAAGGTCTTACATCTTCAAAACCTGGAGAAAATGTAAGATGAATACTGTCAAATCCCTGCTTGCACAGGAATTCCCTGAGAGGATTAAGAATTTCGTGAATATCCTGTACTCGTTTACTTGCTTTGGAGCTAGCACTTTCTTTTATCAGAGGCCCACTGTAGCTGGTCATGTCGCAGGTCGAAGTCGCTACTCTCAAGGCTCCCTTAATATTTTTAACAAAAAGAGGACATCCTCCCACAAGCTCGCCTTTTTTGAAGCAACCATAGATTTTAAGATCCTTGGACAGGACATCCCTGCAAATTCCAAGCCACTCACTGGTGTGAAAGAGTGTACCAGATTGAGCTTTTTCTACAAGCAAATCCCATTCATTATATTCAGATGGCACTAATTCTCTAACTTCAATTTCGTCCATTTTAAGCCCCGCGTAAATAGATAACTATTCTTATCGTGATGAGTTATAGGAAAACATAAGACTGATTTC
>JBLNEL010000183.1:0-3711 GCA_050262615.1 Bacillota bacterium
AGTAAAAATGATCAGACTTAAAATGGGTCCTTATAAAAAAATATTCTCGCTGACCAATTCATTCCATGGCAGGACTTATGCTGCAATGACTTTGACCTCACGTGAAAAGTATAAGAAAGGTTTTGAACCGCTGCTCAGCAATATTGGACACATTGAATTTAACAGTATTGAGGATCTGAATGAAAAAGTAAATAATGATACAGCTGCAATAATTTTTGAGTTCATTCAGGGTGAAGGCGGGATTAATGAAGTATCCGGCGAATTTATCTCCCGTGTGGTTGAATTAAGAGATAAATACGGATTTATTTTTGTCGCTGATGCAATTCAGGATGGAGTTGGCAGAAGCGGAAAAGCATTCGTTCATGAATATTATAATGTAAGACCAGATATTCTGGTTACTGCAAAAGCTATCGGAGGGGGACTTCCTTTAGGGGCATTTTTAACAACAAGTGAACTAAGCGATGTCTTTCCTGTTGGAAAACATGGGACTACTTTTGGAGGAAATCCTGTTAGTTGTGCTGCAGGACTCGTTGTTTTGAAAGAAGTTTTTGAAAATGGGCTGATTGAAAATGTGGCAGAGACAGGTAATTATTTAAAAGGAAATCTTCTTAAATTAAAAGAAGAATTCCCTGAACTGATTAAAGAAGTAAGAGGTAAAGGATTCATCCTTGGCATAGAGCTTACTTTCGAGGCCACTGAAATTGTTAAGAGAATGAGAACAAAGAAAATATTAACTAACGCAACAAACCAGAATGTATTAAGATTGCTGCCGCCTTATATAATAAGCCGCAATGATGCTGATTTGTTTTTAAATGCTTTACAGGATTCTTTAAGAAATAAATAAAATGAATATAGAAACAGATGTTCTTATAATTGGCTCTGGTATTGCCGGATTGTATGCTGCTTTAAAAATTTCAGATAAACTGAAAGTAACTATTGTAACAAAGAAAAATATTGCAGAATCAAATACAAACTTAGCCCAGGGCGGAATAGCTACTGTCCTTGGAGCAAATGACTCTTTCGAAAAGCATATTTCCGATACATTAATAGCTGGCGCAGGATTATGTAAGCGTGAATCGGTAGAAATTCTTGTTAAGGAGGGACCGGAGCGTATACATGATCTGATAGATCTTGGCACACAATTCACATATAAAGATGGCCATCTTGACCTGGCAAGAGAGGGCGGGCATTCTGAACATAGAATAGTTCATGCTGCTGATCTGACAGGGCATGAAGTTGAAAGAGCTTTACTCGAAGCTGTTAATTCTAAAGAAAATATTGTTGTACTTGAGGATCATTTCGCAATTGATCTGATAACAGAACATAATGTTTATCAATTGAAAGAAGCCGTTATTAATAATCGTCACTGTTGGGGAGCTTATGTACTTGATGTAATGAATAATGTAATTCTTACGGTCAAAGCTAAAGCCACGATATTGGCCTCAGGCGGTTTGGGACAGGTATATTTGTATACTACTAATCCTTTGATCGCGACTGGTGATGGTTTTGCAATGGCGTACAGAGCCGGAGCAAAATTAGGCAATATGGAATTTATTCAGTTTCATCCGACATCCCTATATTCAAGCAACGATGAATCAGGAGGATCAAAACCTTCATTCCTGATATCTGAAGCAGTTCGAGGTTTCGGAGGAATTCTCAGGACTAAAGATAAAGCTGAATTCATGTCAAAATATGATCCCAGAAAGGAACTTGCTCCAAGAGATATTGTCGCACGTGCTATTGATAACGAATTAAAAAAGCGCGGTGATGATTACGTTTACCTTGATATTACCCATAAGCCTGCAAATGAAATTATTGAACACTTCCCACATATTTATAAACGATGCCTTGAAAGGGGGATTGATATAACAAAAGAATTCATCCCAGTCGTACCGGCAGCTCACTATGCCTGCGGAGGTGTTGTTGTAGATACGCTAGGAAGATCATCGTTAGCCGGGCTATATGCATGTGGAGAGGTTTCAATGACAGGCATTCATGGAGCTAACAGACTTGCCAGCAACTCGTTGCTTGAAGCTCTGGTTTTCTCTTACCGGGCGGCAATGGAAATCAATAATAGTATCCCATCCACTGACTTTGATATTCCATCAATCCCAATGTGGGATGAGTCCGGAACTCTTTCAGCTGATGAGAAGGTAATGATTTCTCATAGCTTTAGAGAAGTTAAACAGGTAATGTGGGATTATGTCGGAATAGTCAGAAGTAATCTAAGACTAGACCGGGCTTCAAAAAGAATTCATAATCTCTATATAGAGATTGAAGATATGTACAAAAAGACTAAAGTCTTCGAAGATATACTGGAGCTAAGAAATCTGATAACCTGCTCTCATGCAATCATCAAATCAGCAATTATGAGGAAAGAAAGCAGGGGACTCCACTATACTTTAGATTATCTTAACCCGGATAATTCATTCGAGCCTCAGGATACAGTTATACAAAATAGAATCCCATAAAATATTATTTTACAGGGGCATATTTAGATAATCTACTAGAGAGCCATATCTGATGCCCCTGCCGCTAACAATTATTTCATTTGAGTTAAGGATTTCCGTCAAATTATACAAGATCATTGTTCCGGTAAGAATAATATCATCCCGGCCTTCAACTATCTGCTGATATTTTTCTTTGATCTCAGTATGACTTAACAAGGAAAGCTCATTTATAAAGTATTGAAGCTGAGATCTGGTTAAACTGGATCCTTCTACTTTCTCTTCATTATATTTTTTTAGCCCCATCTTCATACATGAAAGGGAAGTTGGTGTACCCGCTACAGCAATTACTGCCGCATTACGAGGTAACACGTCCCTTAGTTCATCGAAAGTATTAACTATTATGTTATTCATCAGAGTTAATTCCCTGGGCTTTGGAGGATCATGATGAATATATCGTTCGGTAAGACTAACTACTCCAACATTGAAGCTTTTACTGTATTTTATTTCAGTTCTGCTGCCGGAGATTATTTCTGTACTTCCACCTCCAATATCAATAACTATAAATGTATCTGAACTTGCAGCAGAAATAGATCCAATATATGAAAGTCTAGCTTCTTCCTTGCCTGAAATTACTTCGACATCAATACCAAATTTGCTTCTTATGGCTGAAATAATTTCCTGAGAATTCGAAGCAAGTCTGAGTGCGCTGGTTCCCTTTGCAATAATTTTATTACAATTATAATCCCTGATCAATACAGAATACTTATTAAGCACCTGAAAAAGATCCTCAATTCTTTCTTTACTGATCGCTCCGCCTGGGACTAAGCCTTTGCCAATCCTCGGCATTTTATATTCATTCAGTAAAGGTTTAATTGTTTTGTCATCTTTGTTTATATTTGCAATTAACATTAATACGGTATTTGTACCGATATCGATAGAGGCAATATTCATATTTTTTTTATATTTTTGGAAAAAGGATATTTAATTTATGCAAAATCTCAGTAAAGTATCAAAGTTCTTTCTCTATATATGTACCTTAAGTGGAATTTTATGGCTTGGCGGGTACTTGTCACGATTATTATTAACTTACCAGTTATTTGAACCCAGAGATTTTATTTTGAAAAGCTATGTCAACCAGCAAAATCTAGGGGGGATATTCGTCACTCTAAACAGTTCAGTAACTTTTACAATGATCTTCTATTCTCTTTTCATTGTTTCTTTCATACTGTTTATTATTACTTCTAAAATAAGTTTAAAGGAA
>JBLNEL010000184.1:0-5148 GCA_050262615.1 Bacillota bacterium
AAGTGATATAGCCGGTAAAGCATTACGCACCAGATCATGAGAAAGTCTTATCATGAACTCAGCAGCAATATGCTGACAGTCGGCAGCGCTGCCGCCATTGCCGCAAAGCAGAAGTTTTTTACCCTTGCTGAAGGCTTCTATTAGCATTTCTGAAGCCGCTAATATATCAGCAGAACATTTTTCCATGATCCTTAACTTTGTCTCTGAACTGTCAATAAGCGAATCGGCAATAAACTTGTTCTTATCCACAAATTTTCCTGTCTTGATTTGATTAAATTACGACTGACTTCTTAACGTGCACTGCCTCAGCAAACTTTCTTAAAAGTTTCCAGTTCTGAGGGTCTTCAAAATAATTTCCTGTTACTACTATTTTTGCACCATACTGAACTTTTTCACGCGCAGCTTCGGGAGCCCTTATGCCACCTCCGACAATGACTGGTATATCCAAAATTCCTGAGACGTACTCTACCATTTCATTTGGAACCGAAAGCTGTGCTCCTGAACCAGCCTCAAGATATATCATCTTCATTCCAAGATACTGCGCTGCCAAAGCTGTTGCAGCAGCAATTTCCGGCTTATTACGGGGTATTGGACAGCTGCCGCTGATGTATTCGGCAGTCGTAACTGAACCGGATTCAATGAGCATATAGCCTGTTGAAATTGGCTCAACTCCATACATTTTTAATAACGGGGCCGCAAGTACATGCTTACCGATAAGATGCTCGGCATTTCTGCCGCTTACTAATGACAAATAAAGAATGGCATCGGCATTTGCAGAAACCTGACTGACACTGCCAGGAAATACAATAGCCGGAAGGGTACTATTTTTTTTTATTATTTCTACGGTGTGTGCTAGGTCTCCATTTACCATAAGGCTGCCTCCAATAAGCAAACCATCTACACCTGCAGACTCACACTCCTTTATAAAATTAACTAACTGGTCATCTTTTATTTTGTCAGGATCAATTAGTATCAGATATGAAGCACCTTTTTCTTCTATTGTCTCCAATAGGTAATTGTATATTTTCATAGATATCAGAATATTTTTTCAAAATATACTTATTTTGAAGAAGATAACAAAAGTTATTTTGATGAAAAAGCAGCCAGAGCACAAACATAAATAAAGGTGATAAAAAAATAAAGCTTAAGTTGTAGCGTTTGTGAATAATGCAGTAAAGATATCATAAAGATGACCTCTGAGGTCGAACCTGTCTATACTATTTGCTGCCTTAAAAGAACTTAAGGCAGCATAATCTGTTAATAACTGTTTATTTATTATCGGAATGGCTGTCTTATTATTGTTTTCATTTTTTCAGGTTTTGATTTTTTCGGATCACTCAGATAGATCTCATGGTGCTTGCCGGAAAGTCTGTAACCATTCTCTTGAATAAAACAATGCAGCCTTTTAACTGAGGGGGCTTCATCTGCGTATGGACCTATGTGCATTATCTGAGCAGTTCTTCCTTCCTTATATTTCTCAAATCTGATCGATCTGAGACTTTCAAGTTTCTTTTTCCCGGAAACATTCCTGACAGCACTATCTATATCAGCAGGGGTGATAAAATCAGGCTGCATTATCATTAAAGTCCATTTCCAGGTTTCTTTATCATCAATATTGAACTGCCCTGTATTATCCCCGCACCACCATAATCCCTCAAGTGGAGGAACTGTATAGTCCGGAAAAGCTTTATCCTCAGTTACAGAAGCTTCGGATAATGAAGCTTTGGAATACTGCCGTTTAAGGGAGAACTTAACTGAATATGCCACTGAGTAAAGTGACTCAACTGCGTCGTTAAATAATTCAGAATTATTGGGATCTCCCTTTCCATCAACCATTATGAAGTTCATTTCCGGAACATCTACCACAGAGACTTTGCTTACAGGAGGGTTAAAGAGCTCCTTAAACTCTTTCTTAAAATCTATCTTTGACATTACTACCTCATTTGATTTTTGTTGATCATTCTTGTCCGAAAGCTTCATAATGGTCTTACAGGAATACAAACATCCATTATAAATACGCCTTTTGGTTTATCATTTGGGCTTTTAAGATAGATCTCATAACATGGAAAATCTTCAGGCTGATAGCCGCTTTGTGGTAGCCAGTTTCTATATACATCGTTATATGCAGCTTCAATTCCATCCTGTGTTCCTTCGTATCTGTAAACTGCACATGTGAATTCAGGAATATCTGTTAATCCAATACCGTTACTGACCTCAGTATTTTGGGGAACTGTCATACTAGCATAATAACGGCATTTATCAGGAGGGGTTATATCCGGATTATCTAAAGATATTCCCAGAAAAACCGAATCCTTGGTTATTAATCCGCGCGGCCATGCCCATTTACATAATTTGTCGAATGCTGCCCCGACTTTACTATTGTATCCTTGATTGTGGCTAACATATGCCAGATGAAGAGCTGGCATTTTCTTAATTTCAACTTTCATATCTTTGCTCCATAGATTATTACTTTGAATTAAATTATCTACAGATAAAAGATACTCCCTGTTTTCAAGTAAAGCTTTGCTATTATTGCTTTCAGTTTTGCAATTCTTGCTATTCCTGTTCTCCTGGCTATAGACTTCATATCCGCCGGATCTCCATTCAGAGGCACTATAGTTGAAATGTTCTTTAAATGCACGCGCAAATGTGGCTGAAGAAGAAAATCCGCAGTTAAATGCTATTTCAGTTACGGGCATATCCCTGTAGGTTATAAGCAGATTTGCTGCCTTTTCAACCCTTAACCTTTTAACAAAGTCGTTTGGAGTTTCACCAAGAAGCGAAAGAAATACTCTGTGGAAATGAAACGGTGAGAAAAATGCCTCTTTTGAAAGAACGCTTAAAGAAAGATCACTCTCCAGATTTTCATTTATATAATGCAAGACCCGGTTGATCCGGGCCTCGTAAACTTTTACTGCATTACTTGTCTTAATGCTCATATTCTTTTCCGGATTGCTGGTTGTTACTTTACCCCTTTTTCATTTAAAAACGGAGCATACTTTTTATCGGAAATAGCGATATGGTTAAGAAGCCAGTCTCTTAAAAAATTTAAGATATCGATCGAAATACTTGTGCTGCCGCTATTGAAGTTTTTCTGGAACTCAAGGACTTTTTTAACAAATTCCTGATGTTCCTTACGGTGTTCCAGATATCCCGGAAATTTTTGTTCACTCATGTGCTTTTCTTCAAGCGTAAAGTGACTGTTAGTATAATTGATCAGATTAGTTATAATACCGCCTATTACATCTTTAGCTTTCCCGGTTTTCATTGCTTCATGCAATTCGTTTATGTAACCTATCAGTTTGTTATGCTGGGAATCAATTTCATTTATCCCTACACTATATCTTGGGTTTCAGTTTATAAAAGGCATAAAATATCTCCACATCTAATAGTTATGGTAAATTGCTTCAGGGAGAGAATACTGTTAGGATAATTTACCTGGATAATATATCCTCAGGTATAAAATTCTGACATCCCGGCAATTTGAAATAATAATAGACAAAGATAGTTTACATCCAACTTAAGGTCAATTACAACTTCTGGAAATTATTCTTTTCTTAAAAAGAAAAGATATTTAAACAATTAAATCATTCAGAGGCCGGAATTTCTGCAAGGCTTTCCATACTTCTGTTCCTGGTACGTAATTCCTGCAGAAGTTCTTTATGCTCGAGAGTTATTTTGTCATTAATGCTTACAAAATCATCCCCCTGCTTCCTCAAACTCTTTACATACGAAGGGGAACAAAGATGATCTTCAGAAATGAATTTTATATTTATGCGGTTTACAATTTCTTTATCTGATATCTTTTTTATTGATAACTTTTTTGCCTTATGCAGTTTGCTCGGAAATTCATGCCTTCTGCACGAGTTCTCCTCTGTAAGTGGATTAGCGAATGTATTTAAGGGAATTTCGTAGTACTTAGATATATCTGACCAGCGTGAACCTGTAAGCCTCTGATTAATTATGTCTTCCAGACTGACTTTTGCAGTCCTTGCAAAAAAGTATGCCACAGGTATTTCTTCATCTGGCAGCTTTCTTGCGGCCTGGACCTCTTTTTGCGGGGCCTTATAATAATCACAAATTGACTGGTAAAAATTACTTGCCTTGCTTTCAGAAGCAGCAGTGCTTTTATCATTGCCAGCTGAACATTTACTTGAAAAAGCAGAAAAAACAAATAAAACCAACATTATCTTAAGACCTGAACACATATAATCTTCTCCTTTTACAAAATGACACCTGAAATACATCAAATTGTATACCGGAGTTAACTTATTATTTAACTTGTACTTAGCTTAAGTAAATTCAACTTCGGCAGGTAAATATTTTATCCATCCTGGCAGCAATATTGGGAGCTCCAAAAAAACAGAAAGTATGAGATAAATTTTAGGAAAATTCCAGGGAGCAGGCTTTTTATTTTAACTTAAATTTTTGGTTTAATACATTATTTAAGCTTTGATTCCGGGACGAAATTACTCGGAGTATGAATTTTATTTAGCGAATGAAGTTTTTTGATCAGAAACTGCTCAAAAAGCAGATTTTCATCATAAAAACTCCGGCCAAAAATCAGCCTGAAACTTTCTATATTAAACCCTCTTTGATATAAATTAAGGTATTTTGGTAATCCGTAGGTTTCAACCATGTACTTTGTGAAAGCTCCGGCCATCGGATAGATATTCTGCTGAATTTTCTGAGCTTCAGGATGAGATACTATAAAATATGGAGAACTGATTTCATTGCTAATAAGTTTTTTTGCTGCATATTCATAAAGATCAGTTCTATTCCATTCATTTTCAGACCAGACGGCTAAACCTTCACCTATAAGCCATTTAAAGGGGCCAGGAGCACCGAAACCGAAATAATTATCTACAATAAAATGGGTAATTTCATGCTTTCCGTTAACATTTGAAAGTGTGTCGTTGTCAATTGCATAAACTGAACCATAATTCCCTATTTCATAAGTGCTGCTGAAATTCGCAGCACCGGTAACTTCGTCATAGTCCTGGATGTTTTCAAATATAAAATACATTATCCTGTAACCATAGTCATTCAGATGAAAAAGCCGTAAGACCTCGGTGTAATTGTTCTCCTGCCTGGCTGCGGAATTCTTCGCAGAGGTTGAAGACCAGGTCGGTTCCTGAAGACTGGATC
>JBLNEL010000185.1:0-8403 GCA_050262615.1 Bacillota bacterium
ATGGTTCTTCAAATACTCATAATAAGCGGATATCTGAATATTGAAGATATTACACGCGGAAGGATCACAGAGAAGGTAAACCGTGAGACATTAGCAGCCGCCAAGTTTGCTGCTGTTAAGAAACTAAATGAAAATAATAGATAAAATTACGGTTTGAATATAAAAAGGAAGGTTGTTCTAGTTCCATATAAGCAAATTTTACTCCTCTTTCAGGTGAAAATATGGAACTAAACAACCTTCTGATTATTATATTCATAATAGCAGGATCTGCTCAATATCAGAATAAGGGATTAGTTTATAATTTCATTTAAGTCGTTCCCGGATTTTGCATCCACGGCGCCTTTTAGAAGTCTTTCAAACACGGCTGCGGCAATAACCACTGCGGCGGAGACAAATATCAGAAAAAGACCGATAGCAACACCGCCCATAATGTCATCCTCCCGGCCTCTCTGAATTATAAATATGTAAGCTTCAGCCCCCAGGAGAAAGCCAACAAGAGATAACCCGCAATATTTTATGGTCCGCAGCGCTTTCACGGAACGTGCTGAAATGAGTTCATCCCGTCCTATAAATCCAAGGAGCCTGAATGCCTGATAGAGCACTGCAAAAAAGAAAATGGATGCGATGTATGCATATGCCAGAAAAGGATCATTGAAATATATTTGAAGGAGTGTGGCATGCGCGTTTCTGCCTTCAAGGTGGGGTTCCCAAAGCATTAGAGCAAGAGCGCCGATGCCGATGAGAAAAATCCCAATCTGAAGAAAAATTATTAAGCTTCTTTTCATGTGTGGTTATTTAAATTTGCGGGTTTTAGTGTTTATAGTTTATTATTTATCAACCTGAGGCCGCTCTGCGATATACCTTAGGACCGGAATTTCTTTCATCGTCCAATTGCGGGATGCCTGGCGATACATGCGCACGAATGCGACAAAGATCATGCTGCCTATTACCACACCGGCCGTATTGAATATCACGTCATTGATGTCGGCTACACGGAATGTCGTATTTGCCATAAATCCCGTTATCAGCTGCAAAAGTTCGATAACGATGCTAAAGAGCGCACCAGCAGCGACTACTCTTTTCATGCTGAAACTGGTAATAAACGGCAGTCCGAAACCGAACGGTATCATAAGCAGAACGTTGAGAAGAGAGGTCTTAATGTCCTCCAGCCTGAGTGTGGCGAGCGGAATTAAATTTACGCTTTTCTCAGCGCTCAGCCCGTTGAGCATCAGGCCCGGCACAAAATGCTTCAGAAGAATCAGGGATTGAAATTGGAAAAGGGTGTAGTCAAAAACTTTATACAGATAGATGTAGAATATTGTGAAGAACAGCACATGCACCAGACTCTTCCTTTTCTTCAGCAGAAGAAAGGCCGCAATGCCTAGCCAAACTAAGCCCAGAATAAGCCCCGTTGCTATGTTTATTGTACCGCTTACAGTCTTATAATCCATACTTTTCTTCCTTTATCCCTTTTCAAAACCTGTCCATGCGAATTTAATCAATTTTAGCATTATTCTAAAGCTTTCTTCACGGTGAGAGGTTTTATACTTGTTAAATTTCTACGATTATTAGCTAAATAATATAGGTTCACTTACGAAGAATTTTCTCTATTGCTTTTCCTTTTGCGAGTTCATCGATGAGTTTGTCCAAATAGCGTATTTTTTGCATTAATGGATCTTCAACTTCTTCTACACGAACACCACATACTACACCTTTGATAAGTGAACTATTTGGATTTATGGCTGGTGCCTGCGCAAAAAAAGTTTCTAAATCATTTCCATGTTCTATTTGATGCTGTAATCCGGCAGGGTCATAACCAGTCAGCCAGCAGATGATCTGATCAACCTCTTCTTTTGTGCGATTTTTGCGTTCGGCTTTCCCAATGTATAGTGGATACAAATTCGCAAATATCATCGCAAATATCTTATGTTTTTCCATAACCATTCCTCCTGTACGCAGGGTTTAAATATTTTCGAAATCCGTCTATCTCAGATAAGTGGGGCAGTTGGGTGAATTATTGCTATAATTATCCTCAGGCTGATTATTTTAACAACTGTCCTTATCCCAAATCACGCCTGTGCGAATTTAGTTAAATTTTGTATTATTCTAAAGCAATCTTTTCTGACTTTAGGAAATACATTGCTTTGCCTGATCGTTTTTATTATGTTTGAGTACATTTAAATAAGTTGTCGTGACAACTAAAATTGGGAGAAATTGTGCAAGATATAGCAGCAATTGGACTAAAGTTAAAAGAAGTATTAGCGCTGGAATACTTTCCGGTTGGAATGTATTATGCAAATGAAAAACCTGATGCTTCGCTAAGTTTTAACGAAAAAGGAAAGGGTTGTATAATGCCCTTATTATTTTTAAGTGCAAAAGGAAAAACAGTTTCTGTTGATGAAAATACTACCGGATGGGCTTGCTCAGCATATTATTTAGGATATTCAGATTGGATTTTCGATGGAATTGAATACTTCCTTTCTGATGGTTTAACTAGCAGAGAATGCGAAAAGTTTGTTGATTCACCAGAAAAGGCAAAACAGTATGTTGAATCTATGAGCATTGCAATAAACAGAAGTCAATATACAATATTCAAACCTTTAGTGGATTTTAAGGACGGGGAAAAACCTGAAGTGGTTACTTTTTTTCTCAATGCTGACCAGCTAAGTGCACTAACTTATCTTGTTTATTTCAACGCACCGCTTGATGATAATAGGATTATTACAAGATTTTTATCTGCATGCGGCAGTATGGTTACAGAACCGCTAAAATATCAGCAGATGAAAGAGAAAAAAGCCGTTATTGGACTGAATGATATTTCAGCAAGAAAGCGTCTGCCAAAGGATTTAATGACATTTTCACTAACATACAGCTTATTTGAGGAAATTTCAGAAAATATTGACAAAAGTTTTCTGACCACAAGCCAATGGGGCAAAATGGTTGAAAGGATAATTAAGGATTGACATTAATGAATATGTGGCTTAAATATTTGTTGGCAGTAATGATTTTCATTGTTTTATGATCGCTCAAATATAGAAGCCGCATAGAAACATTTGGAAAAAGAAATGCAAATTCCTGATTTTTTGAATGATGCTTTAGGGTTTAACCTGATGCGGGCTCATTTGTTAATGAAAAGAGAAATGACAAAGGTTCTAAAGGAATTTTCTCTTACAACAGAACAATGGTCAATTATGGGAGCCTTATGGTTTTCGGATAAACCACTAAAGCAGGCAGAGCTTGTTCAGCTTACTCTAAAAGATAAATTCTCTACATCAAAGATTATTGTAAAGCTTGAAAAAGATGGTTGGGTTAAGAAGAAACCTGATCAGCAGGATTCAAGAGCAACTTTGATAGTTGCAAGCAGAAAATCTGAAAAAGTTAAAGAAAAAATACAGATTGCAATAAAAGAGCATTTTGATAGAATACTAAATGAGCTGCCGGATGACGAAACTGAAATGCTGGTTAAACAATTAAAAAAGCTAAGGGTAATAATGGGAGAATAGATTGCACCCTTTCAAATCCGCGGATAAAAGATTTTCTTCTATACTTCTGTTCTCTTTACTTGCACGATACATAATGCAGAGTATCAAGTTTCTCCAATCCAAACACAAAACACTTAAAATGCCCTAAAGTGGGACTCCCCAGGCCATAGGTGATCTGAAAAATCCAGGCATCCTGCCCATTATACTTTGCCCTTTCAGCATAGGTCGGCAGTACATACTCCCCCGTAAGGCTGCTTCCGCTAAGGGAAATTATCCTGTCAAAAGTTTTTGAATCTTCGCCCAATATGCTTGCCTGCTTTCTCATGTAATCATTCAATGCTTTTTTTACTTCCTCCGAATAATTATTGCCCGAATATGCAGCAGCAATATTCTTCAAAGAAACGGTGTCGGGAAAGAAGTCATTGAAACTATCCTGGCTATAATTCATATTGGAAACTTTGACAACCGGTTTAACCGGAATAGAGTCATTCGCCTCGGTTGAACTATCACTGCAGCCTGTAAAAGACAAGAAGGAAAATGAAACTAGAAAAATGCTTAAACAATAAAAGCAGGTTTTCATTTTAAATGCTTTCATCTTAATGCGCCTTAAAATATTATTGATTTTATTATTGGGATGATTTGGGATTAATCAGCCTGACAATTTTAGGTAAACCTATTGTTCCATAGACTATTAGTTCAGTGCTTGTTGTTAAGGTAACATCTTTCACATGACTAAATGCAACCGGTATTTCAATATCAAAATTATTGTTTTCGATTGGAATCTCCATAGCCATTGCCAGGCCGTCCCCATATGTCATTCCTCTTAATCTATAGGCATTTGTGGTTCCTTTGATCCGTAAACGTACTGTACTGAAGGAACTCCCTTCAGCATTGTATTCCCAGATAGTGCTATAGATTTGTGTAGAAACTTTATCCAATGCATTAATGTCATAGCCAATTACCAATCCATGCGATTCATTGGATGATGCTGAACCTGCCTGGTTCGTTTCAATAAAATATAAGTAGCCTTTGCTGCTTTTTAATGCCTTAAATGTAAAACGGTTATTTACAGTGCTGTCGGGATTGAGAGATTTTTCACTACGAATAAGCTGAACTTCAGAGTTAATCCAGGAGTCATTACTGCTGAATTTGATATCACCAAGGTCCACCAGCCATGTTTTATCTTTTTTGCAGCCTATGATTTCTACAGTAAATGAATCGTCTTGTGATATAACAAATTCACACCTGGCTTCTTCAGGGTAAGTATATTTAATAGAGTATAGATCAACTCCATTTAGATCAAGTGATGAGTATAAAACAGAATAAGATGGCGAATGCTGTGTAATTGTTGTATCTGCAAATCTTACGACATCGTCCTCCACTGGTTTTATTTGACTGTTGATCCTGGAGTTATTTCCGACGGGTTCAGTACCTTTATTGCAGCCGTAAAATGCAATAATGATAGATACAAGAATAAGGAACGGGTACCTGATTGATTTCATGATGTCTCCGGTTCAGTAATAATTAGAATATTTCCAGAAATTATTGAAAGGCAAGAAACATAACAGCCAAAGAAAGCACATGAATACAACAGATTCACAATCCAAATTAATAAAAACAAAAACCACGCCAAACTAAATTATTTGAAAGGACCTTAATTTAAGGTGCAATATTCATGCAATCACCACTTATACACTCAGAAATCTGATAGATTATCAAAAAACTGATAAACCAGAGAAGGGCAATTCATTAGGGAAAATAACGATAATGAAATCGGGATTTCAGATCAGATGGACTTTTGAATAGGCACAACAATGGCAGCTTTTACAGTATTTCTATAAATCCCTCTGTTCCATTGACACGAATCCGCTGCCCGTCTTTTATCCGTCGGGTAGCATTTTCCACTCCTACAACTGCCGGCAATCCATATTCGCGTGCTATTACTGCACCATGAGTCATCATACCTCCTACTTCGGTCACCAAACCTTTTATAGATATAAAGACGGGTGTCCAGCTCGGGTCGGTAAATGTAGTCACTAAAATATCACCCTCCTCTAAGTCGGCATTCTCCATATGATTATTATCAGTGCCCAAATTGTGGCCATGAAGGTAAAAATAAAATGCACTAAAATGACTGGAAAGTAAAATATTTTTTCGGCTTATTCGTCTATATTAATGGAAGAATTAAATACAATAAAATGACAGAAACTTCAAAACAAATAGAGATTACGGTAAAAAAGGAGAGGCAGAAACTCTTCAATTATATCAGGAAAAACGTTCCGGTAAAAGAAGATGCTGAGGATATACTCCAGGATGTATTCTATCAGTTTGCTTCCGGAATCGAAGAGATTGAGCTCTTTGAGAAGATCTCGGCATGGCTTATTAAGGTGGCAAAAAATAAGATCATCGACTTCCGCCGGAAAAAACGCGAGCAACCTATGCCGCTATTAAAAGTAAGCTTTCCTGATGAGGAGTCTACTGACCCTATTTCTCTATCAGAAATACTCCCTGACCTTAGCAGCCTGCCGGATGAAATATACTGGCAAAACCAGATCTGGGGTGAAATTGAAGACGCTCTGGATGTAATGCCGCCTGAACAAAGCGAGGTCTTTATTATGAATGAATTTGAGGGACTAAGCTTCAAGGAAATATCCGAAATAAAACAACTTCCCGTTAATACTCTTATTTCAAGAAAAAGGTATGCTGTTCTATTCTTAAGAAAATACTTAAAAACTATATATGAGGAGTTAAAAAACAATGTTTAACGAACACAGAAGACACCACCGCTGGTTCTTTCTAAGATTCCCGCTGGCCCTGATTTTTATTGGAGTAATTTCTCTGGTACTAATGCTCCTGTGGAATGCCCTGCTGCCGGCAATATTTGGTATTGCAAGCATAACATACTGGCAGGCCTTGGGACTGTTCTTTTTATCCAAGATCCTCTTCGGCGGATTCGGCCGCGGCCCGCACGCCTTCTATCACAGATATTATGCACACTGGAAAATGGATAGGGAAAGGAATTGGCCGGGAGAGGAATATCCTGAGGAAAAAGCTCCGCAGGCTTAAAAAGCATGATAGGAATATATTATTTCAGTAAATACAAATTGTCTGAATACTTTATCCGGACAATTCGCAATAAAAAATACCCGGAGCAGCTTTGTGATAAAAAACAGTATTGAGGTTACTAACTTTACAAAAAAATTCGGTTCCTTTACAGCAGTGGATAATATCACCTTCAATGTGGAAGAAGGTACTATCTTTGCTTTTCTGGGACCCAATGGTGCAGGCAAAAGCACTACAATAAATACACTTTGCACTATACACGACAAAACACATGGTGAATTAAGAATTAACGGCAATGACGTAACCCGTCAGAAAGATAGGGTAAGGAATGATATCGGCATCGTCTTTCAGGAATCAACACTCGACGGGAAACTGACCGTTGAGGAAAACCTGAAACTCCATTGCGATTTCTATAAGGTGCCGAAATCAGAAGTTAAGCAGCGCATGGATTTTGTTCTGGAACTTGTGGATATTGCCAATTGGAGAAAAGCTCCCGTTAACAGTTTATCCGGGGGAATGAAAAGACGTGCTGAGATTGCGCGCGGACTTGTGCATTTCCCGAAAGTCCTCTTTCTTGATGAACCGACAACCGGCCTGGACCCGCAGACAAGGGCTAACGTGTGGGATTATATCCATAAACTGCAAAAGCAAAAGAATATTACCATCTTTCTTACGACCCACTATATGGAGGAGGCTGAGATCTGTAATAAGGTGGCAATTATTGACCACGGAAAAATAGTTGCCCATGATACACCATATAATCTGAAGAAGCAATTTACATCCACTACAATGAAACTTAAAACTACAAAGCAGGATAGTCTTCTGAATTTTCTCAATAATTCTTTAATGAAATATAAACTGGACAATGACCAGGTCGTTATATATGCAACAGATATTGAAAAAGTTTTGGAAATTATCTCATGCTTTAAGGAATCTATCGAAGATATTGAGATCAATAAGGGCACACTTAATGACGTATTTATTGCAATTACAGGTAAGGAGATTAGAGAATGATTCGTCCGATTAAAGCTATTGTGTTAAGAAATTTAATTAAACTCTCCAGAGATAAAATGAGATTGTTCTTTACGCTGTTTATGTCGGGACTGTTTCTCTTTATATTCTCCTTTGTAACCAGGTCTGCAGCTGCAGGTTTGGACCATCCTATGAATTACCTTATCTCCGGCATCATTATTATGACCGTATTCCAGACATCCTTGAATAACTCAATGAATATACTCGAGGATATTTCAAATGGATTTATGAAAGAGATACTGGTTGCACCGGTCAGCAGATGGCAGATCGCTATCGGACAGGTTGTTTCTTCAATGATTGTGGCTGTTTTCCAGGGAATTATTATCGTCCTGCTGGGCCTGTTTATGGGAATTAAGATAGATATTATTCATGGGATTATCATGACTGCCTTAATGTGCCTGGTCGGATTAACCTTTAGTTCTCTCGGATTATACCTGGCAACTGTATCAAAAGAATCAACTAATTTTCAACTGCTCATTACAATTATTTCGTTTCCTCTTACTTTTTTATCCGGAGCGTATATCCCAACAATGGCAATTCCAAAGATCCTGGCCCCGGTTATTTTTCTTAATCCATTAACCTATACCACCTCAGCTTTCAGATACATTACGCTGCAAATGGAAAACGTACCTGCCGAAGATCTTGTTAAGTCCGGCATTGCCTTTAACGTAAATGGATTTGTTATAATGCCTCTGATGAGTACTTTATTGATTCTTGTAATGGGCATAATCTTTTTTACATTATGCGTCAACAGGTTCAATAAAGCAGATTTCTCAAGGGTTAAGATTTTCAGACATGGTCATAGATAATTAAAACAGATTACATT
>JBLNEL010000186.1:0-2598 GCA_050262615.1 Bacillota bacterium
CGGCATAATAGAGCTGGTTAGCCATCTGTGATCCGGCAGGATACCATTTTATCATATCTTCGTTGTCTTTAATGGCATCGAGCAATGTATATGTTTTATTCAGAACCGGAATACTCATATCAAGATCCCACGAAGGGGCAACAACATCATCCGGGGCATCAAAACAACCAAAAATAAACAGGGAAAGCGGCATTGCTACTATAATAAGTTTTGTAAGCGAAAGCCTCATATATTTATCTCCATATATTAAAGTGATGTGAATTTAGAAAGCGGAATTGTAAGTAGATTATCGTCAATGCAAAAATTTAGTTTAATGAGGGGGTTAATGGCTCATATTCAAAGAAAATGGCTTTTGCAGGGTTGAGTTTCATAGAATTGCTCATACAGAAAAAGCTTTTATAGAATTCAGCGGGGGGGAATTTGCGGTGGATGGTTCATTGAGCGGGAGAGTCTTCATCGAGCTGGAGATGGTTCAATTAGTGGGGAATAGTTCATTTAGCGGAGAGCGGTTTATTTAGCAGGCCATGGACCGCTTTACAGGGGCGGGGTCAAAATACATTGTTAGAAACAAAAAAGATTTTTATACTGAGTATATAGTTGCGATATACATAAACAGATCAGATTGAAACAAATTTAAGGAGCATTTTATGGCTGATATAAACATTCAACCAAAAAAGCCTTCACCATGGTCCTATGTATTGTATGGTGTGGCGTTATTAGCTATTGCATTCCTTGTCTTCAGAAGTACGAACCGTTCAAACAAACCTGTAGAAACCCAGAGTGTAGTTGTCGATACGAATAAAGTTGCTGGAAGTGTTAATGCCTTTATCAGTTATATACATAATACCAATCCTAATGAAGAGACAGGCAGTACAAACGAAGGTGAGAATTCGCCGCAATTTGCGAGCTACGGACTGCATTTACTGAGTGCTGCAATTGGGGCCACTGTTGTAAGAGATGAGCCAAAGGATGAAGAGCTTAACCAGATGCGTCAGAAACTTGAGCAGGTTTCAGACAGCATAAATTCAAACTGGGATGCTACTTCTAAAGCACAGGATATAAGGATGGCATTTATTTCGGCGGCAGATCTTTTAAATGAACTTCAGGAAAGACATTATCCTGAACTTAAAAATAACATTCAGCAGCTTCATAAAGAAGCTGAAGCTATAAATCCCGGGCTAAGGGCTACAGAGCAATCAGTGCAGGTAAAAAAATTCTTTGAGCAATCCGGACAAGTACTTCAGGCAATGGTTCCCAAAAAACAGAATGCCTCGATACAGTGAACGGAATCCAAATCTTATTCCAATGGAGAGTACAATGGAAAATTATGAAAAGCAATTGCTATATAAATTAAGCGAGCTGGATTATTTTGAAGTCTCGGAAAAAGATCCTGATGTCAGGAATTGGGACGTTTATACAAGTGACGGCACAAAGGTCGGTACAGTTGATGATCTTATAGTTGATCCTGCAGCATTAAAGGTAAGATATCTGGACGTTTTAATTGATTACACTGAACCTGGCGCAAATGAGCTTGTCCGCCATATTCTGATTCCTATAGGAACTGCATCAGTGGATGCTGATGATGATAAGGTTGTATTAAATGCTATCCCGTTAAACACGCTTCGCAACTATCCTGCTTTTGAGGGGGGTATAGTTACAAGGAAATATGAGCACGCCCTCAGGAAAATAATTGAACCAGATATTATTTACCAGTCGGATGATACGGGTGACTTTTACAGTCATACGCATTTCGACAGCGATATGTTCTTTTCAGACAGACGCAACAGGCGAAGTCTTTAGAATAAGCTTATTGTTATTATACATCCCTGCATTTGCCCTTTCAGATCAGGCAAAGGGGCGGGCAGGGGTGGATACTTGACTTTTATAAAAAAAAATCCCACGTTACTATTCGAAGTTACTGCGCTCCAAAATGTTTTAAGACAAAATGTATTACTATGAAAAAGAATAACTTGAATGTTCTTCTCCTGGTATTATTGATGATTGCAGCAATCTACATTGCTGACGGTTTCATCTTTAAAAGCATTGCTGTCTGGTTATTCTATCTTCTGCCTGTCATAATTGCCGCATGGAATATTCCGGAATTACTAGCTTATTCAATGAACATGCTGAGTTCTTTGCTTATTTTATTTGACCTTTATTCAAATCATGCAGTATTTTCAAAAACCGAGATCTTTAACAGGCTTATTGGAATTGCAGTATTATGGACAGTCGGAATAATTTCGGTCAAGTTCAACCGAACAAAGACAAAGCTTGAAGAAAGTGAAATCCTCCTTTCAAGCGCTCAGGAGCTAGCACATCTAGGCAGCCTAAAATTAAATACCAGGACAAAAGAACTTTTCTTTACAGAAGAGAGCAAAAGAATATTTGGTTTTGATCCAAAGCCAGGCTCAGTCGATTTTGATCTTGCAATTGAGTGCATACATCCTGAGGACAGGCATCTTATTTCTGAAAGTCTTGACAGGAACATATCAGGAAAGCAGACAGAAGAAATACATTACCGGCTTGCCTTTCCCGACGGCTCTGTCAAATATATATATTCAATCACAAAGCCAATATTTGATAAAAAGGGAGAAGTAT
>JBLNEL010000187.1:0-5461 GCA_050262615.1 Bacillota bacterium
CATTGCCTTAATTTTTAACTCTTCAGGCATTTTTTCAATTGCATAACGCAGCGCAGTTCTTGGCATTACTTTCTTATTTGCTATTACGTAATCAAATACTGTCATTTGATGTGCCTGGCTAGCTGCCTTTAACATCCAGCCATATCCTTTCTGCACCAGGTCGTCATTATCTAATAAAAGTATATCTGCTATCTCAAAAATATCAGTAAGAAATTTTCCTTTTCGTGCAGGAATAATAAGTGTCACAGCTGCAGCCCTGCGCAGCCATCGGTTAGTCGACTTTCCCCAACATTTTAAATTGGTAATATAATCAGGATACATTTCAATAAATGATCCGATAGTATGGTTGCATAATGTATCACATGAAGCCCAGTTACTGACGTATTCATTCAGCCATTTTTCAAAGACTTCAAAATCCTGCGGCACATATTGATCCTGAAGAAAGCAGGACCAATTGCAAGCAATAAAACTCTCCTCTAAATATCCGGATTTCCAAAGCTCATTGCAAAGCTTAAAAACTTCCGCTTTACTTTCTTTTTTCAGTTCTTTGAAATATTTATTCCCGATTTTTGTAACTATGGCAGTTTTTACTCCATATGGCCGGATTGTTTCCTTAAAAAAATTCTGAGCAGTTCTAAGAGTATTATCGTCGGAACTACTTTTCAGTTCCTCTCTTAAATTTCTTAGTATGCTATTCATAGCCTGATGCCTCAATAAAATTAAGTAATCAAATTTCAGAACTGCAATTTACTATCTGTCAGTTTTTAAAACAATTTCAAATAATTTTAAAATATTCTTGGAATAAAAAGACATTTATTCATATTTTAATTTCCAAAATTATATGTTCCTTGCTAAAGCTGAATATGATAAAACGGAAAGTGAGAACATTACTATTGTGTAAGGCTGCGCTTTATAAAAATATTTGCCTGTTTGGTGAATATCCGGATAACTATGCTTTATTGCTGAACTTATTTATCAGATGCTTTCCAATGCTTCGTTTAAATTCCATTATAATTATTGTGCTAAGTGAAAATAACAGTTTCGTGTTCTAAAGTACTATTCGAAAACATGGGCCAGGGATTTTCTATTGTTCTGAGGTTAAAAAAGCCAGAACAGACCAATATAACTTATAAAACCAATTATATTAAATGGAGTAGTGAATGAGGAGAAAACTTTTATTTTTATCCATTATAGCCTTAATGGTTACGTGGCCGGCATATCTGAATGCTCAGATAATTATTCAGGGTAAGGTGACTGACAAACAGGAAAACCCTTTAATTGGTGCTGTTGTAATTGTCTCCGGAACTACATTGGGTACCAGCACAAATACGCAGGGCGAATACAGTCTTGAAATAAAAAAACTGCCCGCAAATGCTAATACTGTAGAAGTAAAATTCGTCGGCTACAGAACTAAAAGGGAAGTCCTTGCAGCTCAGACTGGCAAAGTTATATTAAACTTTATTCTGGAAGAAGATATTCTGCTGCTTGACCAGGTAGTAGTCACCGGTAATGCTGAGGCAGTTGAGAAGAAAAGTCTTGGAAACAGTATAAGTACACTTCAGTCCAGGGAATTGGAAAACATTGGTGCAGCTCAGGTAGATGCTGCTTTAACAGGTAAGGTTCCGGGTGCAATGGTACAGGTCAATTCCGGCAATCCGGGTGGCGGTACAACAGTAAGGTTACGAGGTTTATCGACCTTATATTCCGGAACATCAGATCCATTGTATATTATTGATGGTGTAATAGTAGATAATAGTGCAACTGCACTTATTGATATGGGCGGAAACAGCACAAACAGAATTGCTGACTTTGATCCTGAAGATATAGAAAGAATTGAAGTGGTAAAAGGTGCTGCTGCTGCTGCCCTTTACGGTTCACGCGCTAATAATGGTGTTGTCCAGATATTTACAAAACGCGGTCAGTCAGGACAAATGAAGGTAAGGCTAAATACAACTGTCGGGTATGACCAGGTTGTCAAAAAACTTGATCTTATAGACTATCCTTATACAAAAGTAGCAAAAGATTCAGCATTAAGACCTGTTACACGTTATGACTATCAGGATGAAGTATTCCAGGTTGCACCAAGAGCTACAACAAGCTTGTCATTATCAGGCGGTGATCAGAATACAAAATATTTCTTATCAGGTTCCTGGAATAATCAGGAAGGTATTATTAAATCACAGAGATATGATAAGAAAAGTGTAAGATTTAACATTGACAGAATATTCAATGAATGGCTAAATGCTTCTGTAAGCACAAACTATATTCATTCTCTTAATAATATAGTAGCAAACGGCGGTGCTTATAATAATGGTTTTGGTGTTCTTACAGCTATAACAAATCTGCCCAATACATATAACTCATATCCTGATGCAAACGGAGTTTATCCTGTTGCTGGATTTAATCCTGCCGGAAGAGGCAATCCGCTTGATATAATAAACAACTGGAAATCACCTGAAGAAATTAACAGGTTTGTAGGCGGACTGAAACTGGATCTTACACCTCTTCAGGGTCTGTCGCTTCAATACCGTTTCGGATATGATACATATTCACAGAATGACAAGTATTACATTCCGCGTGTTTCATCGCAGACAGCATATCCTAATGGTTTCTCACAAGATGCAACCAAGCAGTGTAAAAGCCTGAACTCAAATATTGATATGACATATAATACAATGCTCAGTTCAAAAATTAAATCAACCACAGCAGTTGGAACTGAATTCTTCCAGACCGAGTGCGATATTGTATCATCACAGACTCAGGATCTGACCCCGTTTATTGAACTGCTTAACGGAAGTGCTGCTTTTGATGCAGTTTCTGAAGAAAAGGATATAAGAAAAACTCTTGGTTATTACTTCCAGGAAACATTCAACTTTGACAATATGCTTTATCTGACAGGTTCATTAAGGGCAGATGCATCTTCAACTTTCGGTGCCGATGAACGCTGGCAGATCTTCCCGAAATACAGTGCTTCATATATAGTATCTGAAAATAACTTCTGGAAAGAAAATTTAAGTGATTATGTAAGCTACTTTAAGATAAGAGGAGCTTTTGGGTTCTCAGGTGGTCAGCCTGCTTCAAGTTTCGGAAGGCTTTCAAACTACAATCAGATATCATATAGCGGCAGACTAGGGCTTATTAACAGCTTAATATTAGGCAATGATAAGCTGAAGCCGGAAAGAATGAAAGAGTTTGAAATCGGAACGGATTTTGAATTATTCAACGGAAGAGTAGGTATCGAATTTACTTATTTTAATAAAAAAGTTGAAGACCTTATAATGCAGGCTCCGGTTGATGCTTCTACAGGCTTTACAAGTCAATTCCAGAACATAGGGATCCTTTCAAACAAAGGCATTGAATTGCTCTTAAGAACAGTAAATCTCCAGATGCCATCGTTTAACTGGACATCAACCCTTTCTGTATCAACAAATAATCCAATTATTGATAAGCTTTATGCCGGCAAACAAGTAACAATCAGCTGGTTCCAGACTGTTCTTGAAGAAGGCAAAGCTCCATCGACTTTCTATGCTTATCTTATTGATTATAATAAACTTGATGCAAATGGTCTGCCTACAAGGAAGACTACTAAGGATTATCTTGGTGATCCGAATCCTAAGCTGATGTGGTCATTCACAAATGATTTTACATTGTGGAATAATCTTTCAATGAGAGTTATGTTCGATGCTCAGTGGGACTTCAAAGTTCTTGACTGGAATGCAAGAAACCTTAAGAGTGCAGTTTATCCGAACTCTCCTGATTATGCGAAAGAATATAAGGGTGAACTTCCCTGGGGTTATAATGCAAGAATTAACAGCGCCATTGGTGAATTTATCTCTGATGCAAGCTTTGTTAAATTAAGAGAAATATCACTTTCCTATACATTAAGGGACCCGGTAATTCAATCTCTGGGATTAAGTAATATTCAATTAAGTCTGATAGGCAGAAACCTGTTTACATTTACAAAGTATACAGGATATGATCCTGAGATCAACGGTGCAGGACAAGCTGCATTTATAAGGGGATTCGATTTTGCAACATGCCCGATCCCGCGCAGCGTTATCTTCGGCTTAACATTGAATTTATAAGAATTTTTAAGAGGAAAATATATTATGAAAAATAAAATAAAAATATTACTTATTATCTTTACCCTGGGATTTCTGGCCTCCGGCTGTGATCTTAATGTATCTAATCCTAATTCTCCAACAAATGAGGATCTGAAGACCTACGACGGCATGAGAATGACTGCAATCGGAATGCAGGCTAGGCTATCACAATCAATCGGAGACTTTAATACAGTTTCCGGAGCGGTATCAGGTGAAACCAGTCCTATTATAGCTTACATCGGGTACCAGTCGCTAAGAAGATATCCCGATGCCTCCAAAAGAAGTCTTCTTGAAAAATCAAATGAATACATGGTAACTGTCTGGTCAGTTCAGTTCCAGATCGTTAAAAGTGCAAATGATATTCTGAACAACATTGAGGCTATAGGTATGGATGCCCAGATGAAAAAGAATATAAAGGCGCTAGCTGAAGTTGGAAAGGTTATGGCTTTTTATAATCTGATCACACACTGGGAAAAGATCCCGATTGATATTAATAAAGATCATCCCTCGTATGTAGATCGCCCTGCAGTAATTGCTGAATGCCTTAACCTGCTTAACGATGCTGAAGCAAATATTTCAGGCGGTCTTGCAAAGGATTTTACCGGTAAGATAATTGGTGCAAACTGGGATCTGGCTAATACTATTCAGGCATACAAAGCGAGGTTCATGCTGATGAAAGGTGATTATGCTAATGCAATTGATGCCGCCTCTAAAGTCAGTGTAGAATCACAATATGTTTATGCTGAAGGCACAGGTACAAATCCGTTGTGGGTTAATTATACTACATCAAAGTTCTCTGCTGCACTCAGCAGGTGGGTTGAAGGAGCTGAAACAGGCGATAAAAGAATAGCTGCTACAGTTGATCTTACAACAAAACGAAGTGACTATTTCGGTAAAGATACAGCGTATATTATCATTAAATATAATGCTGCAACAAAGCCTTATAAGATCTATACGCTTAACGAAATGACTCTGATAAAAGCTGAAGCATTAGCAAGAAGCGGCAACAATTCAAGTGCATTAACAGAAGTAAACAAAATCAGAACTGCTGCCGGATTGAAGGACTATACTGGAACAAATGTTTTAAGAGAAGTATTTGTACAAAGATTCTATGAATGCTATCTGATGGCTCAGCATTTTGAGGACTTAAGAAGGTTTAAGAGTGATAATATTGATATCGTAAAATATCAAAGGGATACGCAGCTGGCACACGAATGGCTGATTTATCCATATACAGAGATCGATATTAATCCAAATTGTCCGGCTCAACCCTTAAATATTAATCTAGGGATGTAGAAATTATTTAAAATTAAGTTAACTAGTGCAAAACCAATTATCAATAGAATAATCTTAGCCGC
>JBLNEL010000188.1:0-4622 GCA_050262615.1 Bacillota bacterium
TAATGTTCCTGTAGGCGGCTTTGTGGATTATGTAGAAGTCGAAGTTATTAAGGAAATAACAGAACTTAAAGTACAGTGATAAGTTTGGCAGAAATCTTTAGATTTAAGTAAATAAGAACATATAGAAAAAAGATGGTTGATAACATATATTTAGGTCTGGGTTCAAATAAAGGGGACAGGCTTAGCTACTTAAAAGCGGCAGTGGCCAAAATAAATGGTGATGAAAAAACTCTTTTTAAGGGGTTTTCATCAGTCTATGAGACTGAACCATATGGGTTGAAGGAGCAGAACCTGTTTTTTAATGCCGTAATTCAAATCAGTTCAGAACGCTCTTTAGAAGAACTTTGTCCCTGGATCAAAGCTCTGGAAAGAGAGATTGGGCGTCAGGACGGGCCCAAATGGGGACCGAGAGAGATTGATATTGATCTACTTTTCTACAATGATACGATCTATAGTGATCATAGGCTAACAGTTCCTCATAAAGAAGTACTCTGCCGGGATTTTGTGCTTGTCCCGCTAATTGAGATTGCGCCGGAATTTGAGCATCCGGTAATAAAGACAAAGATAAAAGATATAGATATTTCCCATATAGAGAAATTAATAATTAAGAAATATTCGATAAATTTACTTGATCTTCAGGATTCACCTGATTTATAAGATTTAACAGAGATTAAGGAGAATGCTTTGGCTGACAATTCCGGAGTAAAATTTATTGCTATTGAAGGCGTAATAGGGGCGGGTAAGACATCACTGGCCAGAAAACTTGCAGAAAAACTTAAGGCTAATCTTGTACTCGAACAGTTCGAACAGAATCCTTTCCTTGAAAAATTCTATGGTGAAAGGAAAAGATATGCCTTTCAGACGCAGATGTTTTTTCTTATAAATAGATTTAAGCAACAGCAGCTTCTTAATCAGGAAGATCTTTTTGCGCAGTTTCTGGTCTCCGATTATATCTTTGATAAAGACAGGATTTTTGCTTATCTAAATCTGGAAGGGGACGAACTAAAGCTATATGAAACACTTTTCCCTCTGCTGCACAGGGATCTCAGGAAACCTGATCTAGTGGTTTTTCTGCAGTCTAGTGTTGAAAGACTGATTTATAATATAAAAAAGCGCAACAGGCGGATAGAGCGGAATATGACAAGAAGTTATATTCAGGAACTTAGTGAAGCGTATAACAATTTTTTCTTTAAATATAATAGTACTCCTCTGCTGATAGTGAATACATCTGATATAGATTTTGTCAACAACGATAAAGATTTCAATGAGCTTTATAAGCAGATCTTCAGAGAAGACAGAGGGGTATATGAGTACTTTAAACCAGAATCTAAGGCGTAATTATGAGATTTATTTTTTGGATATTATTGTGGGGATTTGTTTTCTATACAATTTTTAAGGCAGTAGGAAGGTTTTTAAGACATATTGCACAATCGGCAGCCATGAGCCAGAGAAACAGTGAAGCTTCGGCAAATTCATCAGCACGGGCAGATGATCCCGGAAGGCGTAAATATAATATTAACAATAAGGATATTATTGATGCTGATTTTGTTGAAATAAAAACTGAAAATAAACAAAACTCTGAAGACGAAAACAAAACCGGGAAATAAACAGCTATCTGACGTGAGTAATAACATTCTTCCAAAACTAATAGAAAAATTTCTTTCAATTAAGGAAAATCCAGACAGAAATCTGGGTAATCCAGGAAAAATCCTGATAGTCCGCCAGCATAATCAGCTGGGTGATTTACTAGCATCAAATTCTCTTTTTAGAGCAATAAAGCAAACTTATCCTAAGTCTCATCTTACAGTGATTGTAAGTCCGGCAAATTATATTGCTATAACTAAAAATAAGTATATTGACCGTTATTTTGTTTACGATAAACGAAAGCTTTTTCAGCCCGGATATTTCTTAAAATTCTGGAGACTTATCAGAGAGAGTTATGATGCAGCCATTGTACCTCCTACAGTTTCTATATCATTTACGAGCAATATTATTGCCCGTCTTTCAGATTCGAAGATCAGAATTGGAGTAAAAGAGCTTAACGGGCAAATCAATCCATATGCTTATCTTTTTGACAGGCGCATTGTTATGGATTGGAGAAAACATCCTGATAGTAATGTATCGGATTTTTGTCTGGATATTCTGAGGGAATTCGGGGTTTCTACAAACGATTTTTCTTCTGAAATAAGTTTTGATAAAAAAGATAGCCAGAAAGCAAGGGAGTTTATAGAATCGATTGGGCACAAAAATGGTCAGCTGCTTATCGGGCTGCATGTAGGTGCCGGAAAGCCTCCGAACAGATGGTCGCTTGATAAGTTTATCGAGCTGATCAAGAGGCTTAACTTACAATATAATGCCAGGTTCTATATTACAGGCAGCAGGGCAGATAGTGAGGAATTAAGCTATCTCAAAGAGAAGCTAGGGATTTCAGCCGGATTTTTTATTGATAAGACCATTCCCGAGGTAGCAGCCTTAATATCCAGGTCTGATATTTTTATTACAAATGATACTGTAATTATGCACGTTGCCGGAGCTACAAAAACGCCTCAGGTTTCAATCTTTGGTCCGACAAATCCCTATAACTGGGCGCCTGTGGGCAGAAACAAGCATTTCCTCTGGAAATCTGAACTTATAGATGATATTACGGTTAATGATGTTTTTAATAAATGCATCGAAATCCTCTCAGAGAAAACAACTGAAAATCAGAAAATCCAGTGACGATTAAATCAACCATGATATATTCCGAATAAACAGGCAAAAATCAAATGAAGTATGTTATTTTCTTACTCGGTATTGCTCTAGCTGCAGGCTTGTTCTTTCTGCTAAAGATTGATTATAATCAGCTGAACCCGCTTCAGAAATATATAGCTGAACGGATCTACAAAAAGTGGGATGAAAAAATAAATACATATCCGAAGGATGAACGGGCAATTGTAAGTTATGATGAACTAATGGATGAACTGTCGATATTTGAGAGGATATTTGCTTTAAGAGTATTTTCTATCGATCCTAAAGAACTAGGATTTAAGGGGCCCTTTTATTCAAAGGATAGACCAGGAAAGCTTATAAAAATCTCTTCGGTAAGGTTAGAACTTGCAGGTAAGGAATATGAGACCGGTGTACAGTTTTATCCTGAAGCTGAATATAATGATTACCTGAAAATGATGAGTGATATGAAAGCAGCGATAGGGAAGGTTTTATATGTAGATTCCGGTTACCGTTCTCCCGGCAGGCAGGCATATCTTTTCTTTAAATATCTGGTTACAAGCAGCAAGTATTCATTAAAAGAAAACTCCCGCTGGATAGCTATGCCCGGATATTCTGAACACGGCAATCCCAGGAATACCTCAATTGATTTTGTTAATCAAGATGGTATAAACGGAATCGACGACTCACAGTCGGCTGCAGATTTTGAAAAACTTCAGGAATTTTCCTGGCTTAAAAATAATGCTTATAAGTATAACTTTTATAATTCATATCCAAAGGATAATCCCTACGGTGTTGCTTTTGAACCATGGCACTGGCATTGGGAAAAAAGAACAATTCAAACCAGGTAATTACCTTAAGCCTCTTAAAGAATAAAGACTTAAGCGATGTGGAATAAAGGTTGCTTAAAAAGGCTGTTAAATCTGAAGTTATTCCCATGGGCTTATTTCTGAACCTCTTGTACTGCTTTTTTCACTGATAACTTAAAACAAATGCAGCTAAGTTATTATAACAAGGTACTATAAACAGTGAGAAAGGTATGAAAAACAATGGAAGGTTATTTTTTGTAAAATCAAAAGATGTTGTTGTCCTAATTATCATTACAATTTGTTTATCATCATTAATTTACTTTCAGGGCTGCAGTCATGATAATGAAAACCCTGTCCAACCTGAACAGAAAAAGGAATTTTCAGGTGAGACTACTGCCGGACAATGGAAGCCGGTATTAATTACATCGGTGCTGAATTATCGCCTTCAGGCGCCACCTGATGTTTCATCAAACCAAACTAAGGCAGAATTAAACGAACTGCATTCATTACAGACTTCTTCAAATGATCAGATCATTTCAAATATTAACTACTGGAATAACAAAGGGATAATAAGGTGGAATGAAATTGCACGCCATCTGGTTATTAAAAATGGGGTTAATCCTCCAAAGGCTTCCAGAATATACGCTCTGCTTTCAGTGAGTCAGTATGATGCTCTTGTAGCCGCCTGGTACAATAAATATCTTTTCCAGCGCCAGAATCCAAACTGGGCAGATAATTCAATTTCTACTCCCGTAAGCCTGTCAGCAGAGCCTTCATATCCATCCGAGCATGCAGTAATAGCAACAGTTTCAAGCAGGATACTTGCATATCTTTTCCCAAAGGAGTCCGATAGTTTAAATTACCGGGCAGAGATGGAGAAAAGTTCCAGGCTTTATGCAGGTGCAAACTACAGAAGTGACATATCGGCAGGTGATTCCTTAGGTGGGCTGATTGCTGATGAAGTAATTAAGTATGCTACATCTGATAATTCTGATGCAGTCTGGACGGGTACTATTCCAGAAGGAAAGCAGTACTGGCATTCAGGCATGAAGCCGCCGCAGGCGCCGCTGCTTCCGGCGTGGGGAAAGACAAAGCCATGGCTTATGA
>JBLNEL010000189.1:0-18085 GCA_050262615.1 Bacillota bacterium
CAAATCTCTAAATAAATCAGATTTTTTAAGCATCAGATTTTAAAGTACAAGTGCATATTTATCATTTAAATAACTTTAAGCCTGTGTTAGTTAAGCTTAATCCCTGAACTTCCTTGTAAGAGCTTCCTGAACAACTGGTGGCACAAAATCACTTACATCACTCTTTAGACTTGCAAGATTCCTGATAATAGATGAGTTTAGATAAGTATAATTTTCATGCGGCATCAAAAATATGGTCGAAATGTTGCCATCAAGCTTCCGGTTCATTAAAGCCATCTGAAATTCATATTCAAAATCGCTTACTGCTCTTAATCCGCGTATTATACCAATTGCACCTACATTTTTGGCGTGCTCAACTGTAAGTCCGTCAAATGAATCAACTTCCACATTGTCAAATTCAATTAAGCTTTCTTTAAGCATCTCAATTCTTTCTTCAACACTGAATAATGGAAGGATTTTATTAGGGTTGCGTGCTATTGTGACAATTACACTGTCAAATAGCTCTCTTGCACGTTTGATTATATCTATATGCCCGTATGTTACGGGATCGAATGTTCCGGGATAGATAACTTTTCGCATAAAATATTTTTAAATTATTAGGAACCGCTAATGGGTCGATTCAATTCGCATCTAACTAACTTTACCTGTAGCAATAGGTATATACCAGAACTAATTACTTTACACCTACAATTATAGCAACTTTAATTTCATCAAGCAACTCCATTCTGATTGTTTATTATATGGACAAAAAGCCTCGATTCTTTTATATTTATCTTTGTAAGAGGATTTGGTTTAAAAAATATTGAGAAAACCTTATTTTGGCTAATTGTTTAATTGATAGCTCTGGAAAATGCTAAAAATCAGACAAAAAAATTTTAATAAAATAAAATTAGTTCGCCGGTAATTTCAACAGCTTTGGTATGCGGCGTTTTAGAAAGGTTCAGGAATATAAGTATGGAAGCAATTCCAAAAGATAATTACTCCTTTACAAATGAATAAAGAAAGGTATCACCTATCTTCTTAAAAGGCTCGATCCCAAATCCTTCAATGTCTTTTTCTCTTGTCTGAACTGATCTTTCAATTATCAAAATACCTTCTTTATTAAGAAAATTGTTCTTCAGTAGATTTCCCGCAACGATATGTATGTCATCTTTAAAAAACGGAGGGTCAGCAAGTATCAGATCGTAAGTCTCATGATTGGACATTGTTGAAAATCTGAGAGCTTCCATTTTGAAGATCTTGTAATTGATCTCATAGTTGAGTGAATCAATATTCGATTGCAGAACTTTATAAATAGGAAAGTTTTTTTCAATAAAATGAACTTCAGATGCTCCTCTGCTGAAGCATTCAAGTCCTAGTGACCCGCTTCCGGCGTATATATCAAGGACTTTTATTCCCTCAAAATCGATTTGATTATTAAGTAAATTAAATAGCGTCTCTCTAACTCTGTCTGTGGTAGGCCGAGTGAACTTTGTACTTGGAACTTTAAGGGTCCTTCCTTTTAATATTCCTGAAATTATCCTCATAAAATCTTTCTATACCATCCTGTAAGCAATACCTGCAGCAGCAGTAAAATTTGTAGCTCTTTCAGTAAAAAGTTTGTTTGCAAACATTCCCGGATGAATACTTATTTCTTCAAACGGATTAATTTTATCTGGTGAGAGTCCTGAACTTTCCTTTAATTTTTCAAGCAGCATTTCAGAAATATTCTCGCCTGCAATAAATACTTTTGAAATCTTTTCTGAGGAAAGCTTTATATGTTTATTTTCGTTTAACTCTTCATTTATTCTGGCTATAACTTCACCTGAGTTCTTTGCCGGAAGAATATTAAAGTAAATGGGACGGTTATTATATAGAACAGCAAATGAAAGTGAATTTGTACCTGTATAAAGGCTCAAAATATATTCATCAGCCGGACAGCAGTCATTTAGTGCAATTATATTATCTGAGGCAAAATGCGCATTATCAATATACTTCAGCTTCAGTCCGTTTTGAATGCAGAAAGTAGTCAGAATTTTCAGGTATTTCCTGAATGTCGCAATAACAACTGCAGTATTGGAACTCGATTTTTCCAAGTCGTCAACTTTGATAAATTGAACTATAAGTTCCTCTGACTGAAGTTTTGGAAACAGGACTCTTAACTCCCACTTGAATTCTTCAATTAAATCACTCTGGATCAATGAATTTTCGTATGGAAGTCTGACTGTTAGAAAACATTCATGTGGTAGTGTAAATGATACAAGCCTGCTCTTAATAGGTTTTCGCATAATAATTTCATTAAAAGCAGTCTGCAGTAGTGTAAGAATCTTTGTCTCTTTCCCATTTAAATCGAGCAGTTCGCTAAAATATTCCTCATCAATGGATTCAAGCGTAAATTCCTCGCCCGAATAATTGATCTCAACGAGTTGAAGTCTCGTACTGGTAATATTTATTCCTAAGTGATTCTGAAAACCGGGCATAGGACTTAAGGGTTCTCCTCTTTTTTTATCTTTTTTTCTTTCTTTTTCAATAAGAAACTAATTGCCGGTAAAAATATACTTTCTGATCCTTTCAAACTTAGTATGTCCTATGCCTTTTACTTCAAGCATCTCTTCAATATTATTAAATCCGCCATTTTTCTGCCGGAACTCAATTATATTACGTGCCGTTTTTACCCCTATACCAGGAAGCTTTGTGAATTCCTTTTCATCTGCCTTATTTAAGTCGATGCTTTTCTCTTCCGGAATATGCTCTTTTTTTAAAGGCTTGCGTACATTCAGCCCAAGTATTTCTTTTCTGTAGTCGGCCTTACTTGTCCTGCTAAATGCTGAACTGTCAAATACTGAACTGTCAGCTAAAGCTGAAGACAGAAAAAGGCTGTCTGCTAAGGAATAATCATACTTTTTCTCAATATAATTATCTCTTTTGAAATAACTCACTGCCAGACCGAAAAGAAACACACCCAGCAGAAAAGTTATTACACTTAGTTCCGTTCTTGTAAATCCTAGTAAATCAGCAATTTTTCTGAATTGCATGGGATTTTATTTGTTTTTATTAGTCTTCTTCTCTTAGCTTTGTTCTTTTAGCTATGGACTTTTATATTCGGCAATCCTGCCAGTTCTTTTAATAATTCTTTTTCTTTAGAATTTACTTTTGAAGGAACATGTATATTGATTCTAACAAGTTGATCGCCTGCACCATGGCGATTTAGATGCTGTATTCCTTTTTCACGCATTTTAAGATATTTTCCCGGCTGAGTTCCTGCTTCAATCTTTAGTTTTGCTTTTCCGCTTAGCGTAGGTATTTCAACTTCGGTCCCCAGAACAGCTTCAGGGTAACTTAAGAATAATTCATAAATTATATTATCACCATCTCTTACAAAAAATTCATGAGGCTCTTCTTCAAAAATCACAATTATATTTCCAGATGCACCGTTTCTCTTTCCAGCATTTCCCTCACCGCGTAATGTCATATAACTTCCATTTGTAACGCCGGCAGGTACATTTATCTTTATGGTTGCTTCACCATACACTCTGCCATCACCTGCACAGTTCTTACATGGATTATCTATAACTGTCCCTTCACCTTCACAGTTTGCACAGGTCGTTATATTTACAAATTGGCCAAATACTGACCTCGAAACAGTCCGTACTTCACCTGAACCATTACATGCCGGACAAGTTTTTGTGGAAGTTCCGCCTTTTGCGCCTGTACCATTGCAGATCTCACATGTAATTTGTTTTTTGATCTTAATTTTCTTTGTGACTCCGGCGGCTATTTCTTCAAGAGTCAGTTTCAGAGTTACCTTAAGATCCGATCCGGGTATTCCCTGTCCTCTGCGTCTTCCTCTTTGCTGTGAAGCTGAACCACCGAAGAAATCATCAAATATTGATCCCCCGCCGAATCCGCTTCCACCTCCAAAAATATCGGAGAAATGTGAAAAAATATCATTTATGTTGCTAAAACCGGAGAAGTCCTGACCGCCATTTCTTAAACCATTATGCCCGAACCTATCATATTTGGCCTTTTTTTCATCATTGCTTAGAACTTCATATGCCTCGGCTGCTTCTTTAAATTTTTCTTCAGCATTTTTATCATCCGGATTTCTGTCAGGATGATACTGCATTGCTAATTTTCTATAAGCTTTTTTTATGTCATCTTTCGAAGCGTTCCTGTCTAAACCTAACACCTCGTAATAATCTCTTTTCTCCATTCGTACTTTTTACCTTTTATGATTCAGTTTTTTCTATAATTCGGTTACTGTTCTCTGGGAGATTGTATCTGTTGTCTCTAATCTGGTTTTTCAGATAATTCTAACAAAGGCGGCTACTTCGCCGCCTGTTCAATCTCTTATGTAAATATCTACTACTGGTATTTCAAATTCTATGACTTTAATTCTAAGCCACTGAATTTTCATCACTTACAATTACTTTTGCATGCCGTATTACCTTGTCTTTATACATATACCCCGGTTCAACAACTTCTATTACAGTATGAGGAGCTATTCCTTGTACGGTCTGCTGTAATAATGCTTCATGAAGATTGAAATCAAAAGGCATTCCCTTGGCCTCTATTTTCTTTACACCCTGTTCTTCAAGTATTTTGTTGAATTTAGCCAATATCATTTTCAATCCGCTAACAATACTATCGTTATTGTTATCTGATTCTTTAATATGACTTAAAGAACGCTCCAGATCATCATAGACCGGTAATATTTTTGCAATAAATGATTCACCTGCATATTTAAGGAAGTTCAGATGCTCATTTTCTGTCCTTCTTTTATAATTCTCAAACTCTGCGGCTCTTCTTAAGAGTTTGTCCTTTAATTCCGAAACTTCATTTATCAGCGTCTCATTCTGTTCCTTTAATGTTTTGTACTCAGGATTGTCTTCAATATTTCCTTCTACAGCAGGTTCAAGCAATTCATTATCAGTCTTCTGTTCTTTTTTTTGTTTTTCTTCCCCGGAGTGATTTGTTGAAGTTTTTGTCTCCGGACCCCGGTCTATTTTAACTTCGTTGCTTTCTTTTTCCTTTCCGCTCTTTTTATCTTTATTGTTCATTTTTTTCTTTTCTCCTTTCAAATTCATTTTTCTCTGCAAATTGTCCTTGTTTATTCAAATTGACAATTAAATGCCGCATTTACAAGTTTAACTCTATAAGTTTAACTCACAAAATCTCTATTATCCCCCTTTTTTCAAATATTCTGTTAGGATATTTGAGGCATAGGATATAATAGCAATTACTTTAGAATATTGCATTCTGCGGGGACCTACCACACCAATTGTACCTGAAACATCACCAATCGTATATTCCTTGGTTATCAGACTGTACTCATTTAATCTTTCGGATTTGTTTTCACTTCCGATCCTGATTATCACGTCATCTGATGACGTCCTCTTATTGTC
Organism: Bacillota bacterium; assembly: GCA_050262615.1. Classification (GTDB taxonomy): domain Bacteria; phylum Bacteroidota; class Ignavibacteria; order Ignavibacteriales; family SURF-24; genus JAUZPB01. The sequence continues at coordinate 5,385 of JBLNEL010000189.1, forward strand.
AAGAAATTGAATAATTTCCTCTTTATCTTCAATTAGTTCAATAGCACTCTGCAGATCCTTATGCTTCTCAAATTCAGGCTGAAGGAGAATATTCTTCGCTCCGGTAATTACTGCCTTTTCAGTTTTTTTTGCGTCAGTAAATATTTTCTCAGCCGAATCAAGAAATATTCTGATAATAGGTTTGTATGTATCACTTACATCCTTGAACCTTTCACCAAAAGTCCTTTGAATTTCCGTCAGTTTCAAACCTGACAGCCTTTCATTTATCAGGTTCTGAACACTTAGAATATGGTCACCGTTTACCTCAGCACTTAACTCAAGTGTGATCGTTTTTATCAAACCTGATTTAATACTAACTACAACCAGTATTCTCGATGATGTAAGTTGTACTATCTGTAGCTTTTCCAGAATTCCGGCATCAAGATTCGGGAAAGTAACACAGGCCAGCTGATTTGTAATGCTGCTTATCAGACTGGATGTCACACGTATCAATTCGTCAGTTTCATCGGTAAACTGCTTAAGCTCACGATTGATCAGTTCCATCTCTTCAAAACTAAGCTGAGTTGGCTCCATCAGTGCATCAACAAAGAACCTGTATCCCTTGTCAGTAGGGATCCTCCCTGCGGAGGTATGTGGATGATCAAGATAACCTGCATCCTCTAAGTCAGCCATAATGTTTCTTATTGTGGCAGGCGATAACCCTAATCCATACTTCTTTGCTATATTCCTCGAACCTACAGGATTTGCAGTTAAAACAAACTGGTTTATAATATTCCTGAGGATCGACTTCTCTCTGTCACTTAATTCAACCGTCGCCATAGTTTCTTTTATATAAAAATACCTGTTTTATAAAATTAGTACGCCTAAATATATTAAAAAATTAGGAATTTTACATTCCTTGCAGTTTTCAGGAGGTGTATACCTTCTTTCATATCTTAACATACCTGTATATATTTAAACCATTTTATTTTAAATTTTGCTCCAATTTCCCTCTTTTTTTTGAATTCTGAGAATATATCTCCTCCTTCTTTGAAAAAAATTCTAAAAATAGGTAATTTAGGAGATAATAAAACTGAGGTAATCTTTGGAATCAAACTATAAAGCTGCCGGTGTTGATATTAAGGCAGGTGATGAGACAGTAAAAAGGATCAAAAACCATGTAAAATCTACATTTAACAATAATGTATTAATGGATATTGGTCATTTTGGAGCATTTTATGATCTAAACCTTCCGGAGTACAAACACCCGGTTCTTGTCTCTTCTGTAGATGGAGTAGGTACAAAGCTCAAAATTGCTTTCCTAATGAATAAACACGATACGGTGGGACAGGATCTGGTTAATCATTGTGTAAATGATATTGCAGTCTGTGGAGCTAAACCTTTGTTCTTTATGGATTACCTGGCCTTTGGCAAACTATATCCCGATATTGCAGAAAAAATAATAGAAGGCTTCTCCATTGCCTGCCGTCAGAACGGATGTGCACTGATTGGAGGTGAAACAGCTGAAATGCCAGGATTTTATTCTCAGGATGAGTATGATATGTCTGGAACTATAGTTGGGGTCGTGGATAAAGATAAAATTATCGATGGAAAAACTATAATAAAAGATGATGTGCTTATTGGATTTGATTCAAATGGGTTGCATACTAACGGATATTCGCTGGCAAGAAATATATTGCTTGAAAAATTCAAGGTCTCTGATCATATCGATGGATTCAATAATTCACTTGGAGAAGAACTTCTTAGTGTGCATAAATCTTATCTGCCTCTGATCTCAAAACTTACGGAAAATGTTGCAATAAAAGGTTTTTCTCATATAACCGGTGGTGGTATTATCGGGAATACAAAAAGAATAATTCCTGAAGGACTTAAGTTAAACATTGACTGGACAAGCTGGGAAATTCCTGCAATTTTCAGGCTGATTCAGAAAACAGGCAATGTTGCAGATGATGAAATGAGAGAAGTCTTTAACCTGGGAATTGGCCTGATAGCAGTTGTTTCTGGTGAAGATGCCGGTAAGGTACTTGAAATTGCAAAATCAATTGATGAAAATGCCCGTGTCATTGGAAAAGTAGAATAAATAAAACTCAGAAAACATAAGACTCAGAATAGATAAAATAAAGTTACGCAATCTTCAGGTGGCGGTATTCGAAATTAGAATTCCGCCGCCTTTGTTTTTGAAAAGCTCTATTTTCCTCATCTACCCTTTCCGATTGATGTAAAAATTTCATGTAATATTTCCTTGCTGCCTCCCCTTAAAAATTTAACAACTTACATATTTTATAGATATTTTTAAAAATTCCCTTTTGGTGTTGTCTTTTCAGCACTCCTGCATTCTTTATTTCTCCTTAATAATTATGGAATGATTCTTGACAAGTTCATTAACTAAGCATTCCGCCTATGGTAACATATAGTGATTTTACTGACATTTTCTACTTTATCAATATGGATGGAAGCTGAACATTTATATTAAGTCCGAATTAATTTTATTTTATTTTTATCAGGAGACAAGCATGGATTTAGTACGAATTGCATTTTTAGAAACGTACAGTTTTGATGATAAGTCCGGAATCATGGGAGCAATCCTTGTGACAGATTCGGATACAAAGCCTCTGGAATTCAGAGTCACCGCCCCAATTAAACCAACAAGCTTCCAGAAAACACTTTACGGGAATGTTCTTCATGAACATATTTTGGTTGAACTGATAGCATTGCCTCTCTTAGGCGCTATTAAAGACGATATTGATCTTATCCTTGTCCGGGATCCTTTGTTTCTCGGAATAAACAATAAGCAAGGCGTAAGAGCTGTAAGATTATTTACAGAAGATGAAGAACCATCAAAAATAAATAAAAGCGAAGAAGATCCGTCAACTTTACCCGGTGATAATGGTAGAATATTTATTGAAACAACTAAAAAGTTCACCAATGAATTACCTGAGATTAAAGATAAATTAGCAGGAATATCCTCGTACAGAAATTTGATTGAACCATTCGATCGGCTTAGAATTGCTTGTGAACAGGTCCACTTACAAAAAGTAGATGAATAAATATTATGCTTCGTGACCTCAGAGTAAAGATTGCCTCTTCGGTTAAACCGCTTAATACTCCCGATGACCTCGTCTGGAAACGCTGGTTAAAACCGCCTGCATGTAGTTCAGAGGCTTTCATTTTTGAAATACCCGGGCTCCTTAATAAATCCTCTTTTGAAGAATGGCTTGAACCTGCGCTTACTGAAGCCTGTAAGTTTCAGCTTAAGAGAGTAGCCGTTCTGCAGAGAAAGGTATTTGATAAATATCTGCTGGTCCAGTCAACAAAGCAAAAAAACTTTCTGATTCTGCAGCCTAAGTCGCACCGTCTTTTCTTCGCTTTAGCACAGACAAAAGTATCCGAAAAACTCTTTCTTCAGAATGAAAAACCTGCACTTGTTTTCCCTGTTTTTAATTCACGTAACCATGTTGTCCTTACATCAGTAAAGGAGATCCCGTTAAGGGAAAACACTACCTCAACAATTGCTTTTGATCTTTCTATTGACTCCCTCATTGTAGTAGGAAATCTTCTTCCTGAAGAAAAGCCAACAGCTCTTCCAAATGGAGTACATTGGGAATTTGAGAGTGTTGATAATAACTTCTTTTCTTCCATGCTCTCTTCAGCAGAAAGATCACTCGGTTTGCTAAGTATTCCGGCATCAAGTAAAAATCTTCTTTCAACCGCAAGCGATATAATTTTTATTGACGAAAATATACTTTCAGATTATTTTTTCCCAACAACCGTCGTTTCAGAAGAATTGGTCTCAATTCCGCCTGCAACATATAACATCTCTTTACTTGATAATTCTAATTTGACTTCTTCTGTCTATAAGCTGAAAAATCCATACATTGAAAGTTCAGAAACCCATAGCTATCCTGCTGATAAATTTGATCTTTCAGATAATGTGAAAGTCCTTAAACCAGCATCCCGTGGATTTAAAATAAAAACTAACGGCTTTCAGGGCTTTCGTGTAAGTTCACCTGAAGCAGGCAGCATTTCAAAGAATCTCCTGGACCCGGCTTTTACAAACTATCTTGATCCGGTTGAAAATTCTGATAAACCATGGGATAAGCAGAAAGAGATCAATCTCCCCTACCTTGGGAAGGATACAATCAGCCGCTTTAATAAAGTAAAAATTATTTCTGAAGATCCTGATCTGCTTCCAGCTCTTGCCGCGCCCCAAAAATATGAAGCCAATTTTGTTTCAGAACACTCACACGGCCTTTTTGACTTTCAAAATAATGGAGTTAACCTTTTAATCAATAATCCCTTTGCCCTGCTTTCAGATGAGTCCGGACTTGGGAAGACTTTACAGGCAGTAACTGCACTCCAGCATCTTTATAAAAAACGTAAAATAAAATCGACACTTATTATCTCTAGTTTTCCGGATTTTGGCAGACCAGGTGCAGAGAGTCCTGAGGGCTGGCTTGGCCATTTTAATACATGGGCACCTGAATTAAAGATCACTCCATTAAGCTATGATAAGGAGACTAGAAAAAAACAATGGGCTTCAAAGACACAGGTATTTTTGACCACCTGCGAATGCCTGCTCTCTGATGAGGCTGAAGAGATTATTGATCATAACACTTTAAAAAAGTTTGATTGTATAATACTGGATAATTACCAGTCATTCCGCCTTACCTCTTACCAGCGTGATAGAATATTTCAAAAGCTAAAGCTCCGGTATTTATGGATACTTGATAATTCTCCTATTGAAGAGTTTGAAAACAATATAATCTCCTATTTTATTAATCATACAGTAGAGCAAACAGAGAAAATAACTGTTGAAAGTATTACAGGATTTACAAAAAGACAGTTATATAAATCCCTTGGCAATGATTTCCCGCAAAGGGTATCAAGAAACAGATGGTTTGAACTTGACGATAATCAGCAAAGGGACTATAATGTCGTTCTTGAACAGGGACAGCTTAAACTGTATGGTTCAATAGAACGAGGGAATCTGTTTGTCATTCGCCCTCAGATCTTTACTATTCTTCATGAGCTTATGCAAACACTTAATTTCTCTTCAACTGGTAACCTAAGTCAAAAAGCTGAGGCACTGATAAGTGAAGTTAAAAGGATTTCAGAATATAAACAAAAAGCTGTTATTTTTTCTCAGTACGAAAAATATGGGTTAAGAAGACTCGAAGAACTCTTCACAGAAAATAACATTAACTTCGTCACATACCGTGCTGGTATGAATAACTCTGCCATTGAGGAAGTATGCAGGAGTTTCCGAAATGAAACAAATGGATGTATATTCCTGGCCGATACAAAAGCTGTCAATAAAAACCTTGACCTTGGTAGTTTCAATCAGATAATCCACTTTGATCAGTGGTGGAACCCAATCTCAAACTGGCTTGCTGAAGATAAAGTTTGCAGTAATAATAGTAATCATATTCTTGTTCAATATTACCGTACTTCCGGAATAATTGAAGAGAAAATTTATAAAATGCTAAACTCTAAAGGATTACTCAACAAACTGGTTGTCGAATCACTTTCTCAGACTGCACTGGCAGATATGATATCAACAGAAGAATGGTTCGATCTTTTTAATCTTTTAGTCAATAAAAGTGAGATCCCGGATAGTGAGCCTGCTAACTTTGAAAGTTTACTGGTAAATTACCAAAACTGCACTAATGAGGAATTTGAAAAACAGGTACACAACCTTTTGTTAAGATCAGGGTTCAAAAATCTGCAGCCTTTTATCCCCTGTTCTTCAGAAGACATTTCGACACTGAAATCTATAAAAGTAATAAATTCAAAAAATGAAAAAGTATTGATCCGTATACTCTGTAACCATATAGTTGATGAAAATCAAATTATAGAATTTCTTGAACTGCTTTCAATCGAAAAAGATTATTCCAAAGGTCTTTTATTTACTAACCGCGACTTCTCGGAGCAATGCAGAAAGTACAGTGCTGTTAAAATGAACCTTTTAACTCTGATTGACATAAAACTCTTTACACAATATTTACGGTATTTTAAAATAATTTGATCCGGGTGTCAAAGTTTTCCCCTCTCCTGTCCAGCTAATAAGGATCCTGCTCTGATCACTCTTATTCCTGGCCTGTCATTTTTCTTTATCTGTTATTTTCAAAGATTATTTCCTGTTCAATATCTGCTTTGAATCAATTTTGCCTTTTTGCCTTTTCCTGATTAGATTACCTTAGTTCACCGCTTATCAATTTATTGGTTGCAATATAATTGTATCTGGTTTAGTAATTTGGAAAGTGAGCCCCAAACGTGAAGAAACTTTACTTTTATTTTACTTTGATTTTCATAATGCTCTTTGTTATCAGCTGTGATAAGGGTATCTCTCCTGAGCCTGAAGCTCTTCCTAAAGAGGCGGGATTTGGCGGAAATATTGTCTTTAAGGGAATATGGCCTCCAGACGTAAGGCGTACACATATTGTCGCTTTTAGAAATCCTCTGAAATCTGTTAGTGACTTTAATGTTCTTAACCTGGCTTTCGTCGGCGATAGTATTCCTTACGGTACAAAGCAGATAGTCTTTTCATCTTTGATTAGCCCCTTAATACCAATTAAAGCAGGTGAGTATAATTACCTGGCAGTTGCAACATCCAAGTCTCCGGCATTGTCCCTGGATAGAAAAGACTGGTATGTCGTTGGCGTCTATTATGCTGGCAGTGATACTTCAAAACCCGGAGTTTTGCGTATTCCTGAAAGTACATTTATACCTGATATTAATATTACATGTGACTTCGATAATCCTCCCCCTCAGCCTCCGAAATAAATTACTCAAGATAGTTTATTACGCGAAAGCTGCCATTCTCTATGACAAATATTTAATAATTATAGAATCGGGAATGATAACAAAACATGAAAACATTAAAATATCCGGCAAGTAAAATACCAGAATTACGAAATCTAATTTTTTTTGTTAATATACTGCTGAGTTTCAGTTTTAAGATTATTCAGGCACAGAATGGAATTATATATGGAACAATAACTGATCTTCAGGGTAACCCTCTCTCTGGAGTAAATGTAATTCTTGAAAGTACCCCTCTTGGCGCATCGACGAATTCTCAGGGGAATTATCAGATTCCTGGCATACCTGACGGCAATTATACGCTGGCGGTATCTATGATAGGATATAAAACAGTAAAAAAAAGCAACCTAATTGTAAAGGATAATCCTGTTAAAGCTGATTTCCAGCTTGAAGAAATTGCAATCCAGTCCAAACAGGTAGTTGTAACTGCAGGTAAGCACGAACAGCAAATCTCCGAATTGCCTGTAAGTGCATCAATAATAAGTTCAAATCAGCTTTCACAAAGAAACATTACAAGCCTGGACTATGCCTTAAGATATGCCCCGGGAGTGATAATGAACCTTGATCAGGTAAGTATCCGCGGTTCAAGCGGCTATAGCCGCGGAGCTGGAACAAGAGTACTTGTTGCAATTGACGGCATTCCAATGTATAGCGGTGATACAGGTGAAATCATCTGGGAAATAATTCCTGTAACTGAAATTGACAGGGTTGAAATCATTAAAGGCGCTGCCAGCTCACTTTATGGGTCAACTGCCATAGGAGGAGTAATTAATGTTATTACAAGGACTATTCCCGCTAAATCTTTTACATATCTGAAAGGTTCATTTGGGGTCTATGATAAACCTTCTTATTCAGAGTGGGATTGGTCCGGCCAAAGAAGACCCTTTAATCTCCTGACACTTACTCATACAAACAGAATTGGAAATCTGGGATTTACTTTGTCCCTTACGCGAAATGAAAACCTGGGCTATAGGCAGGATGATTACTTTAAACGCTTTCTTGGTTATATAAAGGCTGTATATGATTTCACACCCTTTTCATCTCTTACTTTCCTTGCTAATTCAATGAACCAGACTCGCGGAAATTTCGTCTACTGGAAAGATTCACCCCATGTACTTCAGCCCAGGGACGTTGACCAGGGCCAAAGAGTTATTTCAGGCAGATATATGTTTGGACTCCTGTATAACCAGTCAATCAACAATAAAATCTCAATAAATGCAAAAGCAAGTTATTACTACACAGGTTGGACTGATGAAACATCCTCCAGGGATACATCAAAAGCTTCTATTTTACGTGGGGAGATCCAGTCAAATTATAATTTAAGTGAAGATCTTCTACTGATCTCAGGAACTGAATTTAGTTTCGGGAAAGTAACATCAAATCTCTTCAGCAACCCTAAGTCCTTTACAGCAGGCTTTTACCTGCAGGGTGATTATAAGTTTGCTTTCCCGCTAACTGCCTCTATTGGTGCAAGATATGATTATTCAAAGCGTGAATCACTTAACGGAGAGAGTTCATTTTCACCAAAGCTGGGATTAAACTATAAACTCTCGGAACAGACAGTTCTGCGTGCCTCTGCTGGCCGCGGGTTCAGAGCTCCAACACTTGCAGAAACCTTTACGAGCACTACAGCTTCTGGTATTAAAATAAAGCCTAACCCTTCTCTTAAGGCAGAAAGTAATCTTTCGCTTGAAGCGGGATTAAATCATACTTTCAGCAACTTCTTTACCTTTGATCTGGCTGCTTTTCAAAATGAATACTACGACTATATCGAACCTGGCGTAGACCCAAATGATGGACTGGTATTTTTCGGAAATGTTACAAGGGCCAGGATTCAAGGCGCTGAAATCGGCCTGAATTTTAATATTCTACCTGAAATCCTTACCCTTAGCTCTGATTATACCTACCTCTGGGCTAGAGATATTGAGAAAAATGAACCTCTAAAGTACAGACCCAGACACCTGGTTTACTCCAGTCTGGACTTAAATCTGAACCCTTTAGAACTGGGTTTTGACTTTCGGGCCTGGAGCCGCATTGAAAAGCTTGATATCGAACTTGTAGACCTTGGACTGGTTAAAGATGGAGATAAAAGAGTTCCGGTATATGTGCTTGACTTAAGAGCCGGATACAGACTTCTCGGACTTGGAATTCCAGGACGTCTGCTTTTTAATGTAAATAACCTGTTAAACTATAACTACATAGAAATAATCGGAAACCTGTCCCCAATAAGAAATTACTCTTTAAGTCTTGAAATAGCGTTTTAGATATATTAAATATGGCAGTTTCTCATTTTTTTACTTACTTATTTTTCATGCGATATTTTAGCAGGAAATGTATATTTTTGTAGATCCTTTAACAAATGAAATATTGCAATGTTTGTAGATACACACGCACACCTTTTTTATCCTAACTTTAACGGAGATATTGACGAAGTATTAAACCGCGCTAAAGATAGCGGAGTGGATTATATATTAGTTCCCGGGACTGATCTGGCTAGCTCCGCACAGGCAGTAGAACTGGCAGATAAATACGACTTCGTTTATGCAGCAGTTGGAATTCATCCGCATGATACAAAAGAATGGAAGGATTCCTTACTGGATAACATCGAGGAACTAGCAAAACATAAAAAAGTCGTGGCAATAGGTGAAATTGGCCTGGATTATTACTATGACTTCTCCCCAAAGGAAATTCAGATTGACGCTTTGGATAGCCAGATTATACTTTCATTAAAGTTAAACCTTCCCGTAATTCTGCATAACCGTGAAGCAGATGAGGATATAATGAGAATCCTGAGAACCTATAAAGATACCTGCCTGAAGGCTCAGCTTCATTGTTTTTCAGGATCTCTCGCTGATGCACGTGAGTTAATAGAATTGGGTCACTACCTGTCTTTTACCGGTAATATAACTTTTCAGAAGGCTGATAACCTGCGCAATGTTCTGAAGAATATTCAGACTGAAAACCTTCTGCTTGAGACTGATTCGCCTTATATGACTCCTGTACCTTTCAGAGGAAAGAGAAATGAACCTTCCTATGTAAGAATCGTTGCTGAAAAAATTGCTGAAGTACATAATCTTCCAGTTGAAACTGTAGCAAATTCAACTTCGTTCAATGCATTTAAACTCTTCGGTATCGGCTCAAAAAACGGAGTTAGCTATACTTACCAGATTGGCAATGCGCTCTATATTAACGTAACAAACAGATGTAACGCAGACTGCGTTTTCTGTGATCGTAAAGGAGATGCTGTAATTAAAGGATATAACCTGAAAATGTCAAAATCAGATGAACCTCCTGCATCATCCTATATAAAAGAAATTGGTGACCCTAAGAATTATAGCGAAATTGTATTCTGCGGCTATGGTGAACCAACTATAAGATGGGAAGTGGTCAAAGAAGTAGCCAAATACGTTAAAGATAACGGAGGAGTCACAAGGATGAATACCGATGGACATGGCAGCTATATAAATAAACGTGATATTACTCCTGAACTTAAAGGGGTTATAGATACAGTCTCTATTAGCCTGAACTCCGTTGATCCCGAGCAATATGCAAAACTTATGAGAGTTGATAAAAAAATGCATAATGAAATGCTCGACTTTGCAAGAAAAGCTAAAGAATATACTAATGTGGTTATGACTGTTGTTGGTATGAGCGCGATCGATACTGAAAAAGCAAAAGAATTCGTCTCTAGTCAAATTGGCGTTTCATTTAGAACCAGACCTTATTTCTAGAATATTATTTCTATGGTTTTACCTGCAATGAATCATAAGATTTGTGATTTGCAGGTAAAACAAAATAATGTTTGCTCATTAATTTTATTGGTTCAAATATTCCAGCATTACCTAACCTTTTTTCTATAAATCGTATGAAGAAAATACTTGCTTTATTTTTTCCCTTTTTTATTTTTTCTATACACACTGCAGCTCAAACAAACATCGATCGCAGTATCAAAAAACTGCTTGAAGATAGTTTATTCAATACTGCTGTTGCTGCAGTCAATGTTTATGACCTAAACACCCAAAGCAGCCTTTTTCAAAAAAATACAACACTTCTGCTCAGACCAGCCTCTAATATGAAAGTGCTTACTACTGTAGCTGGTTTGTTATTCCTTGGACCCGATTATTGTTTCAAAACTTCGCTTTATCATACCGGTAAGATTAACCATTCTGTACTTAAAGGGGACTTGTATATTTGTGGCGGAGGCGATCCTGATTTTACAACAAGTGATCTGGATACACTTATTCAGCAGCTGAAACAATTCGGAATAAAAGAGATCAGAGGAAATATAATTGCTGATCTGTCATTTACCGATTCCCTTTTCTGGGGAAAGGGCTGGATGTGGGATGACGACCCTTCGACAGATGCACCTTACCTTAGCGCTCTGAATATAAATAAAAACTCTTTTATTATAATTGCTGAACCAGGGAAAGTTAACTCTAAGGCAAAGATCAAAACTATCCCCAAGAGCAATTTCTTTAAGATTAAGAATTACTCTTTAACTGTAGCTAAGAAAGATACTATAGAACTTGAATTCCAGAGAGACTGGATTAAAAGGAGTAATAATATAACTGTAAGCGGCCATATTCCTTCGGTTTCATCACACCAAACAAGTGAAATGAATGTCTATAACCCAGCTCTTTACTTTTTGACTCTTTTTAAAGAGAAACTACATGAAAATAAAATCAGATTTAAAGGGCGAATAAAGTTCTCCCTGCTTCCGGCTCTTGCCCGGGAGATCTATTCTATGAACAGACCTTTTGTGAATGTCATAATGGGTCTTAATAAAAACAGTGATAACTTAAGCGCCGAAATGACTTTGAAAGCAATGGCTGTTAAGTTCTTTGGAAAACCTGCCAGAGCGGAAAACGGTATTAAAATGATTGATTCTCTTATTACACTTTCCGGACTTGATTATAGGAACTACCGGATTGTTGACGGTTCAGGTGTATCTCATTATAATTTATTAAATGCAGACCTGCTGTTATCTGTTCTTAAGTTCATCTATAACAACAGACCCGACCTTTTTAATATATTGTACAATTCATTCCCAGTTGCAGGTGTTGACGGCACTCTTAGGGAAAGAATGAAAGATAGCCCCGCTTTTAGTAATGTGCACGCAAAAACCGGAACCATTAGTGGCGTCAGTTGCCTTTCAGGATACGTAACAGCAAAGAATAAGCATTTGCTTGCATTCTCAATTATGATTCAAAACTATTTAGGCAGTTCTTCACGCGCTACAAAAATACAAAATGAAATTTGCAGAGTTCTGGCTGAATATGAATAGTATTGCATATTCAGCCAAGTGATTATCATGCAAGGATAATCACTTGAATAAAATAATAACAGTCATTTTAGTAAAAGCATCTTCCGGTTCAGGACCTGATTGCCAGCCTGAATTTTGTACAGATAAATACCCGTACTTACATTTTGTCCGGCATTATCCCTTCCATCCCATACTGAAGACCTGTAACCTGCTGACTGGTTTTCGTTGACAAGCGTGCGGACTTCCCTGCCATCTACAGAATAGATCTTTAAGACTACTCTTGTTTCCACAGGCAGAGCATAGCTGATTGTTGTTGATGGATTAAATGGATTTGGGAAATTCTGATTCAATTCAAATACTTTCGGCAGTACCGCAGTTCTCTCTCCAACAGCAGTTGAGTTTATTCCATTCATCCAATATTTCCTGCTGTATAAAGTTAATTCAGGAGCTTCTGGATTTGTGATTTCACATACGTAAATACCGGAGGAAAGAGAATCTGTATATTTTATCTGATAATATTGCGAGTCAGCATTCGATATCTTAATTCCATTCTTAAACCATGAGTACTTATTTCTGCTTCCTCCGGCACTAACACTTAAAGTCACAAATGTTCCCGGTT
>JBLNEL010000190.1:0-26232 GCA_050262615.1 Bacillota bacterium
ATGATTTTACCGTAATTCTTCATCCAGGCTCAAGTAATCCGGACTCAGACAGACAATGGGTAACAGACCGCTATGCTGAACTTGCAGAAGAATTAATTAAACAATATGGTGCCAAAATAATCTATACCGGCATAGAGCGTGATTCAGAATTAATTGATAAAATACAGAGCAGGATGAAAAGCCCTTCGATATCGCTTGCAGGGAAAACCGGACTGCGGAATTTTCTGGCTGTAATTAAGCTCTCCGATCTGGTTATTGGACCCGATACAGGCATTATTCACCTTGCTGCAGCTTTAGACACACCTGTGGTAATGATGATGGGTCTTTCTGATCCTGAAGATACCGGACCATACCACCCTGAAGGAAAAGCTCGCATAGCAAGAGTAGAAACTCTGGAATGCAGCCCATGTGTTCACAAAGACCCAAAACCTGAACAATGGGAAATCTGCAAAAACTTAAGACCTGTAAAATGCATGACAATGCTAACAACTGAACTGGTCATGCAGCAAGTCAGGATATTGCTCAGCAACAAGGTCAGTAAGCAGCAAGGTTAATAAGCTGAATATATAAATACTTTATATATTACAGTAAAAATATGGCGAAGACTATTAACGGCAGACACTATGGAAAATTACCAGTTTAAGGAATTTACAATTGAATTTTATGATGAGGCTTATTCGCTTTGGGATAACCTTGAAGGCATCAGCCTCAGTCAGGCAGACAGCCCTGAAGGAATTAAAACCTTCCTTATCAGAAATCCGGGACTAAGCTTTGTTGCCCTTGATAACAATAAGCTGATCGGAACCGTACTCTGCGGGCATGACGGCAGGCGCGGATATCTGCATCATCTGGCCGTAGATAAGTCTTACCAGAGGCAGGGTATAGGAAGAAAACTGGCTGAAGCATCTTTAAATGCACTTCATAAGTCCGGCATTCAGAAATGCCATCTTTTTGTTGTAAGTGAAAATTATCAGGCACAAAAGTTCTGGGAAAGGATCGGCTGGATAAAACGTGATGATATAATTATTATGTCTTTTAACATAGCTGGAAAATAAATCAGGAGACCCAAAAATGGATGAGTTCATGAAAGCTGCAATTAAGGAGGCTGAAATTGGCTTTTCTGAAGGCGGCATACCAATTGGAAGTGTAATTGTACATAACGGAAAAATTCTTGGACGCGGACATAACAGAAGAGTTCAGAAAAACAGTGCCATATTACATGGTGAAATGGACGCACTTGAGAATGCCGGAAGACTGCCTGCAAAAATTTACCGTGAATCTGTACTTTATACCACACTCTCACCCTGCTCAATGTGCAGCGGAGCAATCCTGCTTTATGGCATTCCTAAAGTGATCATTGGTGAAAACAGGACCTTTATGGGTGAGGAAGCTCTGCTAAAGTCCAATGGTGTTGAGGTCGAGGTTCTTGACCTGGATGAATGTAAGTCACTTATGAAAGATTTCATAGAAAAATATCCTGAACTATGGAACGAGGATATCGGGGAATTGTAGACCAAGCAACAAACAAATAAAAAATCATGAACTCAAAAAGAATATTTTTCTTTATACTTGGCGGATTACTTGCAATATTTAGTTCCTATTATATTGCAGAGACTTATTTGTTTACTGCCTCGGCTGTAGAAGTATCAGCTAAAGTTTCAGAAGTTTACTACCAGCCCGGGACCGCCCAAAGGTATGTAAAAGTTATATACAATTACGGCAATGAAGTAAAAGAATACAAGTTTCCTATTGGTAAAAACCACTCATACCGTTATCCTTTAGGGAGCATGGTCAAACTTCTTTATTCGGCAGAAGATCAGCAGGATATACGCTTAAATTCCTTCTGGAGCCTGTGGGGATTAAAACTTGTTTTTCTTTTAGCCGGCATTCTTATATGCCTGCTGCCTGTAATAAAAAGATATTAATGTAAGCAACTTTATCTGTGGACAATTAAACTTTGGAGTAGAAATGGACCGCAAAGAGTTTTTCAATAAGTCAGCGAAAATTAGTTTGTGCTGCAGCGCTCTTACTGCTTTTCTTCTGGAAGGTAATAATACTCTCTTTGCGGCAGTAACTGATCCGGATAAGAAAACGTTTTCTGATGATAAACAAACGTCTGACGATAAACAAACGTCTGATGAGAAAAAACTGCAAGCCGAAATGGAAAGAGATTTTATTGGACACTGGGTCAGTGACCTTATCGATACTATGCATGAAGTGCTCGATGAAAAAACAATTGTTAAGCTTATAGAAGGCTGCGGGCGCGGATGCTTCAGGCGGCATCAGTTCAAGGTTGATATTGCAGATAAAGGGAAAGGCAATCTCGAAAAGCTGATAGAAGCTTATAAAAACAATTTTGAGATCTGGCAGGAAGACAATAAAGTACATATACGCTACGGTGAGATCTCGAAGATGTGTTATTGTCCGGTTGCGAAATTTCTACCGGCAAAAGAAGGTGATCTGCATTGTGAATGCACTCGCACGACACATCAGACAATCTTTGAAACAGCT
Source organism: Bacillota bacterium (assembly GCA_050262615.1). Lineage (GTDB taxonomy): Bacteria > Bacteroidota > Ignavibacteria > Ignavibacteriales > SURF-24 > JAUZPB01. Next base: position 2,512 of record JBLNEL010000190.1, read on the forward strand.
TTAGGAAAGCCATTTAAGGTAATAATTGCTGAATCATTAAGGCGGGGCGGCAAAACATGCCACTTTGTAGTAGAACTCAGCTAATTATATAATCGGTTAATTATATAATCAGACATTGATATAAATAGATTTAATATTAAGGAATTAAAATATGCCGTTGATTGGGGTAATATCTGATACTCATGGTTTGTTAAGGCCAAAGGTATTAGAGATATTTAAAGAATGCGAACTGATAGTCCACGCAGGTGATGTTGGAAAGCCTGAGGTGCTCGAACAGTTAAGGTCGGTTTGTCCGGTCGTTGCAGTTAAAGGGAACATAGACAGAGACTATCTTGCAAGCAGCCTTAAAGCAACCGAGCTGATAAACGTTGATGGATTTAATTTATTTGTTATCCATGATATCAGTCAGTTAAATCCCGAACCAGTTAACTCAGTAGATATTCATGCAGTTATTTTTGGGCATTCACACAAAGCCGCAATCAGAAACTCAGGAGAACTTTTATATTTTAATCCCGGAAGTGCCGGACCAAGAAGATTTTCGCTTCCGGTGACAGTAGGCTTGCTGAAGATCAGTAAAAGCAGTACTGTTATTGAGCCTGAGATAATAGAACTACCGGTTGAATAGAACCAAGGGAGATTCAGGTTTTAACTACCACCATTGTAATATCGTCGTTCTGTTCTCTGCCTTCTCTGAATTCTTCAAGTCCATTCAGCACTGAAGAAATAATAGCCTTAGATGAAGTTTCATTATTGGTTATTATCAGGTTTGTCAGCTTATCAAGGCCGAATAGTTCATTGTTTTTATTCATTGCTTCACTTATTCCATCAGAATAGAATGCATAAATGCGTTCTTTTTCAATTGGGATTTCAATCTCCTCAAGAGTTTCAGCGAACACCTTTCCGATCTCAAGCCCCAGGCCTATTCCCCTTGGCTGATACTCACGTACCTGGTCTTTGCACAAAGTAAGCAGCGGTGAGTGGCCTGCCCTGCAGAACCTTATGATTTGATCCCTGGTATCAAAAAGTGCAAGATTAAGTGTAATAAACCAGTTTCTTTCTATACTTTCATAAATCCTGCGGTTGACTTCATTTAAGACTTCTTTTGGAGATTTTCCATCTTTGCAGTAGAGGCGCATCATTGTCTGAAGTTTCGACATATAAAGCGAAGCTGAAAGACCTTTTCCCGAAACATCTCCGACAAGCACAAATATTTTGGAAGGTGAAACCTGAATTACGTCATAGTAATCACCGCCGACCTGCATTGCAGGAATCATAACACCGGCTATATCAACTCCGGCTATTTGAGGGATTGATTTCGGAAGCAGACTCTCCTGTATTCGGCGTGCATTTTCAAGATCTCTTTCAAATGCAAGCCGCTGTGCCTCAGATTCATAAAGCCTTGCGTTTTCTATTGAAACAGCCGCCTGATTTGCTGCAGCACATAAGAGTTCAAGATCTTTGCCTGCAAACTGTGAGCCTGAATGCTTTAGTCCGAAGCATAATAGTCCAATGACTTTAGACTTAATGATCATAGGAATGACAGTATAAATACCGGAATTAATCAGTTTATCATTATCCTCAGGGAATACCTCTGAAAACTGCAGCTGTTCGATTGAGATAGGAGTCTTTAGTATAAGCTTCTCTCTGACGTAATGCGTAAGAGCCGCAGTTTTATCTAAAACTTCGAGTTCATTGTCAGAAATGCCAGTTCCTTTTACGAGCTTAAAACTTGAAACTGCACTGCCATTTAATGCCGGTTTATTTGAGTTAAGTAAAATTCCAAAATGGCTAAGCTTAAGCGATTTTACAAATGTCTGGTTCATCGATTCGAGAATATTATCCAGGCCTACAATACTGACAACATCGTTACCGAATTTCAATATCACCCGCTGATAAGCAAATTGCTCAGGGTAGAATTTTTTTGTAAGCAGATCCTGAAATTTATCTTTAGTCGATTGGAATACGATTGCAAATACAACGAAACTGAAAGCAGCAATTGCATTGCGGTATTCTGTTCCTATAAATGACCCGATTCCCTGTCCCAAGCCGTAAACTGTAAGAAAATACAGAGCAGCAATAGCAACTGTTGCAGTTCCATATATTATAGTATTCTTAACTACAATACTGACGTCCATCAACTGGTATTTAAATATTGAATATGCAAATGCAACAGGTATCAAAGCCACAAGTATTATCGGAGTAAACAGTTCAGGTGAATTAAATATGGTATCTGAAATAACACTTGAAATTGCAAATGTATATGCAATTGAAAGCATGCCGAGCACATAACCTGCCACAATAACTATAACAGGTTTTCTTTCCTTTGGGTCTTTCAGCCGCATGAAGTTAATAAGCAGCAATACTAATCCTGCAAAGAAACCAGCCAGCAGGAAAATATTCAGCAGGCGTGCAATGATCATATAGATCTGAGGAGCTTTACCGATGTGCAGAAATATTAGTTTAAGGATGACTGCAAGAAAGAACATCACTGCAGGGGTAATATAAAGAGCACGCTTAACCCACAGCTTTTCGGTGAGCTTAAAAGGCTTTGGGAATAATAAAAAGAAATATACCAGAAAAAAAGGAAGCGTCACGTTGCCCAACGTCCACAATGTATCAAAAATAGCAGCCCATACTACCTGGGAGGATGATATAGCAGAGGGGTTCTTAGCATTATGAACAAATACAAAGCTTAGGAATAAAATCATCGAAGCGCCGATACGGTAGAAAAGTCTTTGTACATATCCATCCGGCTTTGCCATTATTACAATAAAGCCCACGCCAAGCCAGATCAATCCTAAAAGGGCAAATCCAAGATTGGAAAAATTTATCAATTTTTTTACAAAGACACGGGTCTGAAATATTTGACCGTTATGTTCTACCTCATACTTTGCAAACTCTCCTGCCTTTAATGCGTTAAGCACATAAGAAGCCGTATAGACCTGATCTATCCTTACATCATTTATCTTCAGCAGGTAGTCCCCATCGCGAATACCTGCATTCCAGCTTACTCCGCCGATTTTTACCTTATCAAAATAAATTACCGATTTACCGTTCTTCAGGTCCTTTTGTATCCATAGGCATTCATCGTTTGAGACCGGTGTCACCTCAATTATAAAATAAAGCGCAACTAACCCATATACAGCCAGAATTGCTGTAAGCACTAATACAATCTTTTGCCTGTACTTGGCCGTAAATGTCTTTATACCTGATATATATGCTGACACTATTTCACCTTAATTATTAAAAGTGTGATATCATCTGACTGATTAGCACCGTCGGCAAACCTTTCAACCTCAGCTTTAATGTGGAATAATATATCACCAGCAGATTTGCCGGCTGATTCAATTACTATTTCCTCAAGCCTCTCATCTGAAAATTCTTCCATCTGCTTATTCATTGCTTCAGTAACACCATCTGTAAACAGGATAATGACATCATCTGTCTGCAGCTGAATATTTTGTGAAATATACGGAACAATTGTTTTCATTACTCCGAGTATCATTCCACCTTTTGTAAGCTTTTGTATCTTCCCTTCACGTATCAGTAAAGGAGGATTATGTCCGGCATTAACATAAGTAAGCATTTTTGTCTCATCATTTATTACTCCCCAGAAGAAAGTAATAAAATTACCCATAGCGGTATTTTCCGAAACAAGGTCATTTATTACATTAGTTGCCTGATCGAGTTCCATTCCCTGCCGGCAGATGCTCTTTAAGAAGGCTTGCAGGTTTGCCATAAGAAGCGCAGCCGGCACACCTTTGCCTGAGACGTCACCTATTGCAAACAGGCATGAATTATTTGCAAACTTTACCAGGTCATAATAATCACCGCCAACCTGTTTTGATGAAACATTTACTGCCGAAATATCGAAATGCTTCATTTTTGGAATACGCTGCGGCAGGAGGTTTTTCTGTATTCCGCGTGCAATTTCAAGGTCCTCTTCCATTTTTTGTTTTTCAAGGGCTTCCTTAAAAAGCTTTGCATTTTCAATTGAGATAATAGCCAGGCTGCCGGTGGCATAAATAAACTCTATATCAGACTCTGTAAATCCAAGGTTATTAAAGCGTTTGCCTAAAAGTATAAGTCCCTTTGTCTCCCCCTGGATCTGCATCGGGATTATCAGTTCGACACCAAGCTGGACTAAAGCTTCGTACTCACTTGAAAGGTCATCTTTATATAACGGAGTTGATATTTTTGAAGCATTGCATTTCTTAAGTGCCTCCTGCAGAAGTTTCTTTTGTATCTTTGATTCTATTATCTCAATACCAGTTTGTCCGCACAAGACTACCGCATAGCTTGAAACAAGGAGCTGTCCAATGACAGAATAGACAAGAAGTTTTCCAACCCTTGAGGTTTCGAGCACGCCGCTGAATTCCTTGCTCAGTTCAAAAAGCGAACTTAGCATCGCGACCTTCGAATCCAGACTGCGGTTGGCCTCTTTTAGTTTTTCAACAATTATTGAGTTTTCAATTGCTGTTGCAGCGATATTTATCAATGTATTTAAGAAATCATTATCTTCCTGCGTGTAATCTGTCTTATTAAGTCTTTCGCCTAAGAAAATAACACCTCTTAATCCCTGAGCCGAGACAATATCCTGGCAAAAAGGGAATCTATACTCTGAGCAGAAAGTTTCAATCAACTGGCGATTATATTGGTTGCCGCTAATATTTACTTTTGGAAATTGCTGGAGGATTTGTTCTGGAACGCCCTTGTTTGCCTTTACTCTCATGAAGTTATCAGTATCAGCAAGCACTACAAAACCTTTTGTCGTATGAAATTTGCCAAAGCAGGTCAAAAGCAGGTTATTCAGAATGAACTTAAGTTCCAGGCTGGAATTAATAAAATTACTAAAGTCTACCAGGGCCGATAAATTTCTTTGAGCCCCGAAAGTATCTACTGTATTCATGTTATCATTTCTTTCAAAAATTCACTTTGTAAAAAAAATGTTTAGCGGCTTATAAATACTTAACCAGTACGACCTGATTTCTGTTTCCGGCAACTGAATTAAAGTTAACTTCATCCATCAGCTTTTTCATCAGATAAATTCCCAGTCCACCTACTTTATGCTGGCGGTAATATTTTCTTATATCTGGTTCGGGAACGGCAGTTGGGTCGAAATTACTACCAAAGTCAGTAATTGCCACGGTCATTTTATTATTAGAAACACTTATATTAACAATTATATCGCCTTCGGGAGAATTCTTATATGCATGTTTTATTACATTAGTACATGCTTCATCTACTGCAAGGGCAATTTTGTCAGTGGTTTCCTCAGTAAAGCCGCATGTTCTGGCAGCAGCCTTGGTAAAATCCCGGATTATTGCCAGATTATCGGTTGTGCTTTTGACAACCAATTCTTTATCAAATAATTTATTTGCAGTATTCAAATTTAACTCTTCTCGTTGAACTTTTTAATGGCTTCTTTTTCATCCTTGTAAAACTCATATAATAAAGGAAACCCAAGAAGGTCAAAAATATTATATACCTTTGGGCTCATGTTGGTAAACTTTATATCTCCATTGTTCTCCCTCATCGTCTCGACATATGCCATAAAAACCCCCAGCCCTGCACTGCTGATATAGGCAAGATTTTCAAAGTTTACAACTACCTTGAACCTTTTATCCTCAATGAGTCTTGTAAAGACATTTTCAAGTTCCGGAGCAGTATGCGCATCAAGATACCCTCGTAAATCAATAACATTTACCTGGCTGTCTTCACGCGTCTCCACATTAAAATCGACCATTAAACCTCTCCCGATTTATTAATTTTTTCTTTTGACCACTTAAAAATAACTAATGTAATATCATCATGCTGCGGACTTCCCTGTGAATATGTTGTTACTTCTTTCATAATCTGATTTGACAGTTCATTTATATCTGCTTCACAGTTTCTGAGTATAACTTTTTCAAAGTTTTCATACCCGAAATCTTCGAGCTCAGAATTTTTAGATTCAGGAATTCCGTCAGTGAACAACACCAATATATCATTTTCTTTTAATTTAATCTTTATTTCATCCAGAGAATTTGCAAAATTTGCCGAGAAATCCAGCCCCAAGCCCATTCCTGAGGGCTTTAACTGCTCGACCTTGCCTTCGCGTAAAAGAAGCAAAGGCGAATGCCCGGCTCTCGAGGCATACATTATCTCATTCTTTGTGTCTATTATTCCATAAATTACAGTTACAAAACTTTTTTTATCGAGCGATCCCTTTAATATTTCATTTGCTTTAATAAGCACTTCTTTTGGACTTAGGACCAGTTTAGCAAGGGATTCAAAGATGCCTTTAACTTCGGCCATAATAAATGCAGCCGATATTCCTTTGCCTGAAACATCAGCAATTACAAATCCTAATATGTTTTCCTCGAGTCTGAAGAAATCATAATAATCACCGCCCACCTCAAAGGCCGGAATAAACAAGGCTGAAACCTCAAGGCCCTTTATCTGCGGGGTTCCGTGAGGAAGGATCTTATATTGTATCTCTCTGGCTACATCGAACTCCTTTTCAAGCCTTTCTTTTTCGAGCGACTCCTCAAGAAGCTTTGCGTTTTCTATTGCAATTGCAGCGTAATCGGCAAATGCACCTATTGCTTTCTGATCGTCATCATCAAAAGCATCTTCATTTCTGCGCGCGGCTATTAAATAACCATTAATTTCATTATGAACCTTTAATGGGGAGACAGCAAAAGAACGGAAGTCTGTGCCGTGAAACTTTCCATCACCATTCAGGTTAAAAGGTTTTAATGAGATTGTTTTTACAGCACTGATATTCTGAATCTGAAACTTCTCGGAAAGCGCCGAAGTTAATTTATCAGCCTCTACATAGCCGATATTCTTTACTGCGCTAAGGGTCAGTTCACCTCCGCTATTTGAGACAAGCCAGGCTGAATCTGATTTACATACCTGTATTGTAATATCTGTCACAGTATCAGCTAATTCCTTAAAATCAAAGACTTGTGTAATAAGCTTGCTCAGATCCATTAAGGAAGATACCTCTCTTGCCTTGCGGTCAAATGCCTCAGCTGTGGGCAGGTGGAACAACGTAGTAAAGAAAACGATGCCGAAGAATATCGATCCGTATATCATCATCATTTCAAGGAACTGATGCAGTGATGGAGAAAAACCTCTTAAGAGTTTATTTGTAAGACTTGGATGAAAACTAAAACCAATGTTTACGCCGAACAGGATTGAAAGTACGATAGAAATTATCAGAAGGTTTATTTTTTCCTTTTTTGTAAGAAAAGCTATCCACGATATCCTTATTGAATTTAGTGTAATAAGCATTACGCTTACAGTCATAAATGCCTTATTCATATAGTCGTGTGCCGGAGTCAAGAAATTCAATGTTGCAGATAGTGAAGTTATAAAGAGGAAAAACAGCATTGAATTAAAATAGAGGCTATTCTCACGTCTCTGCTTTAAGTAAAAGAGTGTCTTAAAGACAGTAAACATATATGCCAGAGCTGCAATGAATATAAGCGAATAGAAAGTAGAAGTAATTGAAAATAAAAAATTTGAATAATTAGACTCGCTGAACAGTTCTGAAAAAACAGCAGCTACAACAGACAATACAAAAAAGATTACAGCATTAAGGATCCCGGCATTCAGTACAAGTGAAAGCGGAGAGTATTTCTTCTCCTTAATAAACTCATCTATATATAATGCAACGAAATAGAAAGTCAGCAGAACCAGAATTTCACTAAATATTACCATTGCCGGAGTAAAGCCCATGCTTTCCGGAAAAACCAGTTTAAAGAGGAACAGAATAACTGAAAATGTAATTGCATTTTCCAGTTTCCGGCTGCTGTCTAAAGAAAAATATTTTAATTTCATACTTCCCGGGGGTTTTTATTTGAACGGAATACCGTTTAATTTTCAGTTATTATCTTTATTTTTGAATTTCTTCAGCTTCTTCATCTCTTCTTTTACCTTCTGCATCTCTTTTTTAATCTCTTCTTTTTCCTCTTTAGTAAGTTTTCTTTTTGAACCATCTTCATTTTTTACCGAATCAATATTAATCTTACCAATTGCATCTAAGGAACCTTCGATTGCCGCATGAACTATAGAATCTACGTCAGGCAAATCAATATTAAGCTCAAACTCCTGACCATCATCAGCACCCGGTTTCGGAGGTATTACACCTTTTTTCCGGTTAAAATGTTCCGGAACAGGCGGAACCGGGGTTTTGAATTTCAAAGACATCTCTCTTATCTGTCTTGCTGCTTTTTCAACCTCTTTATTTATCTTTTCCCAATCAGGTATATCTTTTTCAGAGAGCTCAGGCACTTTTACGCGCAAAGAATTGGAATCGACCTTAACCTGAAAGCGTCTCTTATCATCGAAGTAGTTTCTGCTGTAGGCCCGGATCAGGTCATTGTTGAACTTAATTTTTAGTTTCAGCTCCTTATTATCATCCGAATTTGTTTTCTGCAGCTGAACTGCCGAAGCCTGAGGAGAAGATGGTTTAGCCGAAGCAGGCTGTCTTTTATTCTCAGAATTTGCAAAAGAGGTATTATCAAAATCGTAATTAAATTCTTTTGTAAAGATTGTGTCAGAATGTACAAAGATATATTTGTTCTTATTGCCTGAGTTTGCCTCTGAGATCATCTGCTGCATTGCAGGTTCATCAACAGCATAATATTCCCCTGGCAATACTTTTTTGAATTTTATGCTGTTAGCCTTTGAAGCGAACAAAAGCAGGTCAGCCATTAATGCTTTATTCAGGTTCCAGAGATTTGAATTTATAGCCATTGTATTTTTATCGTTTACAAGTATCTGAGCCTGAATCTTTTCTTTGTAGAAATTCAGCACACTATCGAGCTTTTGTCTCTGTTTTCCATTTAATTCCAGAAGTCCCGAAAATTGTTCTAAATTATCTGTACGCGGATTGTATGCAGCCTTTCGGAATTCGAAGTACTCCTTGCCGCTGCTGTCGCTGCCAAACTGAAGCACCTGGCTATTATCTTTATCAACCGGAAGTTCTTTGTAGAAAGCGAAGTTAAATACGTCTTCTTTTGTAAGCTGGCCTCTTGAGAACAATGGTTCCAGGTTTGCCGCATAAAAGTCTGCCAGATTCTGTCCCTGCTGCTCTACAAAGGACTGAAGTCCCTGATTCCTGTAGACAAAAATCAGACCTATTGTAAGCAGGGTCAGTCCTAATGGGAAGCCCCATCTTTTGTTAAAAAAGGAGGATCTTGAAACCTTTTGTCCTGCCATAAAATCATCTTTCCTTTAATTTCAAAAACCTATAACTTCACTTACTAAAATCCGGACAGTAGAAGATAAGAGCGAGAGAGAGATTTTACAGGCATAAAAAGATTTATTTACATTATGTCATCAAATCTTTTTCAAAAGGCTGGAGCAGGTATTTTAAGCTCTCCCTTGCTCTGAATATTCTGGATTTAACAGTGCCAACCTCGCATTCAAGCTGGTCGGCTATTTCCTTATAGCTAAGACCATCGACCTCACGCATAATAAGCGGCACTCTGAGTTTCTCAGGAAGTTTAGCAATTGCCTGCTGAACAATCTCAGTAGTATCAACGTATTCAGAGCTCATTTTAGAACCGCCATATTCGTCCTCGGACTCTTTGATCGGTATAAAAATGCTCCTTATTTTAACCTTCCTGAGATGATCTTTACATTTGTTTACTGTAATTCTGTAGAGCCAGGTAGTAAACTGCGACTCAAAACGGAAGTATTTAAGTTTATTAAAAACGCTTATAAATACATCCTGAGAAATATCGTCTATCATTTCGCGATTACCTACAGTAAGGTAAACAAGATTTCTGACTTTATCTTTATGCTTGAGAACGAGGTCTCTGAAGGTTGATTCATCGCCCTCGATAAATCTCTTAATTAAAGCAAAATCATCATCCTGATTTAATGCCTGTTGGTAATTTGCATCCAAATCGCTCATATTAGATCTATTTTATTAGACGAAATTGATTTACTGTGGTTCCCTGTGTACATTTTATTTAGATTCTACTATTTAAATTAGATTCTACACTATACACGTAATAGCATGGCACTTAAAAAGAAACTGCTGACTCTTACTCTGCAAATAAGGGGTAAGTGTTGCAAACATAGATTAAAAACAGCAGTTATCGAACAATAAACAAGGAAAAAGTTTTCCCGTAGTATTTTTTTTACTATCTTGGGGAAAAATAATATGAAATATATAAAAATAATAATAAATTCTTTTAATCTGCTTGCAAAAAATGGCTTATGTAAGTAAATTTATCACATTAAATAAAAGGAGCATCCATGAAAATTAAAACCACAGAAAAATACGGAGCAGTGGTAATTGAGCTTAAGGGTAACATTATGGGCGGACCGGAAGCTCAGGAACTAAGCGACCTTTTGCATAAACTTATCGACGAAAAGAAGCTTCATGTAGTAATTGACCTTGCAGAGGTTAAATTCATGAATAGCTCCGGACTTGGCATGTTGATAAGTGCTTTCACAACCATGAAAAATGGGGGCGGTAACCTTAAACTTGCTAACGCAACAGAGAAGATTCATAGCCTGCTTATGATAACCAAGCTGGTTACAATTTTTGAAAATTATGACTCTGTTGACGAAGCCGTTAAAAGCTACGATTTAGCTTAATTTTGTTTTTAACATAAGACAGCTTTCAGCTTAATCAGGCAGAAAAAAAACAAGCATTGCTTTTAAGCTTGTTTTCTGCACAGAGGAAATTTAAATTTAAGTTTCTTACTTTTGGACTCCGGATAAGGTTATTCGGAGTTTTTTATTTTATTCACATTTTATTTTTATTAAATCTTTTTTTATTCAAATATTATTATTTATAAAGCAATTATTGTTTAGATATTCGGGAGTCTTAAAATGAGTGTTTCAGTTCTTGTTGGCAGCCAATGGGGCGATGAAGGTAAAGGCAAAATTGTTGATATCCTGAGCGAAAGATATGATATTGTTGCCAGATACCAGGGAGGAGCAAACGCGGGACATACAGTTGAAATAGGGGATAAAAAATATGTTCTGCATCTTATTCCGTCTGGCATTCTAAGAGAAGGTGTTATTTGTGTTATTGGAAACGGTGTTGTAATTGATCCAAAGGCACTTTTAGATGAAATTGAAATCCTCGAAAAAAATAATATTAAAATTGACGGCAGGCTTTTTATCAGTCATAATGCACACCTTATAATGCCCTACCATAAGCTCCTTGATTCAATAAGTGAAAGCGGACAGAATAAGATCGGAACTACAGGAAGGGGCATCGGACCGTGCTATATCGATAAATATGCCCGTAAGGGTATAAGAATAGTAGATCTTCTGGACCGTCAGCGACTTGAAAATAAGATCAGGGAAAACCTGACTGAAAAGAACAATCTCTTAAAAAAAGTCTACGAGCATAAAGAGCTTGATGTTGAAGAGATCATTAAGGAATATACAGAATTTGATAAAAGAATTGATAAATACATAAAGGATACTCCTGTTTACCTTAATCATGCCATTACAGAAGGAAAGTCTGTCTTGCTTGAAGGAGCTCAGGGAGCCCTGCTGGATATAGATCATGGGACCTACCCATATGTCACCTCATCAAGTCCCACTTCAGGCGGTGCCTGTACAGGTACAGGTATTGCACCAACTAAAGTCGACAGCGTAATAGGAATAGTTAAGGCTTATACCACCAGAGTCGGCAACGGACCATTTCCGACTGAATTACTTGATGAGACTGGTAATAAGTTAAGGGAAATTGGCGCAGAGTTCGGGGCAACTACAGGAAGACCCAGAAGGTGCGGATGGTTCGATGCTTTCTTAATGAGATATTCAGCTATGATCAACGGTATTGATACCGTTGCTATTACAAAGCTTGATGTCCTAAGCGATTTTGATGAAATCAAGGTCTGCACCGGCTATGAAATCGACGGCAAGCAGCTTAAAGCATTCCCGAATGATGTTACACAGCTCGAGTCAATTAAACCTGTCTATGAAACTCTTCCGGGCTGGAAAAAAGATATCTCAAAGGCCAGATCATACGATGAACTGCCGGAAGAGACAAAAGATTACCTGAAATTCATGACAGATTTCTGCGGCTTTGATATAAGCATAATCTCTGTAGGGCCAAAGCGCTCCGAGACAATTGTTCTCTAAAATAGATATTTTGAATGCACATTTCATAAACTCTTCTAATTATAAAGGGCGGAACTAAGTTCCGCTCTTATTAAAAATTATTACTAGATCTGAAGAATTAAATAATACTCCTTCACAATTTTTGGGATTCAAAAGGAATATTTGACTTATGAGATCCTCTATTTACTTTTTACTTATCTTTGCAGTTTCATTTTTCGAAAATCTCACGGCTCAGGATCAACCACAACTTAAAATCATTTCACCCAGGGCGAAAGAAGTAATTGAATTAAGCGGTACAGGTGTTACTATTTTAGGCACGCTTACGCCTTCAGACACAAAGCTTAATGTAAATGGCAACGATGCCATTGTGGATATCGATGGGACATTTATATGCCACACTCCAATTGAGCTTTCATCTGAGAAATCTGACAGCGGCTTTACGACAGGTAAATTCATTTTTAATCTTTCCAATGGAAACAGGACCAGTAAGATAGAGAAAACCTATAGTGTAAAATTGCCTGTAAGGACTTCCTCTACCGACAGCATTGCAATTGACAAAGCGTGGGAAACTGAACCAATTGATTTCACAACAGTTGAGCTGGGCGAAGCAGTTAAGGTTGAATTTAAGGCAACGCCTGGCTGCCGGGGTTATGTTAAAGTTGAAGGAACTTCAGACAGCGTTGCCCTTAATGAAGGTTACTTTGTAAATTCATTTTACTGGGGAGAGGCTGTCTTTGGTTCAGGACTAAGCAGCAAAGGCGATACGATAAGAGGAATTTACAGAGCTTCAATTATCTTAAATCAGCCTCTTAAAAACGCCTGGCTGACAGCAACTCTGACCCACCCGAAGCTCGGCACATTTACATACAGACTGCCCGGACGGATAAGTACACTTAATGGGCTATCACACCGTATAGCCAAAATAAAATATGATCCTAACCTCGTAGTAGGCAGAACCTCTCCTGGAGGCGGCTATAAAGTATTTTTACCAGAAGGTGTTGAACTTGAAATAATCGGGCAATCGAGCGGTTGGCTTAAGACCAGACTTTCAAAGGATGAATCTGTCTATATTTCATCTTCCTCGGTCGAGATGCTGCCTTTTGGGACTCCTGTTCCGCAGAGCAGCACAAGAATAATCCGCACAAAGGATAATGGCAAAACAGTTTCAGTTGAACTTGCATTTGATAAAAAGCTGCCGTTTTTGGTAAATCAGACTGATGATCCTACGAAAATTGAACTTTTAGTCTATAATGCGGTTTCTGATATCGACTGGGTATTTTATGACAAAAAAAGTGATCTTATAAAGGAGATCAGGCACTCTCAGCCAAAAGATGGAGTCCTTAAGCTTGAAATTCAGTTAAATCAGAAGACCCATTGGGGCTACAGCACCAGCTATGAAGGCAATGTGCTTAAACTCTCAATAAATAAGCCGTCAAAAAGAAACAGCAGATTTTTGTTCTGGAGCAATCAGTTAAAAGGCAGAGTAATTTCAATTGATCCGGGGCATACTTCAGACTATGGTGCTGTTGGTCCCAGAGGAACAAAAGAAAAAGATGTTAATTTTGAGATATCATTAAAGCTAAAGCAAATGCTCGAATCATCCGGCGCAACGGTCTACCTTACGCATGAAAGGGATAAGGATCTTCAGTTAAGAGACAGGAAAGCAGTTGTTAATTCATTTAATCCTGAGATTTCAGTAAGCATGCATAACAATGCTGTACCAGGGGGAGTTAATCCAATTGAACATAATGGAAGTTCTGTTTATTATTACTACCCTCAGGCGCTGCCTTTGGCTAAAATGGTCCACGAAAATCTGTTAAACAATCTAAAATTAAAGGATTTTGGACTCTACTGGGATAACCTTTATATGTGCCGCATACCTGAGGCAGTCTCTATACTTGTTGAACCGGCATTTATGATTGTGCCTGAGCAGGAAAGACTGCTGAAGACAGAAGACTTTCAGAAAAAAATTGCCCGGTCTGTCTTCGATGCAATTAATTCATTTTATGAGGAATATGCTCAATGAAAATGACTGGTGGCCCGGCTACAAGAAACCTTAAAATAATATTGCTGATCTTTGCCTTTATAATTGCAGCCGGAACTTTGTATTATACCCGGGGGCTGGTTGAAAAGCTGCAGCAAAGAGAAAAGAAAAACGCAGAATTATATGCAAAAAGCCTTGAATACGTAGGAAATTCAAACGATGTGTCGAACCTGACGTTCATTTTTGAAAATATGATAAAACCAATTGATTTTCCGCTTATACTCACAACCGGAGAAAACGACTCAATTAACTTAAAAAGTCAGGATTCATTCAGAAATTTCAAGATCGACTCAAGTTTAAGCCCTCAGAAACAATTGGCTTATGTTAAAGAGAAAATAAAAGAAATGGATGCCATAAATGCGCCGATAGCCATTACATACAATGACACAATTGTATTTGGAAAGATACACTACGGTGACTCCGATCTAATAAAGCAGCTTAGGAACTATCCTTTTTACCAGATAGCCTTTGCAGCTGCATTTATATTAATTGGCTATATTATTTTCAGCTACATTAAGAAAAATGAACAAAGCAGCATCTGGGTGGGAATGTCAAAAGAGACAGCCCATCAGCTTGGGACTCCTATCTCAAGCCTTATGGGATGGTCTGAGATACTGAAGCTCAGCCATAAGGATCCTGACAAGGTACTCGATATTTCAGAAGAAATAGATAACGATCTTGCCAGATTAAATAAGATAACACAAAGATTCTCAAAGATTGGTTCACACCCCGAGCTTAAAAACGCCAATGTATTTGAAGAGATAGAAAAAACTCTGAAATATTTTGAACGCAGGCTCCCGCAGATAGGAAAGAATGTAAGTCTGAAAGTCGAAGGCAATGAAAGTCTCTGTGCAAAATTAAACCCGGAGCTTTTCGGCTGGGTATTGGAAAATCTCATTAAAAATGCACTAGATGCAATCGAGAGTAAAAAAGGGAGCATAACATTCTTTGTATCCGGGCACCATAAAAACGTTGAAATAGAAGTGCGTGATACCGGAAAAGGGATAGATATGAAACGCAAAAAAGACATATTCCGCCCCGGGTACAGCACAAAACGCCGGGGATGGGGATTAGGACTCAGTCTTACTAAAAGGATAATCGAAGTTTACCATAGCGGTAAGATATTTGTAAAGAATTCAAGTTCTGAAGGAACGACATTTAAGATAATTTTAAGTAAAAGCAGTTAAAAAAAATAAAATATAAAGTATTAAAATAAAAAGCTGTAAAATAAAAAAGCTGTAAAATAAAAAAAGCCGTAGTTTGATTTTTCAATCTACGGCTTTTTATTTCAAATCAATCTTTAATTTAATTAAGAGATAATTTAATTTATAAGTCAATCATCAAGTTTTTAGCTCATCTCAAGCATTCTTTCAATCGGCTTTAAGGCTCTTAACCTTAAGGATTCCTCCATATTGATCTGCGGAGACTTATTTTTCATGCATAGATAAAGTTTTTCCATTGTATTGCGCTTCATATGCGGACAGTTATTGCATGAACACGAGTTATCAGGCGGAGCCGGAATATATTTTTTTTCAGGGGCCGATTTTTCCATTTGATGAATAATACCAGTCTCAGTAGCAACAATAAATGTCTTTGCCTGGTCTTCCTGCACATATTTAAGCAATTTGCTGGTTGACCCTATAAAGTCAGCATGGCGTAAAAGAGTTTCCTCGCATTCAGGATGAGCGATTATCTTTGCCTCAGGATTCTGGACCTTTAACTGCAGTATCTTTCTTTCACTGAATGTCTCATGTACAATGCATGCCCCCTGCCAGAGCAGCATATCGCGTCCTGTTTTCTTTATCAGATAACGCCCCAGGTTCCTGTCAGGCGAGAACAGGATTGGTTTATCTGCCGGTATCTGGCCTATTATTTTCTCGGCGTTACTTGATGTACAAATAATATCGCTAAGAGCCTTGACCTCAGCTGAACAGTTAATGTATGTAATTGCAATGTGCTCCGGATGCTTTTGTCTGAATGATCTGAAAAGATCTGCCGGGCAGCTGTCGGCCAGTGAACAGCCGGCTTCAAGGTCAGGAAGCAGTACAAGCTTATCCGGATTTAATATTTTCGCAGTTTCAGCCATAAAATGCACTCCGGCAAAAACAATTACATCCGCTTTGGTTTCCTTAGCTCTGCGTGCCAACTCCAGACTATCACCAATATAATCTGCCAAATCCTGAATTTCCGATTCCTGATAATAATGGGCAAGAATCACTGCATTCAGCTCTTTTTTGAGCCTAAGAATCTCTTCTTCCAGATTTACTTCAGTTTCGATATTAAACATGATAGGTACTAACCCCCTCTTCTTACAAATAACTCTTTAAATTAAACACCAAATTCTATAAAAAAATTTAACTTTAGTTAAAAAATTTGACATAACAATAGTACAAATCGAACCACACAAATTTAGAATGATTCAGCGGATATATCAAGCCGAAAAAGAAAAGTTGAAATATTAAACAACAAAGGCCATTAAATCATCATCTACATTCCTATCTTCAAGAATAAAGGCTCAGTGATTTTCAAAGTGGAGAAATTTCAGTGACCTAAAATGTATCTAAGTAGCCTTAGTTAAAGCCTTGTGAGCTTTGGCACATGCTTTGTAATTTATTAGGCACTGCTGTGAAGCAGTAGAAGAATAAACATAGTTTCTCATCCCTCCTTTAAATGACAAACTATCTGCCGTGGTTGTGCCCTCTTCCACGGCAGTTCTATTTTAAAGGATTCCGCTGCTTTCCGAATATATTTCCTTTTCGCTATTTACTAAGAATTTCCTGCTTTTTGAAACTCTTAATAGTATTTTAATCATTTCTCCAGAGATATCCATAAATAATTTGACCAGTCCAATAATTTCATCAATTTCGAACTTTAGTATTTCCAGGCTTGTTTTTATAAATAAGCTGAGGGCTAATATTAGCCAGTGATTTATTATTCCTCAGAAACTTTGATGAAAGGTAATTAAGAAAAGAAAGATATATGGAAAACCCGCAGAGCAGATTTGATAAAAACGGATCTGTCATAAATGATCAGAACTACGAAAATTTTTTAGCCCTTCAGGTGCATAAAATAATCCGGGAGACACCGGATTCAAAGACATTTTTATTTAAAGAGGTAAATGGAAAGAATATAAGTTTTTTACCCGGGCAGTTCCTTACCTTTCCCCTGCTGATAAATGGAGAGGAAGTCAGGAAGAACTATTCAATCTGTACAGCACCTTTTGAGCTGCCGGTAATTGGAATTACAGTCAAAAAGACAGCCGAAGGACATTCATCAGATTTTATTATAGAGAACCTGCATGAAGGGGATGTATTAAGATCATATCCGCCTGTTGGCGAGTTTACGATTGATCCTTCTGCCGGGAATAAAAGCGAGCTTGTCTTAATAGGCGCCGGAAGCGGCATTACACCTCTGATGTCAATTCTAAAGACAACACTTTATATTGAAGAAAGAAGCCAGGTAACGCTTTATTACGGCAACAGGAATGAGGAGAGCATAATTTTCAGGCAGAATCTTGAAGATTTGCAGAAGCTTTACAATAAAAGGCTAAAAGTCGTTCATTTTCTCACCCAGCCTTCAGAACCTGCTTCGACAAAAGATCAGTTTTCCTGCATTGTCCGGGGGAGGATAACCAGGGAATCTTTCAAAGAGCGGCTTAACACAGACGGGTTTACAGAAAACACCCATTTTTATATTTGTGGACCCGAGGGCATGATAGCAGGTGTAATAAACGGATTACGTGACATAGGTGTAAATGCCCCAAGGATCCACACAGAATATTACAAGATCACAATTGCCCAGGATGCTTTTGTCGATGAGGCAGAAATAAAAACCAGAAAAGTAACAATTATTTTTGAAGGGAAAGAGCATGTAATTACAGTAAAACCATATGACAGTATTTTAGAATCGGCATTAAAACAGGGGCTTCAGCTTCCTAATTCATGTCAGGTAGGGCAATGCAGCAGCTGCCGGGCAAGGCTTATTTCAGGAAAGATCAATCTTGTTGAGCAGACAGCCTTAGAGGACTGGGAAATAAAAGAAGGTTACTGCCTTACCTGCGTGGGATTTCCAATGAGTGATGACGTTGTAATAGATTATGATGCCACAGCAAGGTTTTAGTAATAAAAAAGTGACACGGCAAGCTATTTTACACAGACCAACAGCTATTTTTACCGTGTCACTAATAAACAATGAATAACCTTATTTGCGTAACTTTATAGGCAAAATTTTATTTATGTAATTTTATTGACGTGAATAGATTATCTCGCCGTCAAAAATTGTCATATCTACCCTTACATCGCGTATTTTTTCAGGAGCTATAGAAAAAATATCCTCATTTAAGACAACAAAATCGGCCAGTTTACCAGGTTCAATACTTCCTTTAATATTTTCCTCAAATGAAGCATAAGCATTATTTATAGTATAGCATTTAACGGCATCTTCGACTGAGATCTTCTGTTCAGGGATCCAGCCATCAGGATTCTTTTCATCCAGCGTCCTGCGTGTAACGGCTGCATAGATGCCATAAACAGCATTAAGCGGAGCAACACTCCAGTCGCTTCCGAAGCAAAGCTTTACACCCGAATCTAAAAATGAGCGGAAGGGGTAGGTATCTTTAAGTCTGTTTTTCCCAATTCTTTTTTCTGCCCAAACGCCGTCATCAACTGCATGGTAGGGCTGACATGAAGCAATAACGCTAAGGCGTGCAAATCTTTTTACATCCTCTGGTCTTACATGCTGTGCATGCTCGATCCTGAAACGCCTGTCCCATTCAGGGTTTTCTTTTACAACTTCTTCAAAAACATCAAGAATCATACTATTTGCCTTATCTCCAATAGCATGAATTGAGAGCTGAAGTTTAGCCTTATCAGCCTCAAGCGACCATTTTTTAAGTCTTCCGTCAGTCAGAATATCCATCGCCAGGCCGCTTGTTGTACTATCCTGTGCATAAGGTTCAAAGAAAAGTGCTGTACTAGAGCCAAGTGAACCATCTGCAAAGGCTTTAAGGGCGCCGATCTTAAGTTTATTGCTACCAAGGTTATTCTGAATTCCCATATTTATAAGGTTTTCGCACTGTGAAATTGGCAGCCTGGTATCAATCCTGCAGGTAAGCTTCCCTTCCCTTTCAAACCTCTGATATGTTTTAAGGTCGTTTGCATAGGTAATATCCTGTACAGAAGTAAACCCGTTCTTTTTAGCTTCATTCAGTGCAGCTGTAAGTGCCTCGTTGTATTCATTTTCTGCCGGATCGGGTATAACCCTGTAGACAAGGCTCATAGCATTATCTTTAAGCATTCCTGTAGGCTCTCCAGTCTTAGGGTCTTTAACAATTTTTCCGCCATCCGGGTCAGGTGTATCCTTAGTAATACCTGCAAGTTTAAGAGCATAGGAGTTGGCAAGAGCCATATGTCCGTCAAAGCGGTTAACAAAAACAGGTGTATTAGGAGTAAAGCTGTCTATCCATTCTTTAACCGGCAGGTCTTTTATTTCCCAGGCCTCATGGTCCCAGTCGCCGCCAGTAATCCATTTGCCACTATGGGATTTTACATATTCCTGCAGTATATTCTTAAATTCCTGAGTTGATTTTGCGTGCCTTAAGTCAATTCCAAGCAGGTAAAAGCCGCCTGTCATAAAATGGACATGATTATCAATAAATCCCGGAAGCATAAGTCTGCCTTTAAGATCAGTGACACTGGTATTTTTATCTATCAGAGCTTCAGCTTCCTTAGTGCTGCCGGTAAAAATAATTTTATTGCCGCTTACAACTACAGCCTGGACTACCGGATGATTTTGATCGAGTGTGTAGATCTTTCCGTTAAGGAAAGCTTTTTTTGACTCCTGGGTAAATGAGATTGTCTGCATAGTTAAAACCACCAGAATTGTTAAGAAAGCCGTTGTTTTCATTTTTATCCCTTAATCTATTCAAAAAAATATTATACTTAAAGGGAATAGAATACCGGAAAGCAAAGTAAAAAGTTAAAATGAAAAAGGCAATCAGTGATTTATTATATGAATCAGTGATTTATTAATAAGTAAAAGAGGTTATCTGTTGAAGATGCTTCTGCAAGAATATATCAATGTATTTTTATTTGCATAAACTTAATTGTTTCATCTGTGGCTCTCTGCTATTAAATTTATATGAAATCCGGTAAGATAAAAAAGTAAATTAAAGCAACTTTTATATTACTTTTGTAGTTTAATATTTGAATTCGAATAAAATAAAGAGATAAATGAAAAATCTTTTTGCACTGAAAAAATATTTTTTACGATATAAAGCAAAGCTCATGCTGGGAATCCTTTTTATACTGGTATCCAATCTGGGTAATGTATACTTACCCTTGATACTAAAGGATACAGTAAACTCGATGCAGCACGGTGCCAGCTATTCAAAGTTTGTGCATTATGGGATCATGATAGCCACCATATCACTTTTTTCAGGGATATTCCTGTATCTGAAAAGACAGACTGTAATTGTAGCCTCGAGGGAGATCGAGTATGACCTAAGGCAGGATTTCTGGGAACATATTCAGAAACTTTCTTTACGGTATTTTCAGAATCATTCAACAGGTGATATTATGGCTCATGCCACCAACGATCTGAATGCTGTCAGAACATTCGTTGGTCCTGCCGTAATGTATTCAATCGATACGATAGTTACACTGATCTTTGTACTGGTCATAATGTTCTCATTAAATGTAAAGCTTACCGTTTATTCATTGCTGCCATTGCCGCTGCTCTCATATCTTGTTTACAGGCTTGGCGGGCTTATTCATGTTAAGTATACATTTATTCAGGAGAAGTTTTCTGAACTTACAACACGGGCACAGGAAAATTTCTCAGGCATCAGGGTTGTCAAGTCTTACGTAAGAGAGGAAAATGAAGTTAACCGCTATAAGGTTCTAAGCCAGGAATATTTTGACAAGAAGATGGATATGGCCAAGATTGAAGCCTTATTCCAGCCTGTGCTTTATATGGTAATAGGTATTTCACTTATTGTAGTAATATGGTTTGGCGGCATTCAGGTAATAAATGGTGTGATGGGACTAGGAGATATACTTGCCTTTGTTGTTTATCTAGGACTTTTAATCTGGCCAATGATAGCTGTCGGCTGGGTGGTAAACCTTATTCAGCAGGCATCTGCCAGCATGAAGCGTTTAAATAAAATGTTCGAGGAAAAGTACGAGATTGAAGATAGTAAACTGACAGACCATTCTATAAAAGAAATAAAAGGCAGGATTGAGTTTAAGAATGTTTCTTTCAGGTATGCAGAGAATCTTCCATATGTACTTAAGGATATAAGCCTTGAGATCCCGCAGGGGTGCACTGTGGCAATTATCGGACACACCGGAGTGGGCAAGACTTCTTTCATTAACCTTATACCAAGGCTGTATGATGTAACTGAGGGTGAGGTACTGATAGATGGAAGAAACATAAAGAAAATTCCGTTAAATGTGCTCAGAAAACACATAGGGATTGTCCCGCAGGAGACATTCTTATTTTCAGAGACACTTGCAAACAATATCACATACGGTCTAAGTGAAAACAAAATGGACCTTGTCGAAAAGGTCTCGGAGATTGCCCAGCTGAAAAAGGATGTCGACTCGTTTCCAAAGGGTTACGAGACAATGCTTGGTGAGCGCGGCATAACGTTATCAGGAGGTCAAAAGCAAAGGACATGCCTTGCACGAGCCCTTGCAATTGACCCGGATATTCTTATTCTTGATGACTCATTTTCTGCAGTAGACACGCATACTGAAGAAGAGATTCTTAAGCGTCTTAAACAGTTCATGAAAGACAGGACAAGCATAATAATCAGTCACAGAATATCGACTGTAAAAGATGCGGACAAGATATTTGTACTAGATAAAGGCGTTATTGCCGAACAAGGCACGCACGAAGAACTCATTCAGAAGCAGGGCATATATGCCGATCTGCATTTCAAGCAGCTGCTGGAAAAGGAATTAGAGGAACTCAGCTGATATTATTAAAGCTGATATTATTAAAGCTGATATTATTAAAGCTGATTTATTAAACATATAACAGAGATTTTATGGCTCAGGATTACAAACAAGATGATGAGATCTTAGGTAAAGCATACGATGCCAAGCTGATGAAGAGGCTTATGGGTTATGTCAAGCCTTACAGCAAGTATGTTATTATTGCAATTGTACTTAACATTGTTGTTGCAGCATTAGGTCCTTTAAGACCCGTGCTGACAAAAATAGCTATAGACGATAACATTAAGAACAAGGATTATCACGGGCTGATGATGATAGTTCTTGCTTTGATTGGTTCATTATTGCTGCAGGCTGTTATACAGTACTTTCTTACATATTACACCAATTACATGGGGCAGAAGATCATATATGATATCCGTATAAAGCTATATGCACATGTAGAACGGCTTGCCTTAAAGTATTTCGATAAAACTCCGATTGGAAGGATCGTAACAAGGGTGACAAACGATGTTGAGTCATTAAACGAGCTCTTTTCATCGGGAATTGTCATGGTCTTCAGCGATGTATTTATCATTGTATGGATATTTGTTTTTATGTTCTTTATGGATTGGAAGCTTTCGCTTGTAACGCTTTCAGTTTTGCCGGTATTGATCTACGGAACATTTTTATTCAGAAAAAAAGTAAGGGATTCATACCGCGATGTCAGATTTCATTTAGCGAGGCTTAATTCATATATGCAGGAGCATGTAACAGGAATGAATGTAGTTCAGATATTCGGTAAAGAAAAAGAAGAATTACATAAGTTTGCTGGCATCAACGAGGATTACAAGCAGGTTAACATAAAGTCAGTTTTTTACTATGCTGTGTTTTATCCCTCGGTGGAATTTTTAAGTTCACTTGCTGTTGCTCTTATAGTCTGGTATGGCGGCGGTGAGATAGTTAGCGGAACACTTTCAATAGGCGTTCTTTTTGCATTCATTCAGTTTACAGAAATGTTTTTCCGTCCGATACGTGATCTTTCTGAAAAATATAATATACTTCAGACAGCTATGGCCTCATCAGAAAGGATATTTAAATTGTTCGATACCGATACAATGATAAAAGAACCGGAAAATCCGCAGGAACTTAAAAAAGTAAATGGTGAGATTGAATTTAAGAATGTATGGTTTGCATATAACGGAAATGATTATGTTCTTAAAGACGTTTCATTTAATATTTCTCCGGGACAGACAATTGCAATAGTCGGAGCAACAGGCGCCGGAAAGACAAGCATCATAAATATTCTGACACGGTTTTATGATATTCAAAAAGGTGAAATAAAGCTTGACGGAATTGATATCAGGAATTTCAGGAAAAAAGATCTTAGGAAATTCATCTCAATTGTACTGCAGGATGTTTTTCTTTTCTCCGGCACAATAAAGTCAAATATAAATCTGGATAATCCAGATATAGCAGAGGA
Source organism: Bacillota bacterium (assembly GCA_050262615.1). Lineage (GTDB taxonomy): Bacteria > Bacteroidota > Ignavibacteria > Ignavibacteriales > SURF-24 > JAUZPB01. The sequence goes on from JBLNEL010000190.1 coordinate 26,063, forward strand.
ACAATTGATTGAAGCAGCACGCAGTGTCGGTGCTCACAGATTTATAGAAACACTTCCGGGAAAATACGACGAAGAGGTAAAAGAAAAGGGGGCTACATTAAGTGTAGGACAAAAGCAGCTGCTTTCATTTGCCAGGGCTCTGGCATACGACCCGCAGATACTTATACTTG
>JBLNEL010000191.1:0-7508 GCA_050262615.1 Bacillota bacterium
TAAAATGTTTGGTGTACAGCATGATGGTGTCGTTCCTGATATAATGACAATTGGTAAAGGTTTCGGCGGCGGTTTTCCGATGACGGGTCTTATGTCAAGGGATGAGATAATATTTTCAAAGCCATTTGCAAATCCCAGCGGAAGTTCCTCAAGTTATGGCGGTAATCCTTTTGCTTCGACAGCTGCACTTGCAACTCTGGAAATAATTCTGGAAGAAGGACTTGTAGAGAATTCTGCTGTTGTCGGGGAGTTCATGCTGCAGAGATTAAGTACATTTAAGGAAAAGTTTCCATTTGTCGGCGATGTTCGTGGAAAAGGTCTGATGATAGGGATGGAACTCATCAAAGGCAAAGACAGCAAAGAAAAACTAGACAAAAAGTATACACAGATGATCTTTCAGGAATGTCTTAAAAAAGGTCTTATCATTATGGGTTATAATCCTGATATCAGAATTAATCCGCCATTAGTTATCAGCAGAGAAACTGCAGAAGAAGGAATGGATATAATGGAGGAAGTATTTAAAAATGTCGCAGATAGAATTAACATATAAAGCCCGTGAAGTTGAAGAATCTCTTGATGTTTATTTTTACAGGCCTGTCGGCTATATAATTGCAAAAGTTTCAAAGAAACTTGGATTACTTCCTAACACGGTAACAATTACAAGTATGGTCTTAGGGATGATTGCAGGCCATTTATTCTTTTATCAGAATCTACTGATAAACCTTGCCGGGATAATCATTCTGATAATATCAGAAGCATTTGACAGTGCCGATGGGCAGCTTGCAAGGATGACGGGTTATAAGTCGAAAAACGGTAGAATTTTGGATGGATTTGCAGGGAATTTAATTTTCTTAAGTATTTATATTCATTTATGTTTAAGGATCATACTTGCAGGGGGGCCTGTTTGGATTTGCGGTGTTGCGATAGCAGCTGGAATTAGCCACTCGATGCAAAGTGCGATGGCGGATTATTACAGGAATGCTTATTTGTATTTTGCCGTATCTGCTAATAAGGGTGAATTACACAAGTCCTCTGAGATCAGCAGCAGTTACAGCAAGCTATCCTGGAGCCGTAATTTTAAAGATAAATTCTTTATGCGGATCTATCTTAATTACACTCTTGAACAGGAGATACTCTCAGGAAATTTTCAGAAATTATTCTTCAGGTCAAAGCAATTATTTGGTGATAATATTCCGCATTTCATTAAAGAGCAATATAAAAAACTTAATAAACCTTTAATAAAGTACTATAACATACTTACCACCAATACCAGAATGATAATATTATTTATTGTGATAATAATTAACATTCCGGCATTATACTTTGCATTTGAGCTGATTGTATTAAATGCACTGCTTGCTGCAGTTTTATACAGGCAGGAAAATATTAACAAATTTATCTTAACAATTGTAAATCACATTGGGAGTAAAAACTAAGTTGATTAAAGGTGCAATAATCGGGGTGGGGAAAATAGCTCAGGAATGTCATTTACCGGCATTTACCACTAAGTTGATATCAAGCAGAGCAAAAATTGTTGCTGCAGCAGATGTTAATGAAGCCAGCATTCGCCAGGCAGAAATACTGTATCCTGAGCTCCGGTATTATTCAACTGCAAAAGAGCTTTATGAAAACGAAGAGCTGGATTTTGTGGATATATGTACTCCACCTGCTTTTCACTATCAGGCTCTTCAGGAAGCAATCCAAAGGGGTTTTCACATTATTTGTGAAAAGCCTTTTGTTGCATCTTCTAAAGATGCTGAAAATATTTATGATCTGATTGTTAAGTCTTCTATTACTTTTATGCCCTGTCATCAATACAGATACTCCTCCGTGTGGCAGACTTTCAAAGGTTTCATTGAGGAAGAGAAACAATCAGGTTCTCTTTATCTTCAATTTAACGTTTTTCGTACAGAAGCTGACAAGGGGCTACCGGTCTTAAATAATGTCTGGCGTATTAACCCGGAAGTAAGCGGCGGGGGAATACTTTCAGATACAGGAGTTCATTATCTGTATCTTGTATTATGGATGCTGGGGATCCCAAATTCTGTTACTGTAAGGACTTTTAATCTAAAGGACAAGGGGCATAATGTTGAGGATACTGCCGCTGTTATTCTTGAATTTGAAAAAGCTGTTGCAGAAATCAATCTCACCTGGGCTGCTGACAGAAGGGCAAACACAGCAAGGATCATTGGTCCTGACTCGAGTCTCAGCTATGACGGAAAATGTTTACTGAGGTATGAAAATAATTCGTCATATCAAATTCCAGTGGATGACCTTTCAGACAAGTCAAATTATATTGGATTATATGCAGCACTGTTTAATGATTTTCTTAATTGTGTTGAGCGGGAAGAAAGGCAATCTGAAATGCTGCTAGAAGCTCTAGAGGTAGTTAATTTACTGAATTTATGCTATATATCTGCCAGGCATAAGAAGACTATAGAACTTGATGTCGAATAAAACTCACACAATGCTTTTTGTCCTGGGGTTAATTATCCTCGGCTTTTTAATTTGGGATTTCGGAATATCCAATATTATTCTGAACATAAGAAAGCTAAGTTGGTGGTTTCTGGTAATAACGGCTATATGGGGTGTTGTATATTTAATAAATGCCCTGGCCTGGTATATAATACTTGGAAAGGACAGGGAAAAGGTTTCTTTTGCAAGAGTTTTTGGTATAGGTATAAGCGGATTTGCAATAAATTATATTACACCTTTTGTAAATTTAGGAGGAGAACCTTACCGGGTTTCTGCCTTAAGGAATTCTCTCGGGATTGAAAAAGCCATTTCTGCTGTAACTCTTTACCGGATGGTTCATATTCTTGCCCATTTAATTTTCTGGTTATGTATAATTCCTGTATCTTTTATAGTGCTGCCCAAAACTGCAGGACTTACTGCTTTGCTAACAGGGATTTTTGCTGCAGTGCTTTTTTTAATTATCTTTTTCTTTTCAAGACACAGGAAAGGAATATTTGAAGCCATATTGAATTTACTAAAGGTTGTGCCTTTTTTGAAATTCATTTCAAGAAGGATAGAAAAGTACAGGGACAGTATTATTGTAATAGACGGGCAGATTAAAGACTTATTCAATCGCAGAAAAGGATCATTTTACAGTGCATTATTTCTTGAATATATTTCAAGGTTTGTTGCATCAGTTGAATTCTTTGTAGTGTTAGGTGCTCTGGGGATTAATATTTCATTTAGTCAGGCATTTTTTATACATGCAGCCTCATCTTTATTTCTGAATATCTTTTTCTTTATGCCGCTTGAAATGGGAACCCGTGAGGGAAGTTTATTCTTAGTATTTCAGGCTTTTAATTTTAATCCGGAAATAAGCATTTTTGTTGGACTTGTAAACCGTACGCGGGAGTTGTTCTGGATTTTAATTGGAATATTTCTTATCCAGATAAATAATAAAAAAACAAAGGGTTTGGTTAATTCCAATTTAACTGAAGATCCGGGGAGCAGTTATGAAGGGAATAATATTTGATTTTGGGGGGACTCTGGATACCAATGGTATTCACTGGAGTGAAAAATTCTACGATGCTTTCAGGAATGTCGGAATTCCACTTAATAAGGAAGAATATAATAAGGCTTATTGCCTTGCCGAACCTGAGGTAGAGAATTTTATATATTCAAATACTTCTTTTTTGGAAGTATTAAAGACTCAAATAAGGCTGCAGACAGAATATCTTTCAGAATTTAACAAATTATTTTTCTTTATAAAGAAAAGTGTTTTAGTTCAAATGGTTTCAGAGATGTGTTACAAAGATGTAAAAAATGTAGTGCTGACAGTCAAGGATCTTTTACGATTATTAAAAGAGAACTACAGACTTGGTGTTATTTCAAATTTTTATGGAAACCTTGATTATGTTTTAAAAGAATTGAAATTAGATAGTTACTTTGAAGTAATTACTGATTCCGGAGTTACCGGTTACAGGAAGCCCGATACAAGGATCTTTAAAGACATGATCTCAAAGTTTTCTGTTGAACCTGAAGAGTTATTAATAGTTGGAGATTCCTACTTTAAAGATATAATTCCAGCAAAGCTTATAGGTTGTAAAACAGCATGGTTGGATGTAAAAAGCTGGGAGGAGCCGGAAGATTATTCCAAAGCTGATTATATTATTCATGATCTCAAAGATTTAAAAGTTCTTTTAGAGCCTTAGAATTTCAGAGCCATTGGAGATTCAATATGAAAATCAACTCTCTTTTCAAAATTGCCAGTTAGCTATTACCTGCCTTAATTATGAAAGTTTATTAAGATCCATTAAGCCTGCCTCATTGTGATTAGCAGCACAGGAAAAATCAATAGAGCATAAATTCCCGGAACAGGAAGCTTTTTGATAAAAGGTACTCTTTAATTCTCTTTTTTATTGTAAGTAGAAGTGTATTTTTAGTATAGAAACCTACCTATTCTATCATATCCCGCAAGATTGTTGTTAAGGAAGAGGGGGCTGCAATGAAAACGAATCGAAAAATATTGATTATCGATTAGGTCAAAAGACTGAGAGTTGGTGAATCGTCATGATACGAAAGTTGCTGCTTAAGATTTCACTTATTATGATATTATCCTCAGGTTTTCTGAGTGCGTCAGATGTTCTTTTATTTTATTCGGAATATTCTTCGCGTTTAATGTTAGAGCAATTTGATGCAACATGCCGGTTTTATGGGCTTGAAGCGCATAAAATATTAGTTGATGAAAATTATTATAATAAAGACACACTTACCGGCATTATACGATCTGAAAATGCAGGAGCAATAGTAATAAGTGCAGATCTTTTAGATATACATGAAGTTCAAAACACATTTTTAGATGAATCGGGTTCTATTAAATTCAATATTCCGGTTTTAATAGCTGATGTCACATCAGAGACAGATCCATCGCTTCTAGAACTATGGTCAAATGGTACAGTCAGCGAATGTGTGAGCACGGATCCTCCTGCTAAGGGTTATTTTGCAATTGAAAAGAGTAATAAAATAACTGCACAACTTGGAGGATTTTTCATTCCATTTAAGGTCTCACAGCTTTACCACCTTAAGCTGGACAGGACAAAAAGTGAAGTCCTGATCAGGACGAGCCGGTTTTCAAGGCCTAATTCTGTGTTTGCAAGAGTTAAGACAGAGAGCAGTGAGATCTATTTTTTATCAAGAATAGATGCAATATCGACTTACGAAATTTCAAACTGGAAATATCGCCGCAGTAACTTTTTCCAGTATGCGCCATGGCTATTCTTTCTCCGCAGCACATGCAGCGACCGCTGTTATGTTACAAATGGATATTATGCAAATTTTACAGTCGACGATCCTTGGCTGACAGACCCTTATGGATACTTTTCTTTTAAAGAGATATTACCTCAGATGAAAAAGATTGGATTTCATACTACAATTGCTTTTATTCCCTGGAATTTTGATCGCAGCAGGAAGGATGTAGTTGATCTTATAAAACATAACTCTGAATATTTTTCAATTTGTATACACGGGAACAACCATGATCCAAGAGAATTCAATGATCATAATCCGGATTTTGGTGATTTTGCAAAACCAATATCGTTTAAAGAACAGGAAACAAATATAAAGCAGGCAATTGCCAGGATGGAAAAATTTAATGAGCTTACCGGAATATCATATGACAAAGTTATGGTATTCCCACATGAAGAAGTATCAGCCAGCAGTTTAATTTTGCTAAAAAAATATAATTTTATTTCAACCATTAACGCAAGCAGTATTCCGCCTGATTCTTTAGAGAAAGTTGATCCTGTCTGGAAACTAAGGTCGGTAAACAATATATATGATAATTTCCCCAGCCTTGAAAGATACAATGCCGAGGATATTATTCCAGCTGACATTGCAATTGATTTATTCTTAGGGAACCCTGTATTGATATATGCTCACCAAGATTTTTTTAATACAGGTATGGACCGGTTCAATGTAATTGCGAGAAAAATAAACCGGATGCAGCCCCAGATAAAATGGACAAACCTAAGTGAAATTTCCAGAAAAGTATACCTGAAGAAATCAATATCCGATTCCTTAACAGAGGTAAAATGTTTTTCAAATGAAATAGTGTTTGAAAACAAAGAGGATTTTCCAAAAACGTTCATCTTAACAAAAGAAGAAAATGATCCAAAAAGCTTGAAAGAGGTGACAATTAACGGAGAAGAATGTGATTATACTATTACAGCAGATAATAGCATTATCATTTCGGTTAAGGTTCAGCCAGTTGAAAGCTGTTTTATAAAATTCGTTTATAAGAATTCATATAATAGAAGAGATATAGACATTGCAAAAAATGACTGGAATGTAAATATCTTACGAAAGTTTTCAGATTTCAGAGACATGAGCATTTCGACAAACTCAATCGGGCAAATGTTAATAGGTTTTTATTATGAATCCGGTTTATACCGTCTAGGAGTAAAAAGGGGTATTGTTCTGATACTATTGATTTTATCAATATTAATTGCTGCAGCAAGGCTGGTAGTATTATTTTTGCGCAGGAGAACAAGGAAAGAGGGGAACGCAAAAGCTGGCTTTTATAAATACAGGATAAATGCTTTTACAGTTAAGGTAAGTGAAATTAATCAGGGCCGGGATCTAAAAAAACAGCGAAAATATTATAACTTGAAATAGTTAGCATCTGTGAATAGATTTTATTAAGAAATGAAATAAAGGAGAAGTAAAATGGAAAAAGATAATAATTACGTAAATGATCCAGGTGATCAGGATCAGGGTGGAAGAAGACCAGATACAGAAAAAAAAGATATAGAGGGAGAAAATGAAGCTACCGGGTATGGGCATAAAAGAAAAAATAAAGATGAAAAGAAATCAGGCAGCGGAATCGAGGAATTTATTGAAAAAAAGGCCGATGAAATGGATAATATGGAATAAAACATAGACCTCTTAATAAAAATAAATATTATTGTTGTTTTAATTCAGTTTTTTCCCTAAAATTGACCTCCCAAAAAGCGAGAATTTACCATACACAGAAAAATTATAGAATTTTAAACGGAGCAGAAGTGTCAAACAACAATAATAACGGAATTGATGAATTTTTAGATAATTATAAGTCTACAAAACCCAAAGGTCCGGTAAAAAGAGAATTTGTATTAAACGATGAAATGAAGTTTATGGCGCAGGAAATAATCCGTACTGAAAAGATAGATGTACATCCTGCAAAAATTGAATATGTTTCTGTTGAGCCTAATATTTCAAAGTCTGTTGCTGCAAAATGTGTTAAAACCGGCAAGGAGCTGAAATTCTTTTCAGGATTTGATTATATTATTGAAGTATCAGGAGAATTATGGAATACTCTGGATAAAGAGACAAAGATGGTTCTTCTTGAACATGAATTACGGCATATACTTGTTCTGCAGAATGATAAGACCGGAGACTGGAATTTTAAGTTGAGGAAACATGATATTCAGGATTTTGGGAAGATAGTATCACAGCACGGAGTTGACTGGATAAAGAAAGTAAAGCTCTGTATTAGTTCGTTATATGATCTTACACCT
>JBLNEL010000192.1:0-8856 GCA_050262615.1 Bacillota bacterium
CTTTTATAACTAATGTCTCTGAAAATTAAATTTGCTTTTAAGAATAAATGAAGTAATTTTGAAAACCTGAGCCGTTTAAACAGCCTTTCAAAATAAGAGGAATAATATGAAAGCTTCAAAGAATATCAGACTTTTTACAATCGGATTCACAAAGAAAAATGCTGAAAAATTCTTTTCCCTTTTAATTAAAAATAAAGTAAAAAGATTAATAGACATCAGGCTGAACAATTCCTCGCAGCTGGCAGGATTTGCAAAGGCAGACGACCTTAAATATTTTCTGAAAGCTATTGCCGGAATAGAATATGTTTACCTTCCTGAACTGGCTCCCACACAGGAAATATTGGATTTCATAAAAAAGGATAATGGCGACAGGAAAACATTTGAAAAGAAATACCTCTCGCTTCTGAAAGAAAGAAAAGCCGAGACGCTGGATATCAGAAACCTGCTTGATAATTCATGCCTGCTCTGCAGCGAAGACAAGCCCCACGAATGCCACAGAAAACTCGCCGCCGAATACCTCCAGTCCCACTGGGGCAGCATAGATATTATCCATTTATTTTAACTGCACTTTTGTATCTGAATCTTTTTCAATCTTAAATCATCATATAAGAAGTTAAACGGCTGATTATATTTATTTTAAAAGGAATGAAATGACATTTGATGCACAGACAATCGGGAGGATCATCCGGGGCTTAATTGGAGCTGCAATGATCATAGCAGGAATAATTTACGGCAACTGGGTCGGATTCCTGGGAGTCTTTCTTCTGATCGGAGCTGCCGGAGGCGGATGCGGACCTGCAGGATGTTCGGTAAACCGTAACAGAGAATAAATAAATTGCAGAGCGGAACTAACTTTAGTTCCGCTTATTTTATTTTCTACTTACTTTCCCTTTTCCGCTCACTTTTCCGGATTTTCAGGTATTGTAAAATGAAATGTTGATCCCTTCCCCTCTTCAGATTCTACCCATATTCTTCCGCCGTGACGGTCTATTATCCTTTTTGCTATCGGAAGCCCCGCTCCTGTTCCAGGATAGTACTCTGGATATAACCTTCTGAAGAGCATAAAGATATTTTCATACTGCTCCTGACTGATCCCAATTCCATTGTCTTCAACCGAAAATACCCAGCCATCTTCAGTCTGCCTGCTTTTAATATTTATCACCGGAGCACTGCTCCTGTTGAACTTTATGGCATTGGATATCAGGTTCTGGAATATCCGCGCCAGCTGTGTCCTGTCGGCTTTTATTACCGGCATCTTTTCATATGTAACTGAAGCATTATTGTCTGTTATCAGCTTCGAAAGGTTGTTTATCACACTTTCCATCACTTCCCCGCTGTCTACCTCCTCGAAGTCCTTGCCGCGCGTTACTATCCTCGAATATTCCAGAATATCATTTATCATTTTCTCAAGCCTTTTTGCACCGTCAACAGCGTAATGGATAAACTCTTCAGCCTTCTCGTCGAGCTTTCCTGAATACCGCCTTGCAAGCAGATCCAGAAACCCGGCGATCATCCGCAAAGGTTCTTTAAGATCATGTGAGGCCACATATGCAAACTGCTGAAGCTCCCTGTTTGTATCCTCAAGCTTTTTCTGAACATTCTTCAGATCTTCCTGCGCTTTTATTCTCTCCTCAATTTCATTCTGCTCATTCCTGTAAAGCCTTCCATTGTAAATATAAAGCGAAGCCTTCAGCGCAATATCCTCGAACAGCAGAATATCCTCGTTTGCATAAGGCTCCTGTGTGGAATCCCTGAAAAGCACTATTACACCTATCACTTTCCCGCGGACTTTCAATGGCACTATCAGCAGACTGAATATGCCGTATTTCCGAATATACTGTCTGTAAGCTTCCGGGACAACTGCTTCTATCTGTTTTGCATCAATAAAAGGCAGGAAAACCGTCGAACCGCTCATTATAGCTTCACCTATTACCGATTCATCAGTTTTATGATCATAAGAACTAATCACTTCTGAAAGGAGCGTTTTTGCATCAGGGTTCTTATGATAAAGCGACTCGCATTCAACTGTCAAATAATCTGCTGTTATCAAACCTACTATGCATGCATCGCCTATCAGTGTTGAGGCGCGTTCTGTAATGATATTAAGAATGGAAGGATAATCAAAAGCACATTCGGCAAGTTTTTCAGTAAGCTCTGTAACTATATCAAGGCGCACCTTCTGACGCGTAAGTTTAGCAATAGCTTCATTGTAGCCTGTAACATCATGCCACGCAACTGCAATGTCGCCGTTAAGCTTTGTTGCCAGAATATCGAATACACCCCCGAAAGGACGGTCTATATACACTCCGTCATACCTGTATGAATCAATCCGCAGAATATTTCCGGTCTCTGCTACTTCAATATATTTATCCAGCAGTCCCGAGCTCTTATGCACCGGGAAAAGCTCCGTTATACTTTTCCCTAAGATTGAATCCCGCGCAATAGTTAGTAATTTACCTACTGCTTCGTTGGCATATTCAAATATAAAATCAAAAATTTTGCCTGCTTCATCTCTTACCGGCTTCAGCAGTACATAAGGATCAATCATACCATCGAGCGACCTTCTCAGGCGTTCATTTAAGAACGAACTGTCCGGGTCTTTATTCTGTTTCATCGGGTCCACCTGCAATAATCTATGTCCGATTAAATATAGAAATTATCCCGGCTAAAATAAAATTAAAAGCCGCTGCATCATTTTACAATCGTATCATTTTACATTTGCATATCCGGCAGGTTTAACCTGGGAAAAGACCAGTTCCTATAATTAATACCGCCAGCAGAAGATAAACTACTATATGCGGAATGAGCTTTTTCCTGTAATGAATTCCCCTTACAATAAGATCTTCCCTTACAGAAAAGTAAAGCGCGGCACTTAAAATAATAAACCCTGAAACTGTTAAAAACATTGTATTGAACAAAGGCAGATGGATTTGAGAAACCAATGTAATGATGCATTTTACCATATGACCCGCAGAGAAAATAATTACCGCAGGCAGCGCAAGCTTTCTCCATGCCTTTGTAATGCCTAAAGCCCCGTTTGAAAGTTTTAATATCACACCCAGCATAGTCCAGAACAACAGCGGGAATAATATCAGCGCCCATATCCCTTCAAATATTCCGGCATAATTTTGCAGTTGTGTCAATTCGCCTGCCTTCTCCGGCAAAGCCATAAAAATACTGTCTGCTGCTTTCCAGTCCTCTGCAAGCTCGCCAATAACAAATCCGCTGTCGGCCATTACGAAAAGCGTCACTATCCACGAAGCCATTATCTCCCTGCGGTTCCTTATGTCAAATGGCTTCCTGAACAATAGCTGAATATTATCCCTGTTACATACTTTTGTACACCGCGCACATAGCAGGCAGTCCTTGTTGCTTTTAAGCTTAGGCGGACTTACAAATCCGGGACATTCCCTTACACAGCTCTTACTTACGCATTCTCTGCATGCGTTCTCAGATCCTGCTCTGAACGATATCATTCCCCCCCGGCTGTATGTGCCTAAAGTAAGTGAAACCGGACAGAACCCTTTGCATAAAGCCCCGTTCTTAAAGAACAGTCCTGCCAAACCAGAGATGCCAAGCAGTCCTAAAATAAAATAAGCAGTCGCAGTGGGATCCTTATGAATATCAGCAGCGGCATCCAGCATCTGAACAAGAACGTACAGCACAAGTACAGCAGCACCCCTTTTTAAATTTCTGCTTAAATTCCTCTGCCTTATATGAAGCAGACTGCCGGCCTTTTCAGCCATTCTGCCTAAAAATTCAAGCGGACAGATCATGCACCATATACGCCCGAACAGCACAGTCAGGCATATCATCAGAGGCCACCAGATGCCCCAGATAAGATGAACGATCAGCTTCCCTCCTGCTTCCGGCTTCAGTATAAGTCCGGCTGCCGCCAGGACCGGAAGCAGTATTAAAAGAAGGATCTGAAATACATATGGAAATTTATCAGAAAGCAATATCTTCTTTACCTGATCAATATTCAGCAGGTTATACTGTTCATCCGAATGTTCCCTCTCTGCAATGTCCAGCAGCGGGATCCCCTCATTCCTGAAAAAATTCATTTTATCTTACCATTCCTGTATTTTTTGGCAATCTCCATCATATATTCCCAGGCGCTTCTTTCTGCTGAACCCGCAGCGCCGCTGTTTATTACCGGTACTGAATTGCTTTTGAAATAATCTTCATCCGTGAATGGCCTGCTGCCTTGCATTTCCAGGTACTGCCCCGATAGTTTTATTACTGTTATAGTATCATTCATATTTATTTCGGCAACAAGCTTAATGGCAAGCTTCCCGAGATTCGAAAATCCATAGTTCTTATCCATGATCTCTGTAGTTACTGTCATAAGAGCTTCTTCCGAATCCTCCAGATCATAACCGGAAGAATTCAGTATCTTCCCTATTGTCCTGAAAGCTGCTACATCGTCATCACTGGTATAGATTGAGATCGACTTTTCTGGCGGGCGGCTGCTGTCTTCCAGTTGTCCACTGAAATTTACTGCAGGACTGGCAAGAGTCATTAAAAGAATTATCCATTTTGATAGATATAACTCGGCTATTCCCTCTTTTCTTCTCATTTTCCCCCTCATCTTTCCCTGTATAAATACTAAATAACAAATATACTCCTCTTTTTACAGGTTTACAGATATTTTAAAGGATAAATGTGTCTTAAATCACTAAAGTGATAATCAGGCTTGAAAATCTTGCCGGATAAAAATATACTTTTAATTGGATACACATATCAGAATTAAGTTCGGAAAGGAGTAAAAGCCGGAGATTTACGGCAGATTAGAAGATAATTAATACTAAAAGAGGTCCTATGAAACCGACATTTCGCTGCCCGCTCATCACCTTAATTACGTTTATTTTTTGCTGCAGCAATACAATTTTTCCGCAGATCAGCACCTGGAAACCTGCTTTTAATGAGAACGGATACGTAAACCCCTGCTCTCTTACTAAAGGTGACACCGTAAAATTCCATATCTCCACAACACGCGATCCGTTTACTATACTTATCTACAAGCTTGGCGTAACGGAAAAGATCGTTAAGACTATAGACAACGTAAAAGGCGGTCACAGAACTACTCCCTTTATGTCATGGGAAAAAGGATGCGGCTGGCCTGTAAGCTACAGCATGGTAATACCCGATAATTGGGAATCGGGAGCATATGCCGCAAGATTTCCGGTTGATACCGGTGCCGGAATGTCGACTGTCCTTTTCTTTGTAAAAGAAAAGAACCCGGGATCGGTTGCTGATATCCTTGTCATTATGCCCTACTTCAACTGGGTCGCTTATAATACCTACGGCGGCAAGAATGTTTACGATGAGAATTCAACTGAAGGAAAACGCGCCTACAAAGTTTCATTCAACCGTCCCCTTTTCGGCGGCGGCTATGCAGAATTCAGATCCTACCCTTACAAAATGCTAAAATGGCTCGAATCCAACAATATGAAGTATGAGGTTGCAACTGAATTCGACCTTCATAAAATACCGGGGCTTCTCAATAACTATAAGCTTGCAATGATAGTCGGTCATGCAGAATACTGGACAAGGGATCAGTGGAACAATACTGAAAAGTATATCAGGAACGGCGGAAAATTCATGAGCCTTTCGGGTAATACCTGCTGGTGGCAGGTGCGCATCGAGGATAACGACAATACCCTTGTCTGCTATAAAGACCGCAGAGCTGACCCTCTCTACGGAGTTATAGATTCCCTGGTCACTGTCAACTGGATAGACAAACCTCTTAACCGCCCTGAAAACCTTCTTTTCGGGGCAAGCTTCCGCAACGCCGGATATGTGGACGATATAAACCACAAGGACTTCACACACGCCCAGGGCTACGGCGGCTATTCGGCTCACAATACTCAAAACTGGATATTCAATAATACGGGATTGAAAGACGGCGACCTCTACGGCCGCGATCCTAAGGATTCTCTTTCAAGTATCGTTGGCTATGAAGTGGACGGCGCCCTGCATAAATGGATAAACGGTCTGCCGGAAGTGATAGGGACCGACGGGACTCCTAAGAATTTCAGGATAATCGGTATGTCTCCTTCTATCGGCCAGGGTGATACCATAAAAGATAGATACGCTACTGCCGGAATTTACTATACAAAGAAAGGCGGTGCTATGTTCAATTCTTCAACCATTTACTGGGTTTATGGACTCCCTAAAGATGTAATCGTGCAGACCATTACAATGAATGTTATAAAAAAATTCCTATCCAACCGTTTCCCGCCTGAAATTACAGGCTGGAACCCGTTTGTACTCGAAACTGACACTGTAAACCACGAGATCATTCAGGTAAGCAGACGTACTGTCGAAGTAAAAGCTATCGACACTGTAAAATTCTCCCTAAAAACCGAAGATCCTTACGGCGATCCTATAAAATATATCTGGTACGTAGATTCCGCTAAAGTCAGCACCGACTCTGTCTTCAGGTTCAAAGCGGCTAAAGAAGACTGGTGCAAAGTAACCGCATACGTATATAATTCAAAAGATACAGCTTCAATCTACTGGATGGTAAACGCCACAGGACCAGTCAGTACGGCTAATGAACGGCGGCCGGCATTCAGATACAATCTTGAGCAGAACTATCCGAACCCTTTCAATCCCTCTACAAACATAAAGTACTCGCTTGCGCACGAAAGTCATGTAAAAATAACAATTTACAATGCCATCGGCCAGGTTGCAGCAGTTCTTGCAGATAAAGTACAAAGTGCAGGTAATTTTAATATTGTCTGGGAAAGCGGCAGTGCGGCATCAGGAATATACTTCTATGCAATCGATGCGGTTTCAACAGGCGGAAGTGAAAACTTCCGTGCAGTTAAAAAGATGATACTTCTCAGATAAAATTTTAAAAAAGAAAAAGGCTGCCTTATAGATCTCATTGAAAAATATTACATCTGCAATGTTAAGTAATTAGCAGAATATTCTTCAACTCTGGTTTATAAGACAGTCTTTTTTTATTCTTTAAAACCGTTCCTGCCTCTTTTATGAGCCTGTTTTATACCAGCCTTATTACGTTTTTTTTTATACTTTCAAACCTCCCTGCCTATCAGGGTTTGCAGAAGAAAAACCATCTCTACCCTGCTTCCCTATTCATGCATTATCGATAGAAAATGTTTTACAGTTGTTATATAATCCATATAATTTACCGGCTTGCTGAAATAACCGGCTGCGCCGAGCTGCTTAGCCCGCTCCTTATCCTCGTCATTTGTCGACGACGTAAAAACTATTGCCGGTATATGTTTTAACTTATCATTCTGCTTAATAACCGACAGGATCTCAAATCCATTTTTAAACGGAAGATTAAGATCCAGAATTATCATATCAGGAAGAGTTTCATAATTTTTTTCAATTTCCCTGACATAATTCGTAGCAAGCTCACCGTTCATTTTTATAACATACTGAACATCAATTCCGGCTTCAATAAAAGCCTCCTTTATTAATAAGATATCCCCCGGATTATCTTCAGCCAAAAAAACTATCATTACTTTATTGCTCCCTTATTCCATATTTTATTTTATTTTATTGTTTGCCCTTCAGCTTAAATTATTTGCACTCAGCTGTATTTGTCTCTCAGTTGTGCTCATTCTACACGTCTATATTCATTCTACTCAATTTTACTCATTCCAAATTTCTATCTCAAATTTTTTACTCAGCTGTGCTCAATCTACTCAGTTCTGCTCATCTCAATCAATTTTACTCATTCCACTCAGTTTTGTACTACTCTCACTTATCTTAACCCAATAGCTTAATTTATCCCGGTAAACTGATTTTTCCCACTGTCTTATTTTTCTGCCTGTTCAGTTGTTGAAAAAATTAAGCATGGTTTTAATTTTTTCCGTATACTCACTATAACTCGGCGGCTTTGAAATAAATCCTACAGCCCCCAGCTTTCTTGCATATTCCTTGTCCTCATCCGAAATTGAAGAAGTAATAATTATCACAGGGATCTCCATCAGCCTTTCACTCTTCTTCAGCTCCGACAAGACCTCGAATCCGCTTTTTTCAGGAATATTTATATCGAGCAAAATAATATCGGGCACGGCAAAATCACCAAAATGCTGAATATGCGTTATGGCTATGTCACCGTTATGGACGGTATTAAGATTATACTCCAGCCCCATCTCATCCAGTGCGGCCTGGATCAGGTAAACGTCCCCGATATTGTCTTCTATCAATAATATATTCATTAATATATTTCCATTCAAATTTTCTTGTAACTTTAGTCCATTAATATATAATACGGACGAATACATCCTGTGTAAATGCAAAATTTCCGCTTCAAACTGAAGCATTCCTCTTGTGACATATATTCGGGATATGAATTATGGACTAGAATAAAACTTAAATATACTTTTAATTCTTTATGTAACGCATTTATTCCAAAATAATACTCAGAGGGAGGCAATATGACCCGCAAGGATATCAGGAAGACGATGAACAGAACCATGAAGAAAATTGAAAAAGTAGACTGGAACAAAACTGCGCACAATGCTTCATCCATCGCAGGAACCGTAGGCGGTGCAATGGCGTTAACCCGCATTCTTACCAGAAAACATCCTTTCCGCCGCAGAAAAATGGAACGCGTAATGAACCCTATCAAGATCGGGGCAGCTTCACTGGCTGTTGTAGCCGGCGGAATTAAACTCCTCAACGATAATATGCCCGTGAGCAAGATGAACAAAACTATGCGCAAAACCAGTAAATATCTCAAAAGCATAAACCTGTGACTTCCGGTGGGGCTGTCTTGTAAGTCAGGAATAATGTATATGATCTGCAAAAACCGAATATTCAGGATGATATATTCAGTACCTTGCAGGATTATTCACTAAATCCGGCTTT
>JBLNEL010000193.1:0-6960 GCA_050262615.1 Bacillota bacterium
CCTCATATGTTTACTGCTGCTGATCTGCAGAAAAGTTCACCTGATATAGAGATACTAAATCCAGAATTACACATTGCTACTCTTAACAAAGAAGCAAAGTTTAATATGGAAATCCGTTACGGGACAGGCAAGGGATATGTTTCAGCAAATGAACAGAATATCCCTGATCAGACTATTGGACTGATACCAGTTGATTCTATTTTCACACCAATTAAAAATGTTCGCTATGATATAGAAAACGTTAGAATTGGTGAAAAAAATGATTATGAGAAGTTAGTTCTTGAAATAACTACTGATGGTTCTATAACACCTGAAGATGCATTAACAAATTCTGGTAAGATATTAAAAGACCACATCCAGCTCTTTATAAATTTTGATGTTGAGCAGGAAGAGGAGAAAGTAGTTAATGAGCAGGACGCTGAACGTGAAAGAATCAGAAAAATACTGACAACTAGTGTTGATGATTTGGAACTTAGTGTCAGATCACATAACTGTCTTAAAGCTGCAAACATTAAAAATCTGGCCGATTTAGTCCGTAGAGATGAAAATGAAATGCTGAAATTCAGAAACTTTGGTAGAAAGTCATTAGCAGAACTGATTGAAATCGTTGATAATTATGGCCTGGAATTCGGAATGGATGTAGACAAATATTTAAATGATAAATCAGATAATAGTTAATCCGCTAAAATAGGTTAAGTAATGAGACACAATAACAAAGGTAGAAAACTAGGTAGAACTGCAAGTCATCGTAGCGCTACACTTAAGGCTTTGTCAACAGCACTTTTTAAATATAAAAGAATCAGAACAACAGTTGCTAAAGCTAAAGAAACAAGGACTTTTGCAGAGTCATTAATTACCAAAGCAAAAACAGATTCAGTTCACTCTAGAAGACACATTGCCCGTTTTATTAACGACAAGGCAGTTATTCAGGAATTGTTCTCTGAAATTATTCCTAAGATTGGAGACAGACCGGGTGGTTATACAAGAGTTGTAAAGCTCGGCAGAAGATTCGGTGATGCAGCTGAAGTTGCTATACTTGAATTAGTTGACTACAATGAAGTAGCTAACCAGCAGGCTTCTGAAAATAAAGAAAAAAGAGCAGAAAGAAAAGCTGCCAAGCAGGAAGCTGCTCAGGAAAAAGCTGCAAACGAAGAAGCTTAATATAACCTTAACAGATAATATTTTGGTGAAGAGTAATCAGTTCTAACTGGTTACTCTTTTTTATTATGACAAAAGATATAGAATTTATAGGAGCGTACTACCAGATACGCCAGCTGCCCAAGGACGACCGTCCGGAAATTGTTATTTGCGGCAGGTCGAATGTTGGGAAATCTTCATTTATTAACTCACTTTTTAACAGAAAGAATCTTGCAAAAACCAGTTCAATTCCCGGCAAGACACGTTCACTTAACTTCTATATGGTTGATGGCAGTTTTTACTTTGTGGATCTGCCTGGATTTGGATATGCCAAGGTTAGTAAAACTGAAAGGGAATACTGGAATAAGCTCATAGATGAATACTTTAAGTCAAGAAAGAACATAGCGCTTGCTTTTCATTTAATTGACAGCCGGCACAAACCCTCGGAGCTTGATCTGCTCCTGAACTCTTATCTTAGAAACAGCTCACTAGCATATATTGTATTACTTAATAAAGTTGATAAACTTAAACAAACAGAAGTATCAACAGCAAGACGAAATATAATTGAAGTTTTCCCAGAACTTATCTGGGGGGAAAATCTTTATGCGTATTCTTCTGTAAAGCATGTTGGACAAAAAGAAATACGGGAAAAATTATCTGTTTTATTTAAAAAATAGTATCTGTTTATTGATATTTTACAAATCAAAATTTATATTTAAGCCCTAATCTATAAATAGGAATTAATACGGCTTTAATGGCATTAGATAAATTAAAAAAAAGGATCCTAATATTTCTAGTTGTGCCTGTTTTATCAGCACTTCTATACTTTGTTGACGATCCTGTTTTCAAAATCATTACAATAGCCCTGATTGTAATATATGTGGGTTTTATAATATTCCTGCGCGATTCTGTTCATAGTGAAGAGCCTGTTACTCCGCCTAACCTGGATATTGAACCTCCATCCTATGAGCCCGACCTTGGAGAATCTATTACAATTGTCTCCCCAAATAAAAATCTTGAAGTCATTACAGCTGAAAATTATGTACCTGAGCTGCATGCAGGTAAAAGGAATTTCTTTAAACCTCCAGATCTAAAAGAGAACTTTGAAAAAATAGCTACTGAATCAATTCCAAAGAATATAGGGCAGGATGAGCAATTCTCTTTTCTTTTAGAGAGAATACTTGCTGTGATAAAAGATGCTTATATGGCTCATACAGCTGTTTTTTTCTGGTATAATAAAAGGAAAGAAAAGCTGACATTAGAGAAGTTTGTATCCAGCTGTACAGATATAACTGAAAGAAAATTTGATCTGGAAGATGACGTTTTAAGTAAAATAGTTCAGAAGGAAGAGCCTGAAATATTAACTGATATTTCTCCCAATGCTGAGGCAGATGTTATAAGATATTACCCTAATGTTCAGGGAATTAAAAGTTTTGTTGGTGTTCCGCTATATTATCAGAACACACTGGCAGGGATACTTGCTTTGGATTCTAAGGTAAGTGATGCATTTGGAATAGAAACTATATATTCCTTAGGCAGATATGTAAGGATCATATCATTTATAATTGCACTTTTTGATGAGAAATATAAAGACTCATTAGCCGAAAGAAAGCTTAATGGTCTGCTTACTTTAATAAGCGGCGACAGATTCTTCCAGAACGAGGATGAACTTTACAAGACACTCGAAAACTCATTAAAAAGTCTGCTTCCATGGGATGCTTTCACATTTGTTTATTATAGCCCGATGGATCAGAAATTCAAAACATCAAAAATTGTTAATAATACCTCATTGAAGTATGTTGGTGAAAATCTTGAAATAGATTTAAATGGTACGCTGGTAGGGAAAAGCATTGTAAATGGAATGCCAGTAAAAATTGATGATACATCTGCCTCGACATTTATCAGGTTTTCCAAATCTGAAGATGTAAGTTTCGATGGCTCTTTCCTTGCAATCCCTCTGGTATACGATAATCAAAACTATGGTGTACTTTGTTTCGAGAGTCTGAAGAAAAATGCATATACAAATGCTGATGTTCATTTTATGAAAAATTCAGTAAAGATACTTGCATTCATTGTTTATTCATTTTCCACGCAGGCAGTACTTAAAAAACTCCTATCAGTGGATGTTGAGACAAAGACGCTAAACCGAGACACTTTTATAGAAAGACTCAATTCTGACCTTCATAAGGCCAATCTCTTAAACGTTCCGGGAGCAATTGTCCTGGTTTATATTGATGATTTCCTTGAACAGGAATCGTTATTCGAAGGGAATCCTTTTCCAAAAGTACTTAAGACAGTAGCTCAGACGATATCTGAGGAAATGACACCAGCAAACCTGCTCGGAAGAATAAATGAAAGGGTTTTTGCTGTATATTTCTTTAATACTCCGACAAAAGAAGTATTCTTATGGGCTGAGAAATTACGTGTAAAGATTGCCCGTAAGCCGATAGCCGTAGTATCAAAGCAAACTACATTTACGGTTTCGATTGGTGTAGCTTCTACGCATAATAAAACGAGTGCTGAAGAGGTACTTAACAATGCCGATCTGGCATTAAAGAAAGCCCTTGAAAAAGGCGGAAATGCCGTTAGAAATATAAACTAAGTTTCCTGAAATCTATTATAAGTAGTTTTAATTATAAGTAGAATTAATGCTGCTGGATAAATAATTGTCTGTTTCTGAATCAATTTTTCTATTCAAATTATATTTTATATACTAATTTGAATGTACAATTGAATAATACTGGTGAAGACTTATGAATAATTTTCTGATAATAGTTTTAGACGGAATAGGAGTCGGTGAACTACCGGATGCAGGAAATTACATGGATTCCGGCAGCAATACTCTGGGCAATATGGCAAAATTTCTGAGAGGCTTAAAATTACCTTCACTGCAGAAACTGGGACTTGGCAATATTATTAAGATTCAGGGTATTGAACCGGAGGGGCTTCCGATGGCTTCATTCGGCAAAATGTCCGAAGTTTCAAAAGGTAAAGATTCGACAACCGGGCATTGGGAATTAGGCGGCATTAAAGTAGAATTTGACTTCCCATACTATCCAAACGGCTTTCCTGAAAATCTGATCGAAAAATTTAAGACAGAAACCGGCATAAAAGGTATTCTTGGCAACAAAGCTGCTTCAGGCACAGAGATCATTATGGAACTTGGTGACCAGCATGTAAGTACAGGATATCCCATCGTTTATACTTCTGCAGATTCTGTTTTCCAGATTGCAGCACATGAAGAAGTTATACCCATTGAAAGACTATATGAAATCTGTTCGATTGCCAGAGAAAAAGTGCTTACTGGCCGCGATTCTGTCGGCAGGGTAATAGCCAGACCTTTTACAGGTAAGAGCGGCAATTATACACGTACAGCAAACCGAAGAGACTTCTCATTAGACCCAGAGTCTGAGACGATACTAGATCTGCTATACAGAAATAACATTCAAACGATAGCAGTCGGGAAAATAAATGATTTATTCAATTACCGCGGCATTAAAGTTAAAGACAAAACCAAGTCCAACCTGGAAGGTATAAAAAAGATCGTTAGGTATGCATCTGAAGTAAACAATAGTCTGATCTTTGCGAATCTTGTAGATTTTGATGTATATTACGGCCATAGAAATGATCCGGTTGGTTTTTATAAAGCGTTAAAGGAATTTGATGACAATCTTGATCAGATCCTGACAAATCTTGATGAAACAGATGCATTAGTAATAACGTCTGACCATGGAAACGATCCGACTGATATAAGCACAGATCATACACGGGAATATGTTCCGCTTCTTTTCTACAGAAAGGGAAGGGCAGGGGT
The DNA here is from genome assembly GCA_050262615.1 of Bacillota bacterium. Taxonomy (GTDB): domain Bacteria; phylum Bacteroidota; class Ignavibacteria; order Ignavibacteriales; family SURF-24; genus JAUZPB01. The sequence continues at coordinate 4,952 of JBLNEL010000193.1, forward strand.
TGATCTGGGCATCAGAAGTACATTTTCAGATGTAGCCCAAACAGTTGCTGAATTCTTTAAGATTAAAAATACTCTTAAAGGCGAGAGTTTTCTGAATCAGAAATAGAGACTCAGCTCCTGGAATAATTTATACACTTAAGTTTATAGAAAGATATTCGACAATAAGATAAATAGTTGCTGGAAATAAATAAAATTATCCAGTGGGTACGTTTAATATGACTCTGCCGGGGTGTGTGCAGCCGGCAACTTTCAGTTAAGCCGTAATTCCTATGGACTATCCAAAGCCTCAGGCTTCTGATCTATTGAACTGGAGTTTGGGATAGTTCCCTATATAAACTGAGAATAAAAAATTATAGGAGAGTTAAACGTGAAGATTACAAAGCAATATACTAACCGCGAAAGTCAGTCTCTCGATAAGTATTTGCAGGAAATTGGAAAAGTTGATCTCTTAACTCCCGACCAGGAAATTGATTTAGCAATAAGTATCAAAAAAGATGATCCAATTGCATTAGAAAGATTGGTTAAATCTAACTTAAGGTTTGTTGTCAGCGTTGCAAAGCAGTATCAGAATCAGGGGCTTTCATTAGGTGATCTGATCAATGAAGGAAACCTGGGCTTAATAAAGGCAGCAAAGAGATTTGATGAGACAAGAGGTTTTAAGTTTATTTCCTATGCAGTTTGGTGGATAAGGCAGTCAATACTTCAGGCATTGGCTGAACAATCCAGAATTGTGCGGCTTCCTTTAAATCGTGTAGGAGCATTAAACAAGCTAGGCAAGGCATATAGTAATCTGGAACAGGAGTTTGAAAGGGAGCCCAGCGCAACAGAGCTTGCGCATGAGTTAGATATGGATGTTGAAGAGGTTGCCGATACACTAAAGATTTCAGGCCGGCACGTTTCAATGGATGCTCCATTTGCCCAGGGGGAAGAAAACAGGCTACTTGATGTAATATCAAATGAGCATCAGCCTGCTCCGGACTTTAACCTTATGTCAGAGTCACTGAAAAATGAAATTGAAAGAGCTCTTTCGACATTGACAGACCGGGAAGCTGAAGTAATAAAATTATATTTTGGATTAAATAAGGAACATTCACTTACTCTTGAGGAGATTGGTGAAAAATTCAATCTGACAAGAGAAAGGGTAAGACAAATTAAAGAAAAAGCCATCAGAAGACTAAGACATGCTTCCAGAAGTAAAAATCTGCGTGCATATTTAGGCTAAATTTGGTACTTTTGCGAAGATGATTTTAGAAAAACTACATAAAATATTACTAATTGGGCTGGTAGCTGTATTTATCTTCGGCTCTTCCCACGATTTATTTGCAGCTAAAGGCAAAAAGAATAGTTCAAAGAAGCCATCTGCTTCACATGTAAGCAAAAAAGCAGCTTCAAAGAAAAAAGCCTCTACTGCTTCGGCAAAGAAGAAGTCTGCTTCCAGGAAAAAGTCCTCTGCAAAAAAAAGCAGTAAGGTCAAGGTTTCCAGGACTTCAAAGAAAAGAAGGTCTTTGCCAGCGGTATCACGAAAACAGGTAATAAAAAAAGATACTTCATATGTAAGTCCAGATGATCTTCCAGCATTAGAAGACGATCCGGAAGATTTGCCAGTAGAGACACAGAGTGTAAATGTTTCTCAGCTGCTGGAAAAATATGTTACCTCAAATCAGGCCAATATGTCTACAGATTCCATTGATCATAAGGAAAAAATGATCATGGAGATCATAAAATATCTGGATACACCATATAAATTTGGAGGTAATACAGCAAAGGGTATTGATTGTTCGGCCTTTACAAAAACTGTCTTTGGAAATACCTTTTCAGTAGAGCTTCCCAGAACAGCCAGAGAACAATTCCAGTTAGGGCAGGAAATAAATGACAGGTCTGAGCTGAAATTCGGTGATTTGGTCTTCTTCAATACCAGAAAAAGAGTCAGGCCCGGGCATGTGGGAATTTATATTGGAGATCATTTATTTGCACATTCGAGCAGTAAACAGGGTGTAATGGTTTCTTCT
>JBLNEL010000194.1:0-4782 GCA_050262615.1 Bacillota bacterium
GTCTTATTCTGGCTTTCCTGCTTACCTACAGACTCGGCGAAGCTCAGCTCTTAAGCCTTGTTGCTCCTTTCCTTAAAGACCCGCGTGAACTTGGCGGTCTGGCTCTTACGACACAGCAGGTTGGAATTGTCTCTGGAACAATCGGTGTTATCGGCCTGCTCTGCGGCGGTATAGTCGGCGGTATTTTAGCTGCCCGCGTAGGATTTGGAAAGGCACTCTGGTGGATGTTTACGGCTATAAACCTCCCTGCTTTAGTCTATACTTTTCTGGCATTTACACAGCCTGATAATATTTACATAATCAGCGCTTGCGTTGGATTTGAACAATTCTGTTATGGATTCGGCTTTACTGCTTATATGCTCTATATGATGTATGTTTGCGATGGCGAATTAAAGACTTCACATTACTCAATTGCAACTGGATTTATGGCCTTAAGTATGATGATCCCCAGAATGTTCAGTGGCAAAATTGAGGATGTAATCGGCTATAAATTCTTCTTTTTGTGGGCATTCCTTGCAGTAATTCCTGCATTCTTTATCACAAGAGCTTTGCCTATGGATCCGAATTTCGGTAAAAAGACAGAAAAATAAAAATAATATTGTTTTTATATACTTTTTACGTTATTAAATATTAATCGGCATAAAAAAATTCCGATAATGTGTTTACCCCTTCGGTTTTTTCTTCCACTTTGGGTGTGAAGGGAACAGAAGGGGTTTTCTTTTATGTTATCGTTTAAAGGTTTGTCTCTCCTTTCAGAGAAATCTTTTTACCATAACTAAACAGAAACTACATTATCACCAGGTTTGTTTGAGAAAAGCTTAGACTACGAGAGGTTAGGAATTTGAAACTTATATTGCCGGTTTTTATTATTTTATCTTTTTTTTCAAACGTTTTCTCCGACGTTTCTTTATTCGAATTGATCAAACCAAATGAACCAGGTATGAAAAGCAAAACATCACTGAATGACCCGTACAATGCTTTCAACCTAAGTGAAGAAGAGGTAAACTGGGTTGAAAATACCTTAGATCATATGACGGTCTACGAAAAATGCGCTCAGATGATAATGCCATGGGTGGAAGCTGGGTTTATGAATCATGAGGATCCTAAATACCGCAGAATAATTCATCTGGTTAAGGACCTAAAGGTGGGCGGACTTATATTTTTTGAGGGTGATATATTCAATCAGGTTCTTCTTACAAACGAGATGCAGAGACAGGCAGATATCCCCCTATTGATAGCCTCTGATTTTGAACGCGGCGTCGGAATGAGATTAAGAGATGGAATTGAATTTCCTTATAATATGGCAATTGCTGCTGCCGACGATACAAGCCTTACTTACCAGATGGGAAAGGTTGTCGCACTTGAGGCACGGTCAATGGGAGTACAGCAGAATTTTGCTCCTATGGGAGATATCAATGTAAATTCAAATAACCCGATTATCAATATACGATCCTATTCAGAAGATAAAGATATAATTTCTAAGCACATGCTGGCTTTTATCAAAGGTAGCCACGAAGAAAATGTCCTGACCACAGCAAAACATTTCCCAGGTCATGGGGCAACAAACCTGGATTCGCATAAGGACCTGCCGTTAATAAGCTCAGCAAAAGAAGAATTTGAAGCTAATGAACTCGTCCCTTTTAAGGAAGCTATTGCTGCTGGTGTAAAATCTGTCATGATCGGACACCTTGAAGTCCCCGCTTTTGAACCTTCACGCGGATTGCCTGCAACTTTGTCAAAAAACATTATTACCGGACTGCTTAAAAATAAGCTCGGTTTTACCGGACTTGTTGTAACCGATGCAATGAATATGCACGGCATGTCAAAAAAATTCAAACCAGCAGAAGCAACTATCAGGGCAGTTGAGGCCGGCAATGATATTATACTATTCCCTCCTGATGAGGATATTTCTGTAAATGCCTTATATCATGCTGTTGAGTCAGGCGTAATCAGCCAGGAGAGAATCAACTACAGCGTAAGGAAAATTCTTGCTGCAAAAAAATGGCTCCAGATAGATAAAAACAAATTTATCAGCTTTGATGATGTGTCGAAAACCGTAAATAAAAAATCACATCTGAGACTGGCACAGGAAATAGCAGATAAATCAATTACACTCTTAAAAAATGAGGATAAACTTGTTCCGCTTGATCCTTCAGACTATAAAAAGCCGGTTTCTATTTGTCTAAGTGATCTTAATTTCCCGAAAGATTATTATTTCCCAAAACTAGCAAAAGAAAAATTTGAAAACCTGAATCAGTTCTGCCTTGGAAAAAGAAGCACACCGCGCGATTATAAGGCGGCTTTAAGACTGGCAGCAAAATCCGATCTTGTAATTGTACCAATATATGTAAAAGTAAGGGCATTCCAGGGGTCTGTTAATCTGGAAGAAAAACAGACTGCTTTTATTAAACAGCTTTCAGCACTAAATAAACCTGTTGTATTTCTGAGTATGGGAAACCCATATATACTTTCTGAATTTCCTCATGTCGGCACTTACTTATGCAGCTATGGTGAACCAAAAGTGTCACAGATTGCAATGATGAAGGCTCTTACTGGAGAAATTCCGATATCTGGAATTCTTCCTATTTCTATACCTAATACCCCGTTTAAGATCGGCTCAGGTATTAAATTACAAAGAAATGACCTGCAGCAGAATACAATTGCCGGCGAGGATTCGATGTACAATTTCGATGCTGTTAATTCTCTGATGCAGTCAGCTTTAAGTGACTCAGTTTTCCCGGGAGCAGTACTTTATGTAGGACACAAAGGGCATCTGATATATAAAAAGGCTTTCGGGAAATTTACCTATGACCCCGACGCTCAGATAATGAACACTGATGCAATGTTTGACCTCGCTTCAGTTTCTAAGGTAATTGGAACTACAACTGCAGCTATGATTTTGTTTGATGAGGGAAAACTTATTCTGGATAAGAAAGTAAGCGATTATCTGCCGGAATTCGGCAATCATGGGAAGGAGAAAATTACAATACGTAACCTTCTGCTGCATAATTCGGGACTTATAGCCTTTAAGCCGTTTTATAAAATGTATAAAACCCCAAAAGAGGTAATTTCCGACATAATGAATACTGAACTTGATTACCCTACCGGCAGCAAGTTTGTTTATAGTGATCTTGGCATGATCACTCTCCAGCAGGTCATTGAAAGAATCTCAGGTATGCCGCTTGATCAATATCTTAAAAAGCATGTCTTTGATCCGCTTGGGATGAATCATACAATGTATAATCCGCCTGAAAACCTGTATAAAAACTGTGCTCCTACTGAGACTGACAAGTACTGGAGAATGACCACCTTAAGGGGAAAAGTTCACGATGAAGCTGCTTACCTATTAGGCGGTGTTGCGGGACATGCCGGGTTGTTTTCAACGGCAGGAGATCTTTCAGTTTTTCTGCAAATGATGTTGAACCGCGGCAGGTACAATCAAATTCAATTAATAAAACCTGAAACTGTTGACCTCTGGACTACAAAACAGACAAATCAGAGTTCAAGGGGCCTAGGATGGGATACAAAAGCCTCAAACGGTTCATCAGCCGGAAGTTTGTTTTCATCGACCTCCTTCGGCCATACCGGCTTTACAGGAACAAGTGTATGGGTTGATAAAAAGCGCGATCTGTTTGTTATTTTACTAACTAACCGCGTCTATCCAAGCAGAGAAAATGGCAAGATAATTCATTTTCGTCCGAAACTGCACGATGCAGTGGTAAAATCGATCTCATATCTTTGACCCTACAATTTCTTTGATATAAAAAATTCTTTGATATAAAAAAAGCGGATTCTTAATGTAAGTTTCCGCTCTTTTTATATTAATAACAGCAATTTGCCATTAAAAAGAATTTTACGCAAGTCATCAGAAGTTTGGGGTAAAGGCTTTTCCTCGATGGAAATCCATAATGATATCTGAGGCTTCCTCGGGATCATCTGTAACAGAAAATAGATTGATATCTTCAGGAGAAATCAAATTATTTTTTACAAGTACACTGTTGATCCATTCAATTCCGGGTTTCCAGAATTCAGTCCCCATGAGCACAACCGGAACACGGCAGGTCTTTCCAGTCTGTATCAGTGTCAATACTTCAAAACATTCGTCTAGTGTGCCAAATCCTCCGGGCATCATTATATAGCCCTGTGCATATTTGAAAAACATTACCTTCCTTACAAAGAAGTATCTGAAGGAAAGAAGTTTGTCTCGGTCTATATAGGGATTAGCTCCCTGCTCAAAAGGCAGTTCAATATTTACACCGGTAGAACTTCCTCCGGCCTGCTTGGCTCCCCTGTTGGCTGCTTCCATAATACCTGGGCCGCCGCCTGTAATTATTCCCATGCCTTTTTCCACGAGTTTCTGTGCTACCTGCATCGTCAGGTCATAAAAGTATTCGTTTTCTTTTGTCCTTGCTGAACCAAATATTACCACACTTGGTTTGATCGAGGCCATTTTTTCAAAGCCTTCTGTAAATTCAGCCATGATCCTGAAGACTCGCCACAGATCTTCCTGGGAATTCATCAGCCTTGCCTCAATAACACTTGAGGGATCAACATCATCAAAATGCATAAATAAAATTCCTGAATATTTTTCGATAAATTAGGCTGTATTCCATATACAGAAATACAGCCCGGAAACATAAGCTTTTTCTCAGATATTATCGAATAAAATTCCCGGCTTTTAAGCAGAAAATTACAGGTGGGATCTTTTGCTGCCTGTGTTATCAGCAGCTGAAGGACTTATCTTACAATTTAGTTAAGAAGCGTTGTAAGCCGGATTACTGC
>JBLNEL010000195.1:0-8025 GCA_050262615.1 Bacillota bacterium
GTTATAATGAACCTGTTAATAATGAACCCAGAAAAATGGTAATATTGCCTACGACCCCAGCTGGTATTATTCAGTACAAGATATTTTTAAGGGCTAACGAGGAGTCTTCTCTTTATTTTAAGTATCCATATCTGACTATATCAAAAGATGATCCTTTAATATCTCAGCTGCGAACTGTCAGTCATGAGGATTACTATGAGCGTACAGTAAAATTCTGGGATAGTCTTTTCAGCAAGGGGATTGACATTAACGTATCAGAAGAAAAGGTAAATAATACTTTTAAGGCAAATCTGGTATATGATCTGATTGCAAGGAATAAAGAAGGGAATGATTATATCCAGAAGGTAAATGAATTTCAGTATGATGCCTTCTGGTTAAGAGATGCTTCTTCAATTCTGAGGATGTATGATATTTCCGGTTATCATGATATTGCCAGGCAGGTTCTCGACTTTTTCCCCGGATGGCAGCAGCCAGATGGTAATTTCGTATCTCAGGGAGGGCAATATGATGCCTGGGGGCAGGTCATGTGGGCTTACGGTCAGCATTACCTTTTAACCGGAGATAAGAGTTATACTGCAAAAATTTATCCTTCGATCAAAAGGGCAGTTGAATGGTTAGTAAATATCCGCAAGACTGATTCCTTAAATCTTATTCCAGTAACAACTCCCGGAGATAACGAAGATATTACCGGGCATGTAACAGGCCATAACTTTATTGCCCTGGCAGGGCTGAAAAATGTGATTGTACTGGCTGAAGCTGCAGGAAATTCAAATGATATAAAAAATTTCAGAAATCTTTATGATGATTATTACAAAACTTTTACCGGACATTTGAAAAATGTTGTTTCCAAAACAGGCGGTTACATCCCGCCGGGCATGGATAAACCCGGAGGACAGGATTGGGGGAATATGCAGTCATTATATCCGGAGATCATACTTGATCCATTTGATCCAATGGTAAGTGCAACAATTATGGCCACCAGGAATAAATACCAGGAAGGAATTATGACCTATGGTGATGGAAGATATCTCCATCATTATATAACAATGTTTAATACGCAATCTGAGCTTATCAGAAATGAACGGGAAATGGCTATTGAAGAATTTTATTCAGAGCTGATGCATACAGGTTCGACTCATACTGGTTTTGAATATGCAATCTGGCCATGGAGTACAAGAGACTTTGGAATGAATTTGACTCCACACGGATGGTTTTCAGCAGAATTCCGTACACTTCTGCGAAATATGATGGTTAGAGAAGAAGGCAATGCGCTTCACCTATTATCAGCTATATCTCCTGAGTGGGCTAAGGATGGCAGCAGGATCATAGTCAGGAGAGCTCCAACGAATTTTGGAACAGTTAATTTTGAAATTCAATTTTCAAAAGGGAGTGCTGCTTTAACTCTGAGCAATGAATTTAGAATCAGACCTAAGGCAGTTGTTCTGCACCTGCCGTGGTTTTTTAATATCAAAAGCATCAGAGCTGATGGGAAGGAAATAAATGCGGGAAATAATTTGGCGGAAATCCCTGCTGGTACTAAACAGGTTGTTTTCCAATGGAGCTTGAAGCAAAATATTATTCCATATCACTATCAGAAAGCAGTGGATGATTACAAATCAGAATATCTCAGGCGATATGAACAATTTTTAATAAATGGGAAATAAATGAACCGCAGGGAATTTATTCAGAAAAGTATGCTAGCCGGTGCAGGAGCATTGATTTTACCTAAATGGCTAATGGGAGCTCCGGAAGTACTTACGCCTTCCAGAGTCCGGAAGTCAACTGCATTGGGTGATCTCATTTTTAAACCATATTTTGTGCTGAAAGGCCGTGGTCCACACCTGCTTGACTGGGCTTATGCAAGTGATAAGAACTGGGATGCATTTCATTCAAATATTACAAGCAGTGTAAAAGATGGGGTAAGAATAAGCGACACAGAAGGTGTGGATAAGTTCGGAATTGATGTTAGGTGGAACGTTGAAGGGTTTGGGTACATTTTTATAACGGCAGATAACGGCGGTGAATTTTATTCATTGCCTGAAAGCGGAAAAGAAAAATCGCTTAATCTTAACTACGAACTGGCCAAAAGCCGGGTAATAAGAAACAGAAAAAGGCAGAATAAATTCCAGCAGGAAGGATTTAAGCCATCAAGAGACACCCAGGCATTTATAGATCTTTCAGAAGATTTCCTGAAGGATGCTGAAAACGTTATATCCAATGGGGAAAGGTGCGGTGAGTTTTCACAGGTTTCTCTTTATTATGCTATGTGGGCAGGAGAAAAGCTGGAAATTGAAAAAGCCGATCATGAAATAAATAAAAGAGGCTACAGACAAGGATTTTTTATCGGCTGTGATGCACGCGGATTTTACCAGATGGATCCGGATGATTTTATGGAAAGCTTTATCAAATTATTCAATTACGCTACAATAACTCATTATCTGAAAAGTACATCATATCAGGATTTTGAACCCACTGAAGGCGCACTTCAATTCGATATGCGTGATGTTGTTCTTAACAGATTAAGGAGCCATAATATTACTGTTGAAGGGCGACCATTATTCTGGTCGTATAAAACAGTTACTCCCGATTGGTTAAGAAATAAAAGTTATGATGATCTTCGAAAATATGTCGAGAAACATGCAAAGCAGGTTGTTAGTCATTATGGTGACCAAATGTATGCCTGGGAAGTAGTAAATGAGATCCACGATTGGGCTAATGAGTTAAAATTATCACCTGATCAGATAATAGAAATTACTAAGCTTGCCTGTGAAGCAACAAAGGATGCAAATCCCAAGGTTAAAAGACTTATTAATAATTGCTGCCCATTTGCTGAATATGTCGAGTTAAAAAAATGGGGTGATCTGGATGCAACATATAAGCAGCGGACTCCGCACCAGTTCATGCAGGACCTTGTTGATGCGGGAGTGGATTTTAATATTACAGGTCAGCAGATGTATTTCCCATACCGTGATCTTACCGATACGATCATTCTTATCGAGCGGCTTGAAAAATTTGGGCGGCCGGTTCAGCTTACAGAAGTCGGTGCCAGTTCTGGTCCAACTGCTAATTCGATTTATACAGGAAGACTTCCTTTGCCCACAGAGCCATACGTATGGCACCGGCCATGGGATGAAGATCTGCAGGCAGACTGGATAGAAGGGATGTATAAACTGGCATACAGTAAACCATGGATCGAGGCAATCAACTGGTATGACTTTGTTGATCCTTATGCCTGGATAAAAAATGGCGGGCTGCTGGCTTCACCTCAGGGGGAAAAGAAAGCGGGTTATGACAGACTTCTTAAGCTTCAGCAAAGCTGGAAATCGATGCCGGTGAGAACAAAATAATCAGAAGAGGCTTGTATGATTACAAGAAGGGATTTTATTAAAGACACTGCGGTTGCAGCAATCGGGACATTGCTGGGTGCAAATAAAATAATTTCGGCTCCAATGATATTTACTAAAAGCCGAGTAGCAAAGTCTGCACAGAAAGGTGAACTCTTATTTAAACCATATTATGTACAGTCAGGCCGCGGGCCACACTTAGGGATGGTTAAATCAATTGAAGGCTTAGGGGAGGATGACTGGGATTTTCCATGCTGGACATTTACAAGTGATACAGAGTGGGATGCATTTCAGTCAAATATATATTCAGACCGGGATGGAGTTAAGGTCAGCGATGTATCAGGAAAAGAAAAGTTTGGTATTAATGTCCGCTGGAATGTTGAAGGGTTTGGTTACATCTATATGACAGCAGATAACGGCGGTGAATTCTATGAACTTCCAACTGAAGGGAAAAAACAGGAATATAATCTTAATTACGAGCTTGCAAAATCGAGGTTAGTAAGAATAAGAAAAAGGCTTGACAGGTTCAATAAAGAAGGATTTACTCCCTCAAATGAATTAAGCCCATGGATCGAGCTGGCAGAAAGCTTTATGTCCGATGCAGAAAAAGCAGAATCTGACAAGGGAAAGCGGGCAAATTACTCTCAGAAGGCTCTTTATTACGGAATGTGGGCCGGTGAGAAACTGGAGCTTGAGAAAGCCGCTTTCGAGATTGAAAAACGGGGATACAGAAAGAATTTCTTTTTAGGTTGCGACACAAAAGGATTTCCGCGGATGGATAACGATCAGTTCCTGGAACTGTTTACAAAAGTTTTTAACTATGCAACAATTACTCATTATCTGCCTTCATTTGAAAAGGAAGAAGGGAAATACATTTTTGATGAAAGGGATTATGAATTCAGGCAGCTTAAGAAAAGGAATGTTACAGTTGAGGGGAGACCTGTTTTCTGGGCTGACGAATGCTGTACTCCCAAATGGTTATCAAGTAAAAGCTACCCGGAAATTCTGAAATATGTTGAAAAGCATACCCGTGATCTTTTCAGCCATTATGGTGATGAAATGTATGCATGGGAAGTTATAAATGAAGCACATGACCCTGCTAATGTTCTTAAATTAACTCCCGAGCAGATGGTAGAAATTGCAAAGCTCAGCTGCGAAGTTGCAAAAGCTACTAATCCAAAGGTTCAGAGACTTGTAAATAACTGCTGCATTCAGGCTGATTATATTCAGCTTAAAACCTGGGAGAAAGGAGAGAAAAAATATCCGCCTGTTACTCCACACCAGTATTTAAAGATGCTTCATGAGGCAAATGTTGATTTTACTATTACAGGTCAGCAGCTATACTATCCATATACAAACCGGGATCTAATGGATACGATTTTACTGACAGAAAGGATTGAAAAATTTGGCCGTCCGGTACAAATAACCGAGCTGGGTGCTTCCTCCGGTCCTTCGAAAGAAACAATCGCAACAGGAAAGATGGATATTCTAAAGCGGCCTTATGACTGGCACCGGCCGTGGGATGAGGAACTGCAGGCTGACTGGCTGGAGCAGATTTATACTATTTTATACAGCAAGCCCTGGATAGAGGCAATTAACTGGTATGACTTTGTTGATCCTTACTCATTTATAAAAAATGGCGGACTTTTAGCTTCGCCTAAGGGGGATGTAAAACCGGCTTATGAGCGGCTTGTAAAGCTGGAAGAGAAATGGAGCTCACTTAAACCAAAGATATAAAACGTTTTTTGCCATTTTGTTTCGAAGAATTTATAAATATTTTATTCTGAAATTGTGAGGTCAGATGAATACCATTTCCAGAAGAAAATTCATAAAATATGCATCTATCGGTGCTGCAGGATTAGCTGCTTCTCCGGTTTTATATAAATTTCCTGGTTTATATGCTAAAAGCAGGAAAGATATGACCTTTAAGCCATATCCTCATCCCTGGATGCCCAAAATGGATTTTGCATATCTTGCTGACGAAAATGAGGATCCGTTCAAGTCATCGGTTCAGGTAACAAACGAAGGCATTGTTGTTCCTTCAGATATAAAGGAGAGGAAATTCTCAGTAAATGCGCGCTGGTTTGTAGAGGGCTTTGGTTTTATCTGGCTGGGAGCCGACAATGGTGGTGAATATTATACCGCACAGGATTTTAATCCTGCTGGAAGTCTGAACTATGAATTTGCAAGAAGCAGGATAATCAGAAATTCAAATGTAAGAAAGAGATATGAATCACAGGGGACACAATTTTCAAGTGAAGTCAGGCATCTTAGTTCATTATCAGAGGAATTGCTCGATCAGGCAAGGAAAATAAGTGATACAGAGAAAGGGGCCAGACTTTCAGATAAGGCTTTGGAATATGCGCTTTGGGCAGGAGAAAAGATTGAACTTGAGCGTGCATCCTCGGAAATTGAACGGCAGAAGAGAAATGACAATATCGCGATAGGATGCGAAAGCAGGCATTTTGTATGGGCGAAGTCTGAGGAGTTTGCAAAAAGATTTGTTGAACTTTTCAATTTTGCCACAGTGACGCATTATGTATGGGATTCCTGGTATGAACTCTTCGAGCCCAGAGAAGGATACTATAACTGGGGAGTAAAAGATGACATAGTTAACTGGCTTTTGGATAACAACATAACAATCCAGGGTCGTCCGTTATTCTGGTTCCATCCAACAGTAACTCCGGACTGGCTGAAGAATAAAAATTTCAGTGATTTAAAGAAATATGTGGAAAAACATACGAAGGATCTGATAACACATTACGGGGATAAGGTTTTGCAGTGGGAAGTAATAAATGAGTATCATGACTGGGCAAACATACATAACCACACACCAGAACAGATAACTGAAATAGTGCGGCTTGCATGCGACAAGACAAAAGAAGTAAATCCCAAGGTTGTAAAGATATTGAATAATTGCTGTCCATGGGCAGAATATGCTGCGCGAGGGCGTATGGCAAGGATGGATGCTACAAGGCCATTGCGGTCTCCAAGGAAGTTTATTCAGGATATTACAGAAACCGGAGTGGATTATGATGTGCTGGGTATACAAATATATTTTCCGCAAAGAGACTTAAGTGATATTGTCCGTTTGCTTGAAAGACTGGAGAAGTTTGGTAAGCCGATCTATATAACTGAGATTGGAGCCTCATCTGGTCCGACCAATGCGGGCATTGCCACCGGAGAAATGAAAGTCCCGGAGGCTCCATTTGACTGGCACCGTCCATGGGATCAGGACCTTCAGGCTGATTGGCTTGAACAGGTCTACAACATTTATTATAGCAGGCCATTAATTAAGGGAATTAACTGGTACGATTTTTCAGACTTCAGGCCATTTATAAAAACAGGCGGATTGGTCTTAGAAGACTGCTCTCCAAAACAGTCATTCTTCAGATTAAAAGAAATGCTGCAATCGTGGAACAGATTACCAAAGACGGTAAAAAGTACCGGAGGATAAATCTTATGACACCAAAAGAAAGAATACTAACTGCAATGCACCGAAAAATGGCAGATCATGTACCTGTCAGTCCTGATATATCGGTGTTAGTGCCGGACAGGCTTGCTAAAAAGCCGTTTTATGAGATTCACCTGGATGGCAGAGAGCATAATGGCTGGACTTCAGCGACTCATAGCGAAGTATACGTAAATGCGGTGAAATATTTTGACATGGATGGTTTTTATATGTATGGCGGATTAAAACAAATACTTCCCGAAGATGCTCCGAAATTTATTTCCAAAACAGTTGAAATACCGGAGGGTAGATTAGTAGAACGTATTTGCCACACGGCAAAAGGCGACCTGACTGAAAAAGAAATGTATTTTGCTGATGATGCTCCCTGGAGAGAAGAAAAGCCTATCAAAGAACTTGAGAAGGACTTTGAAAAATATAAACTTGTAAATGGTGAGTGTGACTGGAAGTGGGAAACAGCATTTTATGATCGTGACAGAATTGGGGACCTTGGGATTTATATGGGTATGATTCCGGTATTTCAGGACTGGTGGTTTTATTTGCGGCAAGGAGGTTTTGAGCAGTTGTTTATGGATTTTATGATGGAACCTGAATTTATGGATAAAGTTCATGAATATTGGATGGAATGGGCATTGGCAAATACTAAAGCAATGCTCCAGGCAAAACCAGATGTTATAATGATTGGGGGTTCAAGTGCAAGTCTGAGTATTAGTTCTCCTGATATATTCAGAAAATATGAACTGCCTTTTATAAAACAGGCGACAAAGCTCTGCAGGCAGGCAGGAGTTATATCACACCTTCATATATGCGGAAAATCCTGGCAGATCGTTGAAATGGTTGCTGAAGAAACTGATCTGGATTCAATGGAACCTCTTGAAGAACCACCTACGGGAAATGTAGATATGGCCGAAGCAAAAAGGCGGGTTGGAGATAAATTATGCCTGAAAGGGAATATCAATACTACTGAATTTATGATCTATTCAACTCCAAAAGAAATTGAGGATAAATGTAAAAAGTTAATTGACGATGCAGGATATAACGGAGGTTTTATACTTTCAACAGGGGATCAGTGCGGGCGTGATACTCCGGAGGCAAATATTTTTAAGATGGTTGAAACAGCTAAGACATATGGGAAGTATTGAGGAATGGTGAAAAGATTTAGCAGGAAGAGAAAACATGAAACGACTTTTACTATTTATAATTTTGTTTATT
>JBLNEL010000196.1:0-4150 GCA_050262615.1 Bacillota bacterium
ACCAGAGGCGGTGATATGGATCCTTCTTTAATATTATATGTTATGAGCAAAGAAGGACTTTCGCTTGCAGAAGCAAATACCTTAATGAATAAGCATAGCGGGCTTATTGGTATCAGCGGTGAAAGCAGTGATATGAGAGAAATTGAAACTGCAGTTATCGAAGGCAATAAAAAAGCAAAGCTTGCATTCGATGTATTTAACTATAGAATTAAGAAATATATAGGTTCATATATTGCGGCAATGGGTGGCTTGGATGCTATGGTATTTACTGGCGGAATCGGCGAAAACTCTGAAATGGTCAGAAAAGCTGTTTGTGAGAATATGGAATATCTTGGCATTGAATTAGACGAAGAGATCAATAACAGCAGACCTGATGGTGAAGTTATCATCTCAAAGCCATCCGGCAGAGTAAAGGTATATAAGATACCAACAAACGAGGAACTTGTTATTGCTCTGGATACTGAAAAAATA
Organism: Bacillota bacterium; assembly: GCA_050262615.1. Taxonomy (GTDB): domain Bacteria; phylum Bacteroidota; class Ignavibacteria; order Ignavibacteriales; family SURF-24; genus JAUZPB01. The sequence continues at coordinate 472 of JBLNEL010000196.1, forward strand.
GTTTCAGAACAACTAGTAACCACAGGTAAATAACCTCTTTTTTTAGTGTGTATTTTGATGACCCTTATCTTAAAAAAGATAAGGGTTTTTTTATTTCAACAAATATACCTCCCGATTATTTCCTCTGACAGGAAAATTTTGTATAATAAATCAAATTAATGGATCTGGCTTTCAGCAATATAATGAGAATTGTAGAAGTAGTTTATTATTAATATTATGAGGGCATATTATGGATTTTCAGTTAAAAGGTAAAACTGTTTTAGTTACAGCTTCAAGCATGGGTATTGGCAGATCTGTTGCGGAATCATTTATTCAGGAAGGCTGTAATGTTGCAATATGTGCAAGAACAAAAAACCAGTTAATTCAAACAGCTCAGGAGATAAAGAACTCATATGGCATAGAACCTCTTTGGTGTGTTTGTGATATAAATGCGGAAAAAGATATAAGTAACACTGTTGAGGTTGTAAGGAGTAATTTCGGAGCCATTGATATATTAGTAAATAACTGCGGGGGTCCGATTTCCGGGATTTTTGAGAATCTTAGCGACGAGAACTGGCAAAATGCTTTTGAACAGGTACTCCTGAGTACTATCCGGTTTTCCAGAAAAGTTTTGCCGAATATGAAGGAAAAACGCTGGGGAAGAATTATTAATATTACATCAATAGCAGTTAAACAGCCGCTTGAAAATCTAATGCTTTCAAATTCTCTGAGAAATGGTGTTGTCGGTTTTGCCAAGACCTTAAGCAATGAAGTTGGGAGATACAATATAACCATTAATAATGTAGCCCCTGGCTACACTCTTACAAAAAGGCTTTATGAACTTTCAGTCTCGAGGGCTAAAATAACAGGTGAGAGTCATGAACACACGCTAGCTGAAATGGCCAAGGAAGTGCCGCTCCAAAGATTAGGACGTCCAGATGAAATAGCGGCGTCGGTAGTATTTCTGGCATCTGAACAGGCTGCTTATATAACGGGAAATACAATTCAGGTAGATGGGGGACTTTTCAAAGGGATTTATTGAAACTCTAATAAATGGGAAAAAATCTCCTTGAATAAGATTCCTATTTCGTTTATGTTTCTGGGAAAAAAGTAGAATATGTTTAGACCATTAAACACATTATTGTTCCTGATTACGGTCTTTGGAACTTTATTAAGCGGAATTACATCAGCCCAGCAACAGGGAAATAAGCAGGGGCAGCTTCGAAACCAAATCCCGTCCAGGGGATTTATATTTGAGACTGTATCAATACCCTCCAAAAGCGGGCAGAATTTATATATCTCATATAAAGTCGAATACAATCGTCTTGTATTTGTCAGAGATGAAGATAAATTCATATCGAGGTTTTCTGTATCTGTTGAAGTAATTGATTCAGTAAGCGGGAAAATATACAGAGAAACTCAGAAAAAAGAAGTTTTTGTTAATAATTATGAACTTACCAATGCCCCTTACAAATATGTAGAAGGTTTAATTAAACTTGACCTTCCTTCGGGGAAATACCGGCTCTTACCTTCAGTTTATGACATCAATACCGGAATAGAGCATAACTTCCCCTTTGTAAAGGTAGAGCCTGGTATACTGCCATCAGCGGATCTTCTTGAACCTTTAGTAGTTAAGGATATTTCGAAAGATGGGCAGATGCTTTTTGCATTGGCTAATTATGAAGGCAACATTCCTTTTTCCCGGGATAAATATAATCTGATAATTCCTGTAACAGATACAAGCCTGAGATCCGTTAAAGTTGAAATATGGAATGAAGATTCTTTAATTATCCAGAAAGAACTTACCAGAAGTTTTATTTCTTCAATTTACTTAACTCAGGACGGTGACAATATATTACTGAACGACAAAAAAGGCGGGGTTCAGACAAGGAATTTTGTTATTGAAGAAGCAAATAGAAATCTTAAAGAAGGCGGGGTCCGTATTAAAGTCTCCTATGGGGATAACTTTGGAAAGAAACATACATTTATAAAATATTCAAAATGGTATAATAAGCCATTTGCCTTATTTAATACTGAATATGCTGTAAAATTGCTTAAGTATATAGCTTCTGAAAATGATATTGAAACCGTTTTAAGTCACTCCGGACAATTATTACCAATGGCGCTATTTGAATTCTGGAAAAAATACGATCCTACGCCAAATACATCTTTTAATGAAATTATGGAAGAATATTACCAGAGGGTTGATTATGCAATCAACAACTTTTCGGTAATTCCAACAAGAAACGGGGCAGAGACCGACCGGGGTAAAATTTATATAAAATTTGGTAAACCAAAAGATATAGAAAGGACTTATGCAGATTCAAAAGATGTTAAGGAGATCTGGCATTATGATACCCCGGGAAGGCAATTTGTTTTTGTTGATAAGTCGGGTTTGGGAAACTTTGTCCTTAATATGAATTTATGAGAAAATTTGTCTTTACCTGCGGTGATATCAACGGCATTGGACCGGAGATTGTGGTAAAAGTAATTAACAGGGTTTATTCTCCTGAAAATAAAATTGTTTTTATCTGTCCGGCAAATGTATTAGATATTATTCTGAAAGATTTACCTGCAAAGTTTCAATACAGAGTTAGTAAAAAGCCGGATTTTAATGAAGATCCAGGTATAGTTGATATTTATGATATTGGGAAGAGCAAATATCAGCCGGGTAAGCCAACAAGGGATTCTGGTCTTACGAGCTATAAGGCAATCCGTGAGTCCTTCAGTCTGGCTGTTAATTCAAGAGTTAACGCGATAATTACGGCCCCAATTTCAAAGCATGCCCTTGATCTTGCAGGTATTTCATATCCCGGACATACAGAAATGTACGCAGAATGGTCAGGGAAAAAAGATTTTGTGATGATGTTTATATCTTCAAAAATGAATTGTTCGCTTCTTACAATTCATGAACCTCTGAAAGACGTACCAAAGTTGCTAAATAAAAAACTGCTCAGAAGTAAGCTTTCTGTTGTTATTGAGTCGATGAAACGTGATTTTGGTTTTATTAATCCCAAAATTGCACTTCTTGGTTTAAATCCGCATGCCGGAGAAAAGGGAAGAATTGGTAAGGAAGAAATTAGTATATTTGAACCTGTGATTCTACGGCTGCCATATACTGATTATATCAAAGGCCCATTTGTTCCTGATGCATTTTTTGCAAATAAGTTATATAAGGATTATGATATGGTAATTGGGTCTTACCATGATCAGGTGCTAATTCCATTTAAGATGATGAATTTTTCTTCAGGGGTAAATTATACAGCAGGACTTCCAATAATCAGGACCTCCCCGGATCATGGGACTGCTTATGACATTGTTGGCCAAAATATTGCGGATGAAAGCAGCCTGTTTGAATCATTCAGGGTTGCCGGCAGAATACTTAGGAACAGGATGAAGTGGAACCACAGAAAATAAAACCGTATAAAGCCATTGCTGATATTTACGCGTATCTTATGCGTTTTATAAATTATGCTGATTGGGCTGAATATTACTATCTTCTTGGTAATAAGTACATAAAAAGAAAGGCCAGTGTACTTGAGCTTGCCGGTGGTAACTGCAAACTTTCAACTTATCTTAAAACATACTACAGCAATATAATAGTGACTGATCTTTCAGTAGAGATGCTCAGGCAAGCGGAAGTAAGAAATATAACACGAGTCTGCTGTAATATGGAGGCTCTGCCTTTTAAGAAAAAGTT
>JBLNEL010000197.1:0-13295 GCA_050262615.1 Bacillota bacterium
AAATTCTCTTTTTAAAGTCAAGAGATATGTCGATAATCATTTTACATTTAGAAAATGTTTATGAATTATCATATTTGGTAAGCAGTAAAACTTGTACAATAAAGTATCCTTTCTATTTATAAAATATATCAAAGACGTATGAAGAAGCATACCATTCAAAGTTCTACAATATGGAGACGGAAGACAATAACAATAACGTAATTAGATTTTAAAAAATCAATCCGATTTTCAATAATTTACAGCCTGAAAAAACCTGCGTATAACTATATCGAACAGGCAGATAAATATCCCCACCAGAGAGAAAAAAAATATAAAAAAAACAAAACAGACTATTTAAATTCGCGCAGAATATAAGACAAACTAAACCTATTTTCCTTATCCGGAAAATGACCCTATCATAAAATATTTAATCACAAAATAATTCATTATAAAGACTTAGTCAAATAAAATAAGTGAATAAAAACAATGAATTCCTCTTTATTTTTTCTCTTAAATATTCAGCTTTTCTGCAATTGAATATTCCCTTAAGAAATATGAATAATCTTCGGGTATAATTGATTTCCGCCAAACAATTTTTTATTTTCAGTTAACTACAAATTATTAAAACAATCTATTGAGAAAAGTGATGACAAGTAATCCCTGGCACACAGTTAGTTTAGGTGATAATGCTCCTCAATTTGTAAGGAGCATAATTGAAATTCCAAAAGGCTCTAAAGGCAAATATGAATTGGATAAAGAAAGCGGACTGTTAAAGCTGGACAGGGTATTATTCTCCTCGGTAATTTATCCGGCAAATTATGGATTCATTCCGCGTACATATTGTGATGATAAAGATCCGTTGGATATACTGGTTTTCTGTTCAATAGAAGTTGACCCTATGTGCATTATTGAAGCAAAAGTAATTGGTGTAATGCATATGGTTGATGAAGACGAGCGGGATGATAAAATTGTTGCAGTTGCAAAGAACGACATGTCGGTCAACTACATAAATGACATTTCAGAACTTCCTCCGCATACAGTAATTGAGCTCAGAAGGTTTTTTGAAGACTACAAAAAGCTTGAACATAAGAATGTGGTAGTTGAGCATTTTTTCGGAAAAGAAGAAGCTTACCGAGTAATCAACGAAAGCATAGCTTTATACAAAAGGACCTACGGAAAACTTTACGGGGAATATTAAGCGGCTGAGAAATAAAATATTTTAATTACAGCTCAATTACGCTTAGAGTTTTAAGCAATAAATATGCAAATATATTACTGTTTTCTCTGAACTTTGCGAACTTTAAATGCAATTAGTATTGTTAATTGATAAATAGAATTTAATTTAATACTAATAGCAGAATTTTATGATCAGCGAAGCAGTTTATCTTGAATACTTATCGAATCTACTTGAAGGCAACAAACCAAAGTGCTCGGCGATAGTTGAGCAGCTGTTAAAAGAAAATGTCGATCCCAAAGAACTATATGAGAAATTATTTAAGCGCTCTTTAGAGAGGGTAGGCAAACTTTGGGAGTCAGAGCGGATCTGTGGTGCGACAGAGCATATGGCCACAGCTATTACAGAGTGTTTAATGAGTCTGACATATCCAATTATTTCAAATACGAAGAAAAACGGTAAAAAAGCCGTAATAGCGTGCGTGCCAAGGGAATTTCACCAGGTCGGGGCAAAAATGGTAGCCGATGTTTTTGAACAGCATGGATGGGAGAGCTATTTTCTGGGTGCAAACACAAAAGTCTCTGAACTGATGAAGATGCTTGAAGAAAAAAAGCCAGAGGTTCTGGCTTTATCAGTAAGTCTTTATTTGAACATTTTAAGATTGAAATCGACAATTGAGGAAGTTATAAGAAAGTACCCTGATATAGAGATAATTGTAGGAGGTCGTGCCTTTATTGAGAAGAAGCCTGACTTTCTGGTCAATTACAGTAATGTAACCTTTATAAATTCAATTGGAGAACTCGAGGAGTTTATAAACAGCTACCAGAGGGTTGAAAAAGAAGGTTGAAATTTATTAAGATTGAAGCATAAAATGGATAAAAATAAAGAGCACAGGCAGAGAAAATACCTGTGCTCCGATAATTTTATTTTGTTGTACATTTGTCTACAAGGTAGACAATAGATTCGTAAGTAATCCCGCTATTCAGAGACAAACCAATTTCACAAGTACGGCTTGTTGAGTATCCATGATGGCAATCCTCAGGTATTGAGGGTTTCAGGTTCTCAAGTGCCGAGATATTTAGTTCTGGATATGTGAATCCTCTATCGCCAGCCCAGCCGCAGCAGCCTACAGTCTGAGGGATAATAACCTCCGAAGCGCAGGCTTCAGCAACTTTTCTTATCTTATCTGTCAGGCCCAGCTTAATTGTACTGCAGGTCGGATGAATAGCAATTTTTTCATTTACGGGCGTAAATTTCAATTTATCCATTAAAAATTCAGAAATAAACTCAACCGGCTCACAAATCTTAAGAGCAGAATAAGCTGGATTAGACTGGATATGAGCAGCGACATATTCTTTTATTCTGTAGAGGCAGGGGCTCATATCGAAATAGACCGGGTATTTACCGTTTTCTGAAATTCTTATAAGTTCATCAAGCAGTTCTTCAGCTTTTCTGTCGCCCTGTTTTTTATAGCCTTTACTGGCAAAGGCCATTCCGCAGCAGAGGTCCTCCAGATCTTTTGGGAAAAGGATATCATAGCCTGCTTTTTCAAGCAAAGAACGGGTCTTAGAAATCAAAGGAATATTCTCAGATGAGTCTCTTGAAAGTCCCATTGAACGGTTAATACAGCTTGGGAAATAAACAACCTTCAGCGGATTAGAAGACTCTGAATTCTGATAGTTTATTTTACCAGTTCCTTTGGGCATATAAGGGTTCCATAAAGGGAGCCTGTTGAAAGTAACTTTTCTTGCAGCAAGTGAAAGGGTCTTCATAAGGTTTGTACCCAAAATGCCATGAAATTTATCGACCAGATTGAGCATAAATCTCATAGCCGAGGTAACACCTTTCATATTATCGGCAAGAATATCGGCAATACTGAAAGAAGATGGAGATATTTTATCAGCTCTGAGGGTTTTTATAAGGTTACCGGTGTTAATATTTACCGGGCAGCTAGTAGCACACAGTCCATCTGTTGCACAGGTTTGATCGCCATAATAATCAAACTCTTTAATAAGCTCACTTTGTCTTTGAGGGTTTGTGCCGGTTTCATTAAGTCGTGCAATTTCCCTAAAGACAGTAATACGCTGGCGTGGTGAAAGTGTGAGGTTTTTTGAAGGGCAGTTAACCTCACAGAATCCGCACTCTATACACTTATCAACCAATGGATCAGCCTTAGGCAATGGCTTCAGGTTTTTAATATGTGCATTGCTGTCGTTATTTAATATGACGCCAGGATTAATTATTCCGTCAGGATCAAAAATATTTTTGATCTGTTTCATTATTTCATAAGCTTCGCTGCCCCATTCCATTTCAACGAAAGGCGCCATGTTTCTTCCTGTGCCATGTTCAGCTTTTACAGCGCCGTTGTATTTTTTAACAACCATCGAAGAAATATCATCAATAAAATTTTTGTAGCGAGTTACTTCTGCATGAGAATTAAAATCCTGTTTAAATACAAAGTGCAGGTTACCTTCCAAAGCGTGTCCGAAAATTATTGCATCGTAGTAGCCATGTTTTATAAATAACTGCTGAAGGTTAGCAGTGGCCTCGGCAAGTTTATCAATAGGGAAAGCAATATCCTCAATAATAACCGTAGTTCCTGTCTTTCTCATTGCACCTACAGAAGGGAAGAGTCCTTTTCTAATATCCCAGAGTTTTTTATACTCATCTTTATCATCAGTAAATAAAACGGGCATAACCTTAGGTAATGCCTCAAGAGCTGACTGGATATCAGAGATTTTTGACTGGAGTTCCTCTTTATTCTGTGCTCTAATTTCCACCAACAGAGAGCAAGCATCTTTTGCCAGAGTTTTCAGATAATCAGGCATACCGTTTTTATCTTCAACAGAGCGAAGCGATGCCCGGTCCATAAGTTCAACAGCTTCAGCTTTACACTGTTTAAGGATCTTAACTGCATTGCAGGCTGTAACCGTATCTGGGAAGAGCATAAGTGAAGTTGCCTTAAAGGGCAGCTCGGGTACAGTGAAGTAATTTATTTCAGCAATAAATCCGAGTGTACCTTCAGAGCCGATCATAAGGTGTTCAATTATCTTAACCGGGTCATCAAAATCAACAAGTGCATTAAGGCTGTAGCCGGTCGTATTTTTCATTTTATATTTTTCACGTATTCTGCCGGCTAACTGTTCATTTGTTTTCACCTCAGCCGCAAGTGAGCAAATACGGTCCAACATATCCTTATGAGTAGTCCTGAAATTTTCGACCGAAGCTTTGTCAGTCGTATCAAGAGTTGTTCCATCTGAAAATATTATTCGAAGGCCGGAAAGAGTTTTATAACTATTCTGTGCAGTGCCGCAGCACATACCGCTAGCGTTATTGGCTGCAATACCGCCAATCATTGCTGAGTTGATCGAGGCAGGATCAGGTCCGATTTTTTTATTAAACGGAGCCAGGTAAAAATTTGCATGTGAGCCAATTACGCCTGGCTGGAGTTTGATTTCGGAAGCGTCATTATTGATGCTGTATTTATTCCATTTAGAGCCTAATAAAACCAGCACTGAATCAGAAATTGCCTGTCCGGAAAGGCTGGTGCCGGCAGCTCTGAAAGTAACGGGCAGGTTAAGATCTCTGCAAAACTTTAGAACAGTAATTACCTCCTGCTCTGATTCAACTTTTACGACAAGTTTTGGAATAAGTCTGTAGAAACTGGCATCAGTGCCGTAAGCTAGTGTTCTTAGTTCATCGTGGATTAGTCTATTTTCCGGGATATATTTTTTTAAGTCGTCAAATAATTGCTTGTATAAACCGCTAAGCATTTTCACCTCTGAAAAAACAGGTAAGATCAGGAATATTGAATAAATTAGATACTTTAGTTTCAGTAGAAAACTGAAAGTACAAATTTAAGGAAAAAATTGATTAAAGGTGAGAATAAAAATAACCCACAGGCAGCAGTGTTCCTGTGGGTTATTAAAAGTTAAATGGCCATTAAGTAAACTTTTGCACAAGTTTAATTTAAGTGAAAGTTTTACTCAAATGTAAGTTTTAGCCGAGTGTAAAATTTATTTTAAGCAGAAGCCTCACTTAGCTGCAAGCCACATGTGCTATAAATTTTACTTAAGCAGATCTTATTTAAGTACAGGAACAATTTCACTTTGCGGTCTGCCTCCTGTGCAAATAACCTCGCCTTCAGGTGAGATATAAACATCAATCTCGCATCTTACACCAAAGTCTCCGGGTAAATATATTCCCGGTTCAATTGAAAAACTAGTTGAGGGGAGCACAAGCCTTTCATCATGAGTCTCAAAGTTATCCATATGTGCACCACTGCCATGAGTCTCAGTAGTAATTGAGTGGCCTGTACGGTGTATAAAATAGTCACCATAACCTTGTTCTTTAATAAAATTTCTGCAGGCATCATCCACTTCGAATCCGCGGAGTTCTTTACCCTGAGCAAATCTTTCCTTAACGAGATTGAAAGCTTTATCCCGTGCCTGTGAAACTATATTAAATATTTTAATATACTTTTCCGGAACAGACTCTCCGACATAGCCAACCCAGGTAATATCAGCCATAACAGCATTTTCAGTATTCATTTTTGCCCAGAGATCAATCAGCACGAAGTCACCTGATTTAATATCCTTATGTGTATTAGAATCAGGAGCATAATGAGGGTTTCCGCTATTTTCATTTACAGCGACGATTGCATCTGAATCAGTAACCATATTACGTCTTTTAAATTCGTTCATTATGAATTGCTGGACATCGAATTCATTTACAGGCTTTGATGAAGTAATTTTTTCTTTTATAAAGCCGAAAGCGAGTTGTACAATTTCATAAAGAGCAGAGGCTGCTGTTTTATTTTCTTCGTATTGCTTCTCAGTCCAGGTTGCGCCAAACATTGAAATAAGATCACCGCTGCTGATAATATCAATGCCGAAGGTTTTTAAGTATTCAAAAGTTCCAGCATCAATTTTAGAAACATATGGAATAGCGTTCATTGGTGAATATTCCATAGCAATTTTCATTTCCTTCTTCAAGACAGAAGAAAGGTGTCTGTTAAGTGATTCATGGCTTGAATAGGTGAGTTTTTCACCAGGCAGATGGTCCAGGTGAAATGCCTCAATTCCATTTATTATTTTAACAGGGCTTCCTTCAGATGGAATAAAGTAGAAGAACCTTCTGGTAAGATGAGCGTGCGGATTTATATTCAGGATTTCATGGGCAAGGCTGTTTGAGCCTCTGAAATCGAAGAATAACCAGGCATCAAAGTTCATTTCTTTCAGGATACTCTGGATTTTTTTAAGATCAAAACTGGACATTTTTGCCTCGGGTTTATTTTATTCTTCAAATATAAGAAAAATGAATAAGTTAATAAAACAAACCAGGGTAAACAAACACCCAATTCTTCAATATGGTGTAATGAATTCAGAGACAAATAATGGCACAAAAAAAGATTGAAATTCAGGAATTTTAACTTCCGGAATTAGGTTTTTAAGTCTAAAAATGAGCAGCCGGGTAAATAATCAGCTTCCGGTAAATAATCAGCTTCCGGTAAATAATCAGCTTCGGGGGAAAAACGGAATAGAGGCAAGTTAACAGGAATTTTGAGGCAGGTCACATTAAAAGTGTATTTAGATCAGGATCTTAATGAATTATGAAGTATTGTGATGATCCCGGGGCGCAGAAATTCTTAAGGCCCGGTAGTATACTTAAGGTGCAGTAATACTTAAAGCGCAGTAATTCTTAAGATTCATCGATTTAAGGGATAGCACCTCTCTGAAAAACTCAATTAAAAGAGTAGACAGATAAGAATAATACAAATGAAAATACAGGTTTTACAATTAGTTTTTATTTTGGTAATTTACCCACCTGCCGGAAGCTCAATGAAAATAACTCAATAACCTGATAGAATTGAAAAAACATAAGGAATAAATATTGAAGCCCATCTTATCAAATTTTGCATACAAGGGAGCAATAATTTCGTTAATGATTCTGATGTTTACTTCCTGCAGCAATAAAACTGCTAAAGAAGGAAACATTGATCATTCCGGGAATGATTCTCAGCAAGTAATTCAGCAGCAGGCACCGCAGCAGCAGGGGTCTAAGAATCAGCAGAGTCAAACGCCCTCTAAGACGGCAATTCAAATAAATAAATCGGAAATATTAGCTGAGGTAAATGAGGTTCACCTTAGCAGTGCAGAGGATTTTTTTATAGTTACAAAATTGCTGGAAGTAAAAGAAGATCCGGCATATCCAAGCATTGCTGCTGCAGGAGGAGTTTATAAGTTATATCCCGGCTTTGTTTTAAGTGAAAATAAAGAAATCACACAGAATAAAAAGAACATGGAGCTTTTGAAGCTTAAAGAATTAAAAAAAGGGGATAAATTCAGGGCAGTAATATCCTTAGAAGAGAATAATCGCTGGGTCATTCAGGAAATAAAAGAAATTAGGGCAAACAAATGAAAAAGAAAATATATAAGGTTTCAGCAGTATCGGCAGTTCTGGCCGTTATTGCTCTGTTTTCATGGGAATACTATCTTAACACACGGCTTCTGAACAGGGAAAATTTCAGGGATTTCATGGAAGAAGAAGAGGAAGAGAAAGAATCAGCCAGACCAGGGTATCCCGGAAAATTACTTCAATGGTATTACGAGCAGCGCGCTTTTCCAACTGGACAGATTCCCGGTGAGTGGAGGGCAGAAGCATTAGAGCATATAAAAAGTGAAAATGCGATGCTGGCAAAGACAGCTTCATCGTTAAGCTGGACGCAGCTGGGGCCAAGGAATATAGGCGGCAGGGTCAGGAGTATCGTAATAGATCCGACAAATTCCAATGTAGTCTATGTAGGCAGCGTAAGCGGCGGGATATGGAAGACCACCAATGGCGGCGGTCACTGGATACCGCTGAAAGACAATATGGAAAATCTTTCTATCAGTTCACTTGTAATTGATCCAAATGATCATAACACAATATATGCCGGTACAGGTGAAGGATTTTATAATGTAGATGCAATCAGGGGTGAAGGAATTTTCAAGTCCACAGATGCCGGTGCAAGCTGGAAAAGACTTACATCAACGACAGGATCAAATTATTACTATATAAACCGACTTGCAATTGATAAGACAACCGGCACACTCTGGGCTGCGACAAGAGTTGGGTTATTGCGCTCAAACGACGGCGGCAATACATTCTCTGCAGTGCCGTCAGCCAGTCTTTCAAACTGTACTGATGTAAAGATTGCCTATACATCGCCCAAGCCCACTATATATGCATCCTTTGGGCTTTTTTCAGATTTCAGCATTTACCGGAGCACAGATGGCGGAGCCAGTTTCCAGTTAAATTACACATATGGCTATGGCAGTATGGGCAGGGCAGAGCTTGCCGTGTCCAGGAGTAATCCAAATGTTGCATATCTTTCTGCAATGGATAATGCCACATATAAAGCCGGAATAATGCGAGTAACTACAAATGGGGGTAATAGCTGGGACTCACTTTCAGTAGCAGGCGGCGAGGACACGTATACTTCGGCTCAAGCCTGGTATAACAATGTTCTGGCTGTTGATCCGGACAATGAAAATATAATTTTCGCAGCCGGGCTTGATCTCTACAGATCAAAAGACAAAGGCAAGACATGGATGCAGATGACAAGCTGGATCCCTAATAACGGTTATCCATATATACACGCAGATAATCATTCCATTGCTTTCGATCCGAATAATTCCAACATCGTTTATATTGGTAATGACGGTGGAATATTCAAATCTACAAACCGCGGATTAACCTGGACTAATATGAACAACGACCTTTATATCACACAGTTCTATTATGGTGCAGTTGATCCAAAATTAAATGTATACTATGGCGGCGCACAGGATAATGGTACACTTAAATCTACTGACGGCGGGAGTGACTGGACAGAAATCCTGGGAGGTGACGGCGGAACAGTTGAAGTAGATTTTACGAATCCGAAGACTGTATATATGGAGTATGTTGAACTGGCATTTTTCAAAAGTACTGATGGCGGTACAAACTACAGAAAAATGATGAGTGGTATTCCGACCAAGTCCGGGGTATGGGAAGGCACTTCAGACCGGGTTGAGTTTATAGCACCTTTTGTCATGGATCCTAATAATTCAAGTTCACTGATTGCAGGAACCTATAGAGTTTATAAGACGACAAATGGAGCTAACAGCTGGAGTGCAATAAGCGGGGATCTTACAGGAGACGGTACGGGTTCTTCGGGGGCAAAGATATCAGCTCTGACAATAGCCCCAGGCAATTCAGATGTTATTTATGCTGCCTGCAGCAATGGAAGGGTGCAGGTAACGACTGATAATGGTGTAAAATGGGCGCTTAGAAATTCTGGTTTGCCTAATGCATATGCAAAAAGAATTGCAATCAGCAAAAAAGATCCGGCAACTGCTTTTGTAGTTTATTCAGGTTTTTTGCCCGGAGGCAAGGTTTATAAAACAACAGATTACGGAGAGAGCTGGAAGAACATAAGCGGGAACCTTCCGAATATACCTGTAAACTGTATACTTGTTAATTCATCAAACAGCGACAACGTTGTTGTTGGAACTGATCTTGGTATTTTTGCAACAGCTGACGGGGGATCAAGCTGGATACAGGAAAATGAAGGGCTTGCAAACGTTTCTATTTCAGATCTTGATTACAGGTCAAGTGATAACAGGATATTTGCTGCTACTCATGGAAGGGGAATGTTTTCAGCAGTATGGAATTCTGTTAGTGCTCAGGATGATAAACCATCAGCTGTGCCTACTGTTTTTGATATTTCGCAGAATTATCCGAACCCTTTTAACCCCACGACAAGTATCAAGTACCAGATACCTACACCACAGAATGTAAGCATAACTATATTTGATGCTGCCGGACGCCGGGTAAGGCAGCTGGTAAATGAATATAAAGCACAGGGCAGTTATCAGGTTACCTGGGATGGGCGCAATGATTCCGGTACTCCGTTATCAAGCGGTGTATATCTTTATACAATACAGGCCGGAGACTACAATAAAACGATGAAGATGATATTGCTCAAATAAAGAAGATCTTCTGGAAGATCTTCCTAAGAGTAAATAAAACAGATTAGACAAGCAGTATTGTAAATATTGTGCATTTATATTGTGCAGTTAACTTTAAGGTGTTATTAAAAAATAAAAGGCAAAGGTTTTTCAGGTTAAATAAATTACCTGTCATCCTTTGCCTTTAAATTTATAAGTATTTTCATTTATATGAGACTGCTTCCGGCACAATGAAAATTTTAGCAGTTATGCATTAGCAGTTATGCATTCTGTGTCTGTTTCAGAAAAAGTTTCTGGTGTTCCTTTGGCTGTCTGCTTTTCCAGCTAGCTTTATGGTAACCGTAGCCGACAATTAAAGGCATTGCAATTGTTGCCTCAGCATAGACCATCTGTTCATAGGTAGTTTCAACCTTGCCCCATGAGCTGGCTTCCTTAAGAGTTGAACCTGAGAGAGCGCCGTCGCGTTCATCTGCAACAGTTATCTGAACAGCATATTTATGCATTGGAGCATTTTCCTGAAGAATATCAGCAGCCACAACTATATCCTGGGTGAAGTTCTTTGGAACGCCGCCGCCTATCATAAAAATACCGCTGTCCTTTGAATTTATTTTAATCTGTGTCAGTTCAAGAAAATCCTTTGCTGAATCAAGTGAAACATGTTTCTCTGGATTTTTTGTCTGGTGCATAACAAAACCAAAACCAGCAGAGCAATCAGAAAAAGCAGGTACAAAAATAGGGACGTTCTTTTTATAAGCAGTATAAACGATTGAATCGTCTACTTTTGGACCGCCATTATTTTCAAGGTATTTTCCCATTTCCCAAATAAACTCGCGTGATGAATAGGGGCGTGGTTCAAGGCTGTCGCAAATCTTACCGATTGTTTCATCACATATTCTGAGTTCATCTTCATCAATATAAGTATCATAAATTCTATCGATAGCTAGTTCTCTTAACTGGTTGTCATCACTCCATTTTGTTCCGATATAATGCTTAAAGCCTAAGGCCTCGAAGAAATCCTGATCGACAATAAGAGCACCGGTTGATACGATAGCATCGATCATATTATTCTCAAGCATATCGTGAACTACTTTCTTCAGACCAGCTGAAAAGATACTGCCGGCGAGAGTAAGAATAACTGTGTAATCCTTATCTTTGAGCATCATATCATAGATCTTAGCTGCGCGGTTCAGGTCGCGGGCTGAAAACGCCATTTTTTCCATAGCTTCAACCATGGGCACTACGTTATATTTCTTTATATCAATATGCTCAATGGTCTCTTTCAAGAAGTCTTTTTTTTCTGCCATATTTTTAGTTCTCCTTTTTTGTATTTTATAATTTATAATTGAATCCAACTTTTTTCAACCCAACAGAACCACTAAAAAATTCCGCACGTGTTTCTTCGGCATAGAATTATATTAAAGGGGAATAAGTTCCATTTTTACATTAAAAAAACTGTTTAGCAAGTTTCAAAATTCCCTGTTTCCATGGTACGCGGTGTGACACACCTGATTGCCCCTTAAAGCTATCAAGGCTATCGAGATACCACTGGTAATTTCTAATAAGTGCATCTTTGTTTGAATATTTGGGATTATATCCCAGTATTTTTTCAGCTTTTTCAATTGATACAAAAGAATCTTTTGAAGCCGTCTCATAGACCCATTTATAAAGGGGGGAGAGCTTCAGGAATTCCAGGAATCTTAGAGTAAATATAATCGGTTTTTCAGGAAGTCCAACGATTTTCTTTCCATGTCCGGCATAATCGAGCACGGCCTGATAATCTTCTCTCATAGTTGTAAAATTCTTTGCACCGATGTTGAACGTATCGTTAACAACATTTCTATCCAGAACAGCACACTGGTAGATCGCGTCACAAAGATCCTCAACATCCAGCAGCTGATAGCGGTTATTGCCCTTGCCAATCATCGGGAAGCCTTTTGCATCTTTGGCCCAATCGTAAAACAATGCAAAGACACCAAGCCGTTCAGGACCAATAAATGATTTGGGTCTGACAACCGGGACGCACATGCCTCTTTTTCTATATTCAAGGCATTCATTCTCAGCTTCAATTTTAGCTTTGCCATATGGGCCAACGCCATCCAGTTTATCAGTTTCAAAGATCGGATGATGGTCCGGAATTCCATAGACTGCAGTTGAGGAAATATGAATAAACCTTTTTACCTCATTTTCATATGCAGTCATTAATAACAGTCTGGTCCCAACAACATCAGTACTATAGATCTCCTCCTCTGTATACAAAGGCAATGCTGCAGCCGTATGGATGACAATATCAATTCCACTCATAGCTTTTTCAACAGTCTGAATATGCCTTATATCCCCCTGTATAACTGTGATGCGGTTTTTTACGTCACTATAGTCAAAATCGGCAATATCAAGCGAAACTACTTCGTGTCCTTTACTGAGCAGGTACCGGATCAGATTTATTCCCAGAAATCCCGCTCCACCGGTAACAAGAAATTTCATCGCATTATCTCCTATAATAAAAACGCAAATACAAAGGTAACAAAAAAGTAGAAAAAAATGAATTAAATCGTTTAGAATTTAGCAATTAGGAGTTTTGAATTAATTGAAAAGGAAACCAATTAAGTATATAAATTGTAAAATATAAATATTGGCTGAGGTAAAAGATAATTTGTCTATATTATTAAGGATGCGTGAAAATATATTGAAACTACGGACTGAAACAGGTAATTTTTTATATTGATATTTTGCAGTAAAATGGGTGTTATTAAAATTAAAAGAAATAAAGAAGCCTTTTATGGCTCGCTGGGATCAGTGGCCGTTCATTTGTTACTCCTGATTGCAGTTGTTCTGATCTTAAGGACAGGGCATGCAGGAGGGGCTTTATCAGGCGGAAGCGGCTATTATATTGATGTATCGCAGCTAAAAAGCGGTGCTTCAGCCATCCCGTCAGGAGCGGATAGTTATGCTGATGAGGATGAGGTACCGGATCTACAAAAAAGAACAATAGCAGATACAAAGATAAAATCCACTGAAAAAGCCGAGCTATCATCAAAGGACTTAGCCTCTGAAGCGGCGGGGAAGGAACATAAGGATGCTGCATCATCAAAAGCAAATAATTCCGGCAGCGGCAGCCGGTCCGCAGCGGCCTCAGGATTCAGGAATATAGA
>JBLNEL010000198.1:0-7984 GCA_050262615.1 Bacillota bacterium
AACAAATTAATTATCAATTCAATGCCTGAAGGGGCTTCTGTATTTATTGATGAGATCTATTTCGGTAAGACCCCCTTTGAGACCAAAGATATTAAAGGCAAGAGTCTGAAAGTAAAGGTCACATTAAATGAATACACGCGCGAGCAGACGGTAAGTCAGCTCACCGGAACAAACGAGGTGTTTTTCGTAATGGATGGTGACTATGGTCTTCTTAACGTCAGTACTTTTTCAGAAAAGATAGAATTTTCGAAAAAAATAAATTTTTCAGAAAAGGCGGATGTATTTATTGACGACACATTACGCGGAGAGACCCCGCTGAAAAATATTAAGCTGCCGACAGGAGTACACAAGATGACAGTTAAGAGCGGCACATATGATGTTATAGAGAAAACGATAGCTATAAGGCCGGTAAAGTATGATTATAGGCTAAAGCTGGAAAAAACCATCAGTTATGTCTCACTTAAAGACAGTACACGGATAAAGGGGTTTAATATTGAAGGCATTGCTGCTCAGAGAGCCAGAGCTGATGAATATAAAATAACAAAGGGTGAGCGCACGCTGGAGGTTTTCGCGGTTGATTACGAAAGGCCTATCTCCGGGAAATTTAATATTGAAGAAAATCTTCACTATGAGCTTACGGCCAACTACAATTACTTTACTCCGAAATACATTCTTATGTCAGCTGGTATTCCAGGATTAGGACAGATTGCAGACGGATCAGGAATAAAAGGAGCAGCATATTTAGCAGGGGTACTTGTAAGTGCTGGGTTATATTACAAAGCCGTTCAGGATCATGATGAGCAGGAACCCGAATTTGAAAAAAACCGTCAGGAGTATTTCCTGGCCATTAATGAAGAAACCGCAATGAAATACAGGGAGCTTTTAGAGAATTCCGTCAGTAAGATGAATGAGACGGCAGGAAGAAAGAAATTATTCTTAGGTGCAGCAATCGGCATATATATAATAAATATAATAGATGCGGTGATATTTCATTCAAAAGGTTCCGATCTGCAGCTGAATAAAAAAGTTGGGCTTAACTTTGAGGATAACCGTTTAGGTATAAAAATTGAAATTAATTAAAAATTATCAGACTATGAACAGATCAGCTATAAAACTATTAGTACTTATTATAACATCAGTTATTTTTTATTCATGTACTTCAGATGACTCTCTGGTTGAATACACAAATAAATATGATCCCAAATCTCCGAACTATATACCAGGTGTTCCGGGTGATCTATGGATAAGATTTGTAACTGACTCCTATATACAGTTAGGCTGGAGGGATCAGAGTCTTGGAGAGAGCGGGTTTACAATAGAAAGAAGTGATTCAACTGAGAATCATTTTGCTGTTGTTGGAGCTTGCGGTGTGAATACAGAGATATATAGTGACTATTTTGATATAAAGCCTGGTATTAATTATTATTACAGGATCAGGTCATATAAGAATAACAGTTCTGTATATTCGAATATTGTATCTGCTAAAGTGGAGCTTAAAGCTCCTTCAGATCTCAGGCTGAATCTTTACGGAAAAAAGGGAATTCAGCTGCTTTGGACAAACAACACTTATTTTGCAGATTCAAATGTAATTCAATGCAGGATCCCGGCAGAATCTTCAGAATTCAAAACTATCGGCAAGACATACAAGATCGCATCATATTATCTGCCGGATCTTGATACAAATAAGACCTATGAATTCAGAGTATATTCTGAAACCAGCCGTAATGTTACATTACCTTCGGATCCAATAGCAATTTATTACGGAGCGGTATTAGAAAATGCATGGATACCCAGCTATTCATCCGGAGCAAATTTTGTGGATTTCTCGCCGGTAAACAATGATTTTGTAGCTTCTGCCGGGGATCTTTATAATACACGTGTGATGGTCTATGATGCAGATTACAATACCGTAAGGTTTACATTGCAGGGATATTACGGCGGCTATGCCAAATATAATCCTCAGGGTAATCAGATCGCAATCGGTGCCTCCTCGGTAGCTAACTATGTAGTAGATAATAAAGTTACATTTGTTGATCCTTCAAAAGCGAGTGTAATAGATGATATAAGGATAACAGCGCGTTCACTTGATTACAGTCCTGACAGAAGGAAGCTTGCAATAGGGAGTTATAAGACAACAGATGCATATGAAGATCAGGTTGGGGTAGTTGATCTGGGGACATATAAGCCTTTATGGTTAAAAAGCGGTACAGCAGGCAAATATGTAAAAATGACACCTGACGGAAGCAGGCTAATAGCAGTTCAGCCAGATCAAAGTAATGATAAAATAGTTATTTATAATGCATCAAACGGATCAGTAATAAAAGTAATTGAACCAGGGAGCTCAGCAATTACAGATCTGCAGGTAAGTGATGATGGAAGTATGTTTGCTTTTTCAAGCAATTCAAGTCCTTCAGGGTCAAGTCCAGCTGTTCAGATATGGAGTTTAAATTCATATACAAAGATCAGGCAGATAAACGTATTTTCAAAAGTACTTGCGTTTTCGCATGATTCAAAGCTTTTGGCTGTATGTCCTGATTACATAAAGGTTTACCGGGTTTCGGATGGTGAGGACCTTGGACCTGTAGGGTCAAAGATCCATTCAGGTTTTGATGTCTCTTCGCTGTCGTTTAATTATAAAGACAATATGATAGCCGCAGGCAGAATGTCAAGCTCACCTGTTGTAGTAAAGATAAAGATGAACTGGAAAACTAAATAGGCAATAAAGGGAGTTTAGCGAAATACAGAAGTAGTGAAAAAACAGAAACTAGTCCCAAGATAACTTAGTAATAAAGCAAGCTTGCGATAAAAGCAGATAAGCAGTAAAATAATTGATCAAAGCAGTCAATCCTTTTAGATGGATTGGCTGCAGAATATAATGGACCAAATCATATCTGAACCTAATCGTATCTGACCCTAATCGTATCTGACCCTAATCATATCTGAACTCTTCAGTTAAAATCAGTTTTAGTATTATCTCTAAAGGTAAGTAGTAGGAAAAACTTCTACAAAGCTAACCCGTTAATAACTATAAAAAAATCAGAATCATTCGTATAGTCAGAAACCTTCATGGATATTATCTTAATATTACTTTTGAAAGATAAGTATCAAAGAAATCATTAATATCACATAGACAGGAAGGGATTACAATGAACGATTTTGAAAAACAAAAACTCGGGATGTATGAATCAGTCCTGACGCTGTTATCAGAGAACAGGGATATTGTATCGACAGTAAGGGCATTCACATCGAATTCAGTAAGGTTAAGAAAAGTAATGGATGAGATCAGGCGTCTTGACAGGGAGTTGTCGTCTGAAATACTTAACAAGACAATTCAGAATGCAAGTGCCAAAGAGGAACTTATTGTCACATTGACTCCTGTAATTGCAGGTTTATTCAATCATGCCAAAGAGACGAATGATCTAAGGTTAAAAGAGAAGACAAGGCTTACCAAAAGTCATCTTTTCCGTATGCTGGACAAAGAGCTTATTGATAATGCCGAAGCAATCCGGCTGCTTGCTTTAACATATATAGTGCAGTTGAAGAAATATGGTGTAAGTCCAAATAACATTCACCAATTAAACGACAAGTTAACAGCCTTCAGAAATACATTAGAGAACAAAGTTAGCTCTCTTATTTCAAGCTCAACAGTCATGATGCTTTCCGAGCTTTTTAAGAAAGCAGATGACATACTTACGGTCATGGATATGTTTGTTGAATCCCTTGAAGATGAATATGAAGAGTTCTACGAAGAATACATTGATGCACGCGATATCGAAAATCAGGATATCAAAAAAGCTATTATGGACTCAGATGAAGATGAAGGGGTTGAGGAATAATTCATTTTCAAGGGAGTTTTTTTTGCAAAAGGCAGCTCTTTTTTAGGCTGCCTTTTGTGTTTTGGGAGAATGGAGAAGGACGGGGGAAGAAGGACAAGGGAAGAGAGACGGGGCCACGCCGGAGGCGGGCAAGGACGAGAGACGGGAGACGAGGGACGAGGGACGGGAGACGAGGGACGAGGGACGAGGGACGGGGGACGAGGGACGGGAGGGGGTGAGTTTGTATGTTTATTTTTTTAGACTTATCTGCATACGAATAAGGACATATCTTTTATTGCTCACGATAAAAACCATCATTTTTCAAGATTAACTCACGGCACAAAAGATGATCTACAAAGCTTAAGTGGTGAGTGAGGGAGTGGATCGATAGGCAGAAGGTTATTCCACACATGGAATATATTATCACGGGGGTTATGTATTGAGAAAACTGCTTTTGGAATTATAATGCTCCTATATACCAGACAGATTACCTATATTTGCAAAACCCGGCTGAGGGATTTTTTTTAATAAGCGCGTCAGGTTAGTTGGGATCTGTAAGATACCGCAGTCTGCAAGGTTCGGAGCAGGACCGGATTACACAAAAATCAGTTTATAAAAATTGAAGTTCTACAGTGAGTGTAACTTAAAACAAAGTGATAATAACAGATAATAAGTTACCATTCACATAAATCTTAATTAATTATCAGGGGTCAATGAAATGAAAAATGCAGTTA
This sequence comes from Bacillota bacterium, assembly GCA_050262615.1. Classification (GTDB taxonomy): domain Bacteria; phylum Bacteroidota; class Ignavibacteria; order Ignavibacteriales; family SURF-24; genus JAUZPB01. The sequence continues at coordinate 4,550 of JBLNEL010000198.1, forward strand.
TTGTGCTATTTCTGTCCATAGTTTTTTTCAATCAGTCAATCTTTTCGCAATCAGCGCAGACAGGCACAGAGGGAGTTTCTGACAGTTCCAGAGCTCTTCAGTTTCAAATCGGCAGTAATTTCACGCTTTCAAGTTTTCAGGGTGCTACAATTTCATCGAAGCATCATTTTACAAAAGAAAAGGCATTAAGGTTAGGTTTAAGCATAGCAACCGGATCCTCAGACCAGGATCAAACAGCAGACCGGTCTTTAGGGGATTCACTGGTAAATATTTCAACCGGGAAAACTACAAACACGTCTTATTCAATTCAGCTGAGTGCACAGTATGTATACTATTTTAATCCAAAAGACAAAGTACTTATTTACACTGGTGCAGGGCCCTCGATTGGTTACGACTACATGAAAAGGAGCAGTGATTTAGACGGAAAGTCCCCCGGCTCATATCCGGTCCAAAGTGTAAGCCGGGGTGAAGAAAAAACCACATCCTGGTCCCCAGGGATAAGCGGAGTAGTAGGTGTGGAATGGTTTGCGGCAAAAAACATTTCTTTTTTAGCAGAGTATGGGCTTGTCTGCAGATATTTCTGGTCCAATTATGAACTTAAGAATTTTTCTCAAACAGTTTATCCAACAAGTCAGCCCTATATGGAAAATAATTCAAAGACCGAATCGAGCGGATGGTCAATAGCAAACAGCGGAGTGAAGTTCGGACTGACAGTATATTTTCAGTAAGTAATTTTCAGGCAGGGAGTCTTTAAGGCTTTCTGCCTAATTTATATTAAGCAGGAACAGGCCTCCGGATCACTCATAAGATACAGAACACATCAGAATCAATTCCTGCCTACCGGCAGGCAAGCCACGCCAGAGGCGGGCGGGCCGTGCCAGAGGCGGGCAGGCATAATTCTTAATTCATAATTCCTTTTGATCTATCCTCTATCAAAATTATTATTTACATTATAACAAACATGCATTGATAAAAGACTTTAATTCTGTTATACAGACCAAGACGGACAAAATTGAAAGCAGCAGAGGTGATCAGGTGGAAAAAAAGTTTTTACTGCACAGTAACTGGAAGTTTTCCCTCCAGAGCAATAACACAGAAATTCAGGACATAATTAAACCCGAACAATGGTATGATGCCAGTATTCCGGGGACAATTCACACAGATCTTTTTAACAGCGGGATTATAGCTGAACCATTCTATGCTGATAATGAACTTCACCTGCAGTGGATAGACCAATGTGACTGGATATACAAGTTAAATTTCGATCTGCCGAAGGATTTTGATAAGGATAAGCCGGTTTTCCTGGTATTTGAGGGGCTTGATACGATAGCTGATATTTTTCTAAACAGCAGCAGCATTGCATCGACAGACAATATGTTCCGTTCGTACAGGTTTGATATCACTTCGAAACTAAAAGCCAAGGGGAATTCATTAGAGGTGCTTTTTACTTCTCCAGTAAAATATGCACGCAGGCTGGAGGAGAAACATGGACGACTGCCGGTTGCCTTAAGGAGTGAACGGGTTTACATAAGAAAGGCACAGTATTCATTCGGCTGGGACTGGGGGCCATGTTTTATTACCTCAGGGATCTGGCGTTCAGTCTATTTAATGCAGAGGACAGATACATCGATAGAAAAAATATCATTTGAAACAATTCAGGCCTCAGGCAATGAGGCAGTCTCAAAAGTAGTTATAGGATTAAATCAAAAGCCTTCCAAGGGCTGCAAATTAAAAGTCAGTTTAACCGACACAGTGCAGGCTACAGAGAAGGTACTGGCGACCTTTGATTCAGCGACAGCGAAAGTAAAAATAAACATTAAGAATCCTAAACTCTGGTGGCCAAATAACTATGGTACGCCATATCTTTATACATTAACAGTTCAGTTATTGGATCAGGACAATGAAGTTATTGATGAGAAGGTCAGGAAAGTCGGGTTAAGGACAATTAAGCTGATACTTGAAGAAAAGGGGAAGCCAAGGTTCAGGTTTCATGTCAATAATACGCCAGTCTTTGCAATGGGTGCAAACTGGATTCCTTCGGATTCCTTTCTGCCAAGAGTAAAGGAATCAGAATACAGGGAGCTGTTAGATCTGGCGCAGAAGGCCAATATGAACATGGTACGTGTATGGGGAGGGGGAGTATATGAGTCTGATGTATTCTATGAGATCTGTGATGAACTTGGGCTTATGGTATGGCAGGATTTTATGTTTGCCTGTGCCTCTTATCCTGAGCACGAAGAATTTATAAAGAATGTAAAGCATGAAGCAGAAGAAAATATTGAAAGGCTTCAATATCATCCATCAATTGCTATATGGTGCGGCAATAATGAAAACGAATGGATATGGTATCAGGAGCAGAAAAGGCCTGTAAAGGAGATGTCTGGCTTCAAAATATATCATGATATACTACCTAAGATTGTAAAAAAGCTTGATCCTGAAAGGGCATACTGGCCGTCTACACCGTATAGTGAAGAAGAAGATCCCAATTCTCCCAACAGCGGGAACCGGCATCAGTGGGATCTGTGGAGCAGGTGGGTTGATTATAAGAGTGTAAAAGGGGATAAGAGTCTGTTTGTAACCGAATTTGGATTTCAGGGGCCTGCAAATTACGATACAATCAAGAAAGTAATACCAAAGAAAGAAAGGCAGCCTCAGAGCCGCCTATTCGAATTCCACAATAAGCAGGTAGAAGGGCCTGAAAGGCTCTATAAATTTCTGGTTTCTCATCTGCCTGTAAGTAATGATATAAAGGATTTCATATATCTGACCCAGTTAAGTCAGGCATTTGCGCTTAAGGAATGTCTGGAGCACTGGCTTATGCGATATAATCAGACCAATGGAGCAATAATCTGGCAGTTAAATGACTGCTGGCCTGTAACAAGCTGGTCAGTAATTGATTCAGAAGGGATTCCAAAACTTTCATACTACTTTGTGCGGGAAGCATTTAAGAGTCAGATAGCGGGTTTTGAAAAAAAAGGCAAGAATATAGAAGTGAATATTCTGAATAACAGTCCAAAGGTATTCAGCGGAAATATTCAGATCCAGTTTATACATCTGCCCAAAGGGAAAATTGAAGATATAAAGTTTCTGGAAGCTGAAATTCAGCCTTTATGCAAGCAGACGATTTTTACACTGCCGGCTATGTCATCATTAAGCAGCGGAGAGACAATTATTTTATCAACATTGCGGGATCATGAGAAAAATATAATTCACCGTAATTATTATCTTGAGGCAGAATGGAAACATATCAGTCTGCCCAAGGTAAATCTGGATGCAAGATCTAATTATACCGACCATATTACAGTAACAGCCGACAAGCCTGTGTTCTTTGCAGGGCTTTACAGTGAAGATATAATTTTCAGCAGAAATGGATTTATTATACTTCCTGATGAGGAGATATTAATAAAGAGCAGAAGAATAAGTCCCGGGAATGAA
>JBLNEL010000199.1:0-4530 GCA_050262615.1 Bacillota bacterium
ATATTCCACCAAATTGGAAATATCTTTAATCCCAATTTGTCCAGGCTCTTTTTACCTGGAAAAAATTTTTATCTTTTAGTTGAATCTTTTCGAATTTGTAATAAATTATTATAACGAAAAATAGGAGTTTAAAGACTATGGCTATTAAAATAACTGAAGAATGCATCAATTGTGGTGCATGTGAACCAGAATGTCCAAATAGTGCTATCTTCGAAGGCGGCAGTGATTGGAATTTTGCAGGTAAGGTTTATGGAGAAGGTGATGCAGCTCCTTCAGGTGCAAGTGGATTTTTCAATAATGATACTTTTTATATCGTGCCTGATAAATGCACCGAATGTGTAGGTTTTCATGATGAACCTCAGTGTGCTGCTGTTTGTCCGGTTGACTGCTGCATTCCGGATAGTAACCATGTTGAAAGTAAAGAAGACCTAATGAAGAAAAAAGAATATCTGGACTCTTTAGGAAGATAGCTCTTCGCGGAAAACATGACAGGGTTCGCAGACCTAAAACAAAATTTTTTAACCGTAAATCCTTTGATGGATTTACGGTTTTTTTATATCCTTATACTTCTATAACGCTGTTTTTTTTACTCTGTTTTTGATCGGGGACAGCGGTTTTAATTATCTTAAGTTATTTATCCTGTTTTTAATTTCTCTGTGTGATTCATAAATGAAATAAACAGATACAAAAAGAATAAAAGTAAAAACTCCACCGACAAGCGTAATTGTCTGGTTTTTAAATATACTGGTGTATTGACTGAAACCCGAGGTGATGAAGTTAAGGGTTCCATTGATCCACCCGGGATTTTCTCCGGAAGATGGAATTAATGATATTTCGTATAGCCCTAGGCCTACAATGCTGACAATAGATAATCCCAGAATAAAGAAAATAAACCTGAGGAAATAACTTTTAGGAGGTTTATAAGTCTTAAAGGGAACGGACGAAATTATTTCTTTCATGACCATATCAGTAAAATTTTCTGAAAGCTTGAAATGGCCGATTTTCTTTAAGTTTAAGTCCACTGCTTTTAGTGACTTAAGCCTTAATAAGCAGGCTTCACAACTTTTTATATGCTCATTCACTATATTTAACTCCTGGACATCGAGTTCATTATCAATATATCTGTTAAGCAATTCATCGCTTAAATGTTTCATAATAGATCCTCTTGAAAATTATGCTTCAGTATCATTTCCCTTAATGTATTTCGTGAACGGTGCAAAATAACTTTTATATTTACAATTGATAATCCGGTAATCTTACTGATCTCATCTAATGACATATCGTCAGTATAAAACATATTTATAATGCTTGCGTACTTTTCAGGAAGTTTTTCTACCATTTTGTTTATAAAGTCAGCAAGATTTTCGCTTTCTGCATATATCTGGTTTTCATTGCTAACCAGCTCATTCAGGTCGTCTAACGAGGTTAGTTCATTTTCATTTTTCCGCCTTTTGCCTGCCAGGAAACTTAATGCAGAATTATATACAATTCTATAAAACCAGGTGGAAAATTTAGATTCCTGTCTGAATGATCCCAGCGACTTGTATGCCTTCAGAAAACAATCCTGCAGCACTTCCTGTGAGTCGAAATCATTTTTCAGCATTCGCCTGAGAAGAGAATATGCTTTATCTTTATAACGGTTGATAAGCAGTGAAAAGTCAGCCTGGTTGCCTCTTTTTACTGATTCAATGATCTCTATGTCGCTTAAATTCTTCATCGTATACTTTTGACCTGAAGCCGTTGGAAAAGGTTACAGGAATATGATAGAAAATAATGAATTATTTCTCAATTAAAAAGAAATGATGGCTGTAACCTTTCTGAAGCAGTACAAGTCATAAGTAGTAGAAGATAAATTAAGTTTGTTTTATTACAAAAGAAAATTAAATCTGATAAAGATTTGTAACCTTTTAGCAAAAATACCGGTCATAATATTTAGAGAATTTTATTTCAATTTGTTTAAATAATCAAAAAAGGAGTCAATCATGCCAGGAGTAATTGGTGCTTTTATACCGATAGTATTTTTTCTTACTGCCGGATTGGTTTGGATAACAGCTATATACTTAAGGAGCAGAGAAAAACAGATGCTCATAGAAAAAGGACTTACTACTGATGATATTAAAATGTTTTTCGATAACAAAAGGAAGGTAAATCCTTTTCTACTAGCCAAAATCGGTGTAATATCGATCTTCTTTGGAATTGGGGTGGGTCTGGGAATGTTTCTTGATGATATAACTTCAAAAGAATACTGGACTGTTCTAACAATATTTGTATCAACTGGACTAGGCTTTATAATCGCCAACTTCTTTGGAAGAAAGCTTGAAAAAGAAGCATAGAAAGTCAGGTTCAAAAGGGAAGAGAAATATAACAGGGGAATAAATTAAACGGAACGCATAATTAAAACATGCGTTCCGTTAAAATAATTGTTCTGTTTGAAAGTCCACCTTTATGTAAACCTTAGTTCCAAAGAATTGATATTAATCGATTCCCTGTTCAGTCAGCCACCTTTCAGCATCAATTGCCGCCATACAGCCTGCTCCTGCTGCAGTAATAGCCTGTCTGTAGTGTTTGTCGGCAACATCACCTGCAGCAAACACACCCTCAACGTTTGTGTGTGTCGTCCCGGGTTTTACCTGCAGATAACCGACCTCATCCATATCCAGTATACCCTTGAAAAGATCAGTATTAGGCTTATGCCCTATAGCAATAAAAATACCGTCGGCTTTAATTTCTTCAACACTGCCGTCAATAGTATTTTCAATAAGTGCTCCGGTGATGAACTTTTTCCCATCTTCTTCTTTTCCGAGTACTTCTTTAATAACGCTGTTAGTCATAAATTTGACCTTACTATTCTGCTTGGCTCTGTCAAGCATAATCTTTGAAGCTCTGAATTCATTACGCCTGTGAACTACAATAACCTCAGCGGCATGTTTTGTAAGATATGTAGCCTCTTCCATTGCTGTATCGCCCCCGCCGACTACAAGTACCTTCTGGTTTTTAAAGAAAAATCCGTCACAGGTTGCACATGCCGATACACCATAACCCATATATTTACGCATGCTTTCAATATCGAGTAATTTTGCTGTTGCTCCGGTGGAGATTATTACAGAATCGGCAGTAAAAGTTTCATCATAGGACTGTATGATAAACGGTCTTTTTGAAAAATCAACTGCTGTTACTTCCTTAAAGAAAAATTTGGCGCCAAATTTAGCTGCCTGCCTGCGCATAATATCCATTAGCTTTGGTCCCTGTATACCCTCTTCAAATCCCGGATAGTTCTCTACTTCAGTTGTAATTGTCAGCTGACCTCCCGGCTGCATCCCCTCAAAGACAACTGGATTGAGATTTGCTCTTGCATTATACAAGGCTGCCGTTAGCCCTGCCGGACCTGAGCCAATTATTAGTACTCGGAAGTGGTTGGTTTGTTTTTTCATTTGATCGAGTATTTCATCATTGTTTGTTTTTTCCTGAACACTCATTTTGTAATCTCCACAATTAAAATATAGTTCAATAATAATATTCAATAAACTTAAATAACATTGCCGCAGCTAAAGGAGCTCAAAAAGAATATTCTCCAGTTCATAAACTGCCAGGCTGCTAGGCTGCGACTTGAATTTCTCATCAGCGAAAATCAGTCTGTAGTCCCATTCTTCTTCAGGATCATGACCAAGAATTTTCCATTCACCGTCGCTGCTGTTTTCTATTTCCTTAAATTTGTCCATTATCTTGTCAAATGGCTTTCTGACTACTGACTTACGCCTGAGTGTTTCAAACCAGGTAACGGGTTTGTATTCAAGCTGATAATGATTCCCGTCTTTAGTCCTTACTGCAGAAAGCACAATATCAAACTCTGCATGTTTGAATTTACTTATTTTATGAAGTTCAAAAGGGGATTCAATTACTGAGAGTTTGCAATCTGAATAATTACTGAAAACAGATTGCTGAGTCTCAAATGAGCTCTCAGAACTCAGGAAAAGATCAAAATCCCTTCCCCAGTATTTTTCATATTTATCAATATCGTCAATAAGTTCAGGAAGAAGGCTAAAGCCTCTTTCATAGATCAGCTGCATCATAACCGGATAACTTTTCCCTTTCAATTCACCTTTTGCTAATCCATTTTCAACATCCATCAGCGATTCAATTACATCGTTTGCCTTTAAGGCATCTTCAGTTGTAAATTCTGCAAAATCACCTGTCCTTGCTATATTAATAAGGGATTCTTTATATTCAAAAGCCAGTTCAGGGTGCACCAACACATATGCACTAATCAGGCCATCAGCATCAAAATGGTTATTTGAAACAATATCAATACCTTTTAGATGCTTTTCTTTAGCCGGAGATTCAATCAGCTTAAAGATCATTTCAGTAGTTGTGTCTGCCTTCAGATCATATGGAGTTTCGTTTTCTCTCCAGTGGCTTATCTGAAGTCTGGCATCAAATAGTCCATCAACACAGACTACGTTATACCTTTTTGGATACTTGGGGCTATGGCGGAGCAGTTATCTAAATATCTTCCCATGAACCTTCCTGCAA
>JBLNEL010000200.1:0-5674 GCA_050262615.1 Bacillota bacterium
GCTAAGGTCAAAGAATGGTTTGCATAAGCCCTGACTGACTGGACCTATCGCTTCTGCTCCGCCAAGACGCTGCGCAATCTTGTAACCAATATTGCCAGCCTGAAGATCAGGAAAAACTAAAACATTTGCTCTTCCGGCAACTGTGCTTCCGGGAGCTTTCTTCTTGCCTACTCCTTCAATTATTGCTGCATCAAACTGAAGCTCACAATCAATATTAAGATCAGGACGCTTAGACTATGAAATGTTTGTATCTTCTACAACTTTGTCAACAAGCTCATGCGATGCACTTCCTTTAGTTGAAAATGAAAGCATTGCAACATATGCCTCTTCACCTGTTAATTTTTTATGGTTCTCTGCTGTCGAAATTGCAATATCAGCAAGCTGCTTGGCATTTGGATTCGGATTTACTGCACAGTCTGCAAAACTGAAGACCTTATCTGGAAAAGCCATAAGGAAAAAACTCGAAACAATTGAAATCCCTTCGGGCATTCCAACTACCTGTATCGAAGCACGCATTACATCTGCTGTTGTTGCTGTTGACCCTGAAACAGAACCATCAGCCAGACCTTCTTTTACCATCATTGCCCCAAAGAAAATGTCCCTGAGCATTGTATGTCTTGCTGCTTCAAGCGGTATTTCCTTCCCTCTCTGCTTGCGCATATTGTAAAATATGTTTGCAAATTCATCCAGCTTTTCTGATTTCTCTGGATCTATTATTGTAACGCCCTGAAGATCTGCACCAATTTTCTTTGCATCTTCCCTTATCTTATCCTCATTACCTAATGTTATTACGCTTGCCATTTTCTCTTTTACCATCACTTCAGCTGCCTTAAGAACTCTTTCATCATGTGATTCTGGCAATACTATCGTTTTTGCCAGTTTAGCTGCCTTTGCTCTTATCTGCTTTAATAATTCTATTTCTGCCATAAAAATCCTGAAAATTTGTTAAAAATCTTCTGCAAATATACAAAATTATCAACATGCGGTACATTGAAAAAGAAATCTGTATCTATTTTTTCAGCCTGTGTCATTAAATTTTCAGCAGAATGATCGGATTTTTTGTATTTTACTCTTAACATCAAAATAAGCAGATAACCTTATGTCAGAATTAACTATAAAGAAATTTACCAGGTATCTTCTCCTTTCTGTCCTGGCAGCAGTTCTAATTTATATATCATATCTCTTTAGCGATATTATTATAATGCTTGCAATTTCATTACTGCTCGCTTTTATTTTTAACCCCTTTGTCACTGCCCTGGAAAACCTGGGACTAAGCAGAACACTTTCTATCTTCGTAATTATAATCTTAACAATTCTTCTGCTTTCATTCGGCTTATCATTCCTTATACCCCGCCTTTCTGAACAAATGGGAACTCTGAGCGAGTCAATAAGACATGCCAACCTTAAGCAGATGATGACTGAACTTGATAGAAAGATCGTAAGATTTGTGCCCTTCCTCAGACCAGGCGCTGTTTATACTCGCTTTGAGGGAATGATCGCCTCTACTCTTACTGAATTGCTTAATAGCCTGACTGTCTTTGTCTCAAGCCTTGTCTCACTGATAGCCGTACTGGTAATTGTACCTTTTATTACATTTTTCTTACTTAAAGACAATAAGCGTATCATCAAGGGAATTGTCAATATTATGCCGAACCGCTACTTTGAAATGTCTTATACCGTAATTAGACAGATTAGTATTCAGCTTGGAAGATTTGTCCGCGGATGGATATTTGATGCCTTTATGGTAGGCTTATTAAGCGGCGTGGGATTGTCTATCCTTGGTATTAATAACGCTATCCCTATTGGAATTGTTGCTGGTGTTGGACACCTGATACCCTACTTCGGACCAATTATTGGAGGTGTCCCCGCTATAATAATATCTGTAACTCAGTTTGGGGATTTTTCAATGCTCCCGAAAATAATAATTATGTTCCTTGGAATTTATACTTTAGACAACGGAATTATCCAGCCAAACGTATTCTCCAAAAGTGTGGATATGCACCCTATTATTATTATACTGATAATTGCAGGTAGCCAGTTAATGGGAATTATGGGTATGCTTTTGGCTGTTCCAACCGCTACTGTAATTAGAACTGCCGCTAAGGAAATTTATAACGCTTACAGGAATTTTACTATTATTAGAACTTAAGTGTAAAAAATTTTTTGAGTACGAAATTTTTTGAGTAAGAAATTAAGAGTATTATATAAGATTAGATACCTAAAATTAAGAGCTATGAAAAATGAAGTGATGAAGAAAAGATTTTTTATTGTTTGCTGATTTAAAGATCTGCTGTCCTGAAGTTCCTCTGTTCTGAGAAATTTACTGTTCTGAGAAATTTAATATTCTGAAGAATTGTTTTTTTATTATGCGCTTAACTGAACTTCATTCCTTAAATTCAGTTAAGCACATTTAATTTTATTGAGCCCGCCTAGACCGTCTCCATCAGTCTCTTTACAATTTCAACTGAAGTAATACCTTCGGCCTCAGCATTAAAATTAGCTATAAGCCTGTGCCTTAAAACAGGAACTACAGCATGCTTTACGTCTTCAATATTCGGCGTAAACCTTCCCTGAATAATTGCTCTCGTTTTGGCAGCCAATATCAGATACTGCGATGCTCGGGGACCTGCTCCCCAGCTTACCCAGTCTTTTATGAACTTTTGCGCCTCTCCGTCTTTCGGCCGCGTCTTATTTACTAGCTTCACTGAATATTCTATTACATTATCTGCTACAGGTACCCTTCTTACCAGATCCTGAAATAAAATTATGTCTTCTGCATTAAGTATCTTCTTTAATTCTGCAGTATACTGGCTGGTCGTTGACTTTACAATATCTACTTCTTCTGTATAAGATGGATATTCTAACCATAGATTAAACATGAACCTGTCAAGCTGCGCCTCGGGTAATGGATATGTACCCTCCTGCTCTATAGGGTTCTGAGTCGCAAGCACAAAGAAAGGCTCAGGAAGACTATACGATACTCCCGCTGCCGTTACTCTATGCTCCTGCATCGCCTCAAGCAGCGCTGCCTGTGTCTTTGGCGGAGTCCTGTTGATTTCGTCTGCAAGTACTATATTGGCAAACACAGGGCCCTGAATAAATCTGAATGATCTTTTTCTGCTTATTGAATCTTCTTCCAGGATCTCTGTACCTGTAATATCACTTGGCATAAGATCCGGCGTAAACTGGATCCTGTTGAACTTTAGATCAAGCACTTCAGAAAGTGTCTTAATAAGCAAGGTCTTTGCAAGCCCCGGTACCCCCACTAGCAGACAATGCCCACGTGCAAATAAAGAGATCAGAAGATTATCAATGATTTCTTCCTGCCCGATAATTATCTTACCGATTTCTCTTTTTATATTAGTAACCGACTGATTCAGTCTTTCGACTAGCTGGACATCATCAGTCCTGACATTTTCAGATTTCAATATTGCTTCCTTATTAATTCCTTAAAGTCTTACTTCCCAGTATATCTTATCTTTAAGTTCATTTATCCACTTTAACCTTAGCCTCTCCTGCTTCTGATAATCTGCAAGCTGCTTAATGTCCGCATAGTCGGTCTCAAGATCTGCCTTATGCTGAGGTATCTTCTTGATCAGATCAATAATATGATAACCATAAATTCCATTGCTTAGCTCTATGCGCTTAGGATAACTTATTTCCCCGGACCTTAATTTACCAACCTCTTCGATCATGTTTTTATCTAGCTGACCTACATCATATGTACCTATCATTCCTCCAAACTTCGCTGTCTCTTTATCATCACTGTAACGGCGTGCAAAATCCTCGAATTTACCAAGCCCGCGTAATACACTGTCTCTGATATCACTTAAGAACTCAATTGCCTTTAGATCAGCATCTTCGTCATTCTTAATCTTTATAAGAATATGACGCGCATGCACTGCATCTCCTCTTTTTTCAATGGTCTGTATAATATGATATCCGAACATTGTTTCAACTATGCCTGAAACCCCGCCTGGGTCTAATGCAAATGCTGCAGCCTCAAACTCTGGAACTAGTTTTCCCCTTTTGGTAAAACCAAGATCTCCTCCCTGCGGCGCTGTCCCCGGATCCTCTGAATATTTCTTGGCTAATTCAGCAAAATCTGCTCCTGCCTTAATCGAATCCAATATCGACTGCGCAGCTTCCCTGGCTCTTTGTTTTACCTTTTCGCCTGCCTTCGGATTTACAAATATATGAGCAATCGTATACTTCTCAGGTATCAATCCAAGTGAGTCCTGATATGCCCTGAAAAAATCTTCCACTTCCCGTCTGGTCGATTCAACCATACCAAACTTCTTCTGCATAAGCATCTGGGCCATTAAACTCTTACGCGTATTTTCCCTTAATTCCCTCTTGATCTTCTCTATGCTCATTCCATATGCTTGCTCAACTTTCTCCCTGGTGCCAAACTGTTGGGTGAATTGCTCAATCTGATAATCAACCCTTCGGTTAACATCATCATCGCTGACTATAACTGAATCGAGTAACGCCTGCGCATAAAGAAGCTTTTCTTCTATTATTGCGTTTAATACTTGTTTCTTTATAGCCGGATCAGCAGCATTCAAATTACGCTGCGCAGCTAACTGGCTGGTTCGGAAATCAACCTCACTCTTCATTATGACTTCGTTGTTTACTACAGCAGCTATTTTGTCAAGCACTTCCTGTGCCTGAACAGAGGAAGTAATAAGTATAATAACAAAAAACAGAAACTTTTTCATCTATTTCCCTGATTTAATTCAATTTTGTGTTTGGAATACAGTTTTTTTAAATATTCATGAAGCAGTAATTCCCTTTTCCTCATCTGAAGTCTTTCAGCAGCTAATTTCTTTACTGCTGCATATTCAGGAATTTCATTCGGCCGATATTTCTTGATTAATTGTACCACAACGAATCGGTTAGGTTCCCTGTCTATTACAATACTAACCTCATTTGGCTCTAGCTCCTGAAGTACTAAATATTGTTCGTTTGGCTGAAGCAGATAATCACTTTCAAAAATATATGATTTTTCACTCAAAATCGACTTGTCCTTTCCAAAAACATTCGTCGCCCTTTCCCAGTCGCTCTCCATTAACGTCGACCTGAATAAAATAGCCTTGCTCTCATCGTTAAAGACAATTTCATTATACAAATATGAATCATGTGAAAGACGAAATTCTTCTTTATGCAAATTATAGAACCCTTCGGATTCCTCCGACTTGAGATCAATAGCATTGCTTTCAAGAATTTTTTTAAGAAGAAAGGCCTTGGCTAGTTCTTTTTTTGACTTTTCAGCAATACGCTTGAAATCATCATCCTTCAGAATACCTTCATCAACAGCTTCTTGATAGAAAAGTTCCGTCTCGATCCAGTTCCTTATGTATTCATTCTTGTGGCTTGGCTGCAGTCCGGATGTGTCGATGTCTTTGGAAATGTCTTGAGCCGAAAGGACTGAGTTATCAACTCGGGCAACAAAATTCTTTCCGGATTTTTCTTTGCCGCAGCCATTTGTTAAAATGACCGCGGCTGTAAGAAATACAATAAATTCAATATTAGTTCTTTTTAAAAGCTTCTTCAAGTTTTTCGCTATAAACAACAGGTTTGTATGTACTTTTCAGATTGCTGATATATTCGTTTTCAAGTCGCTTGCTTTCTTCTTCCTGAAATTGCCCTGAAACTTCAGCTCTTGCTTCCT
>JBLNEL010000201.1:0-2558 GCA_050262615.1 Bacillota bacterium
TTATTATTGGGTTATTCGGCAGTCTTCATTGCATAGGTATGTGCGGACCGATTGTTCTTGCGCTGCCTGAAAGTTCAGCTGAAAGATCCAGGTTTATTGCAGGCAGGCTGCTTTATAATTCAGGACGTATTTTGTCTTATGCTTTTATCGGCCTGATACTGGGATTATTTGGAAGCGGATTTGCAATGTTTGGCTTCCAGCAGGATCTCTCAATTGCTCTTGGTGTGCTGATTCTTATAAGCGTTGTATTTACTTATGGAATAAGGAACAGCAGATTTAATTTTCACTTTTCAAACGTCTATACTTCTAAACTAAAGTCATTGTTTTCAAGATATTTAACAAAGAAGTCAGGCTCATCGCTTTTTATTTTAGGTATTCTGAATGGATTCCTTCCATGCGGTCTGGTTTATGTCGCAATTGCTGGAGCAATAAGTACTGCCAGCAGCATAAAAGCTGCATTGTTTATGGCTTCTTTTGGCTTGGGTACATTGCCTTTAATGTTTGCTGTAAGTTTGTTCGGTAATTTCCTTAATATAAATATCAGAAGAAAGTTAAACCGGCTTATCCCAGTTTTTGCATGTATACTGGCATTGATACTTATCTTAAGAGGAATGAATCTGGGTATCCCGTATATAAGCCCTAAGTTAGCTTCAGCAAGCCATGTAATGAAGGCAGATTGCTGCAATGACTAAAAAATTATTCTTATGGTGAAAAATCCCTGCATTACTTAAATGTAAGTCATAATATGTTTAGCGGTTATCAGGGGGCTTTCCTTTATCCTTATTCCTTTTTGATATTCTGCCTTCGATGCTTATCAAAAGTCTGTTTATTATAAGTACAAGCAGTGTTGTCCCGGTCGCTAGATAGAATTTTTGCAATGCAATACTGATTCCAATTGATCCAACAAATAGCAGGGAAGCGGCAGTTGTAAGGCCCTCAACACGGTCTTCACGCTTATTTTGAATGATTGTTCCTGCTCCAATAAAACTTAATCCAGTTACAATTGCTCCCATTATTCGGAAAGGATCACCTCTTACAAGCTCACTCATCTCTCTGAGTTTATAACTTAACAATAACAAATCCCCCATAGCTACAAGAAATGTGGATACTCCGGCAACAAGCATATGCGTCCTTAAGCCTGCAGCCTTTCCAGCTAACTCTCTTTCAAGTCCGACTATACCCCCAAGCAGCATAGAAAGAGCAATTTCAGCAAGCATTGTAAATTCATTATGCCATTCCATCTGACCTCTTTCTCCGAATATATCATTTAATTGACAGCTGTCGTTTAAACAGCAAAGTTGATTTTGTCACAGGTTATCCGGTAAAGTAATATATTAAAGAAGAATGATTTCAGGAGTTACTATGATCACAGTTTCCCTATGAATTTAAATAAAATTATTTAATATGAACGGGAAACCGCAGACTTAAAAGAACCCTTGGGCAATTCATTATAACTTTTTCAGCTATGAAAATATTCTATGGCCAGTATTGTATAATTATATTCAAAGAATTATCTTTACAACCGTTTTTGTTCATATTTGATGATTTGTTGGTTGAGTGAAAAATAGTTATGTGTTGAATATTTCCGGATTGTTTTACTTACTAATTTGTTCTACAACTAAATTTTGCTTACACTAACAGGATGTTGATGGAAAACCAAATACACACGGTTGCAAATAAATTCTCAAGAGTAATTCTATTTATCTGTGCCTGGATTTCACTCTTAATAGGTATCATTGGTATCCTGCTGCCGATCATTCCAACAGCTATTCTTATATTTGTTTCAGCTGGAATGTTTGCCAAAAGTTCTCCCAGGCTATACAACTGGTTAGTAAACAGCCGGCTGCTAGGCAAGTATATTAAAAAATACCATCAGGAGAGAAACATTCCGCTTACAGTCAAATTCATTTCCATTATTTTCCTCAACCTTAGTATTGGTTACACTGCTATTTTTGCCACATCAAATATTCTTTTAAGATCATTCCTGGTATTATTTTCCGTTTTAATAACAGTTTATATTGTTTCGATCAGAAGCAGGCAGTTACCCTCTGAGGTACTTCAAATTGAAGAAAGCTGAAAATACTTTTTCTCTCATTCCACTCTGAAATAATTTCAACTCACACGTACTTATCTAAAACCGGTACATCACTTTCTCTTCCTTGCTATATAAGACTAAAGGTATTATCTTAATAAAAAGGAGAGGAGTCGAGATGAATTTTGACCTTACGGATGATCAGAAAATGATACAGCAGACTGCAAAAGAATTCGCAGTCTCTGAAATTGCCCCATCAGCAGTAGAGAGGGATAAAAAAGGAGAATTTCCAGCCGAAATAGTCAAAAAACTTGGTGAATTAGGATTTATGGGAATGATGGTTTCGCCTGATTATGGCGGAGCTGGACTGGATACGGTAAGCTATGTGCTGGCAATGATTGAAATATCAAAAGTTGATGCAAGTCTTGGTGTAATCATGTCTGTAAACAACTCACTTGTCTGCTACGGACTTGAGAAGTACGGAAGTGAGTTTCAAAAAGATAAGTATCTTAGGCGGCTGGCCTCA
>JBLNEL010000202.1:0-8747 GCA_050262615.1 Bacillota bacterium
TCTGCGCTCCGACTGAGATTGCATCGTAGAGAATTACAGGTTTGCTGTGGCTCGGAGCCTCGGAAAGCCTTACATTCCTCTGTATCATAGTATCAAATACCTTGCTGCCGAAATACTTTCTTACCTCTTCGGCAACCTGATGCGAAAGCCTCAGACGCGTATCAAACATTGTAAGCACAACGCCTTCAATGGTAAGAGACTCGTTAAAGTGCTTCTTTACGATGTTTATCGTATTTAAGAGCTGTCCTAAGCCTTCCAAGGCAAAATATTCGCACTGAACAGGAATAAGCACTGAATTTGAAGCTGTAAGAGAGTTCAGGGTCAGCATATTTAGTGAGGGCGGACAGTCGATGAAGATATAATCGTACTTGTCCTGGACTGTCTGGATTGCTCTTTTAAGCACAGATTCGCGCACATCGACATTAACCAGCTCGACCTCGGCTCCAACCAGGTTTATTGTCGAAGGCAATAGATCCAGATAAGGCATATAGGTGCTTATAATGCAGTCCTGCATGTTTTCGCTGCCTACAAGGACCTCATATACTGACTTACTGTCCCCGCTGTAGCCCAGTCCGGAGGTGGAATTGGCCTGAGGGTCAATATCGATCAGAAGCGTCCTGTTTTCAGCCGCTGCAATTGAGGCCGAAAGGTTAATTGCAGTGGTAGTCTTGCCGACACCGCCTTTTTGATTAGCAATTGATATTATTTTTGCCATGAAATTTTCTGATATAAAGAAATAACTTTAAAATGTGCATTAAAGATAAATTAAGAAACCTTAGTATATCCAGCCAATTAATCGGTACAAAATTAAGAATAAATCAATAAATAAAGTTCAAAGATATAAAAATTTATTAAAAAAGGCAGCTTTTAAGCTGCCTTATTAATTAAATATCAATTTCCTGCCCAAATTCCATAATCAGGCACTCACGATGCTGTTCATTCAAGAGCTTTTTAAATTCTTTTGGATCGGCTTGAATTACCGGGAAAGTATTATAGTGTATAGGGATAGCGATGCGTGGGTTAGCCAATTCAACTGCTTTTACGGCATCAGTCACGCCCATTGTAAAGTTATCACCAATAGGAAGCAGCATATAATCAATTTTATTCATTTCGCCAATAAGCTTCATATCATAAAATAATCCGGTGTCGCCGGTATGATATATAATTTTCCCTTCAATATAAAGCAAAATACCAGCCGGTTCTCCGCAGTAGTGGTTATCCGGAGTGCTTGAGCCATGATGGGCAATAGTTAATTTCACTCGCCCAAAATCAAAATTAAAACTGCCGCCTATATGCATATTGTGCGCCCTGAATCCTTTCGCAACCAGATAATTTGCTAATTCATTTACACATATAAACATTGGATCTGTACGCTTTGCTATCCTGATAGCATCCCCAAGGTGATCTCCATGGGCATGAGATAATATTATATAATCTGGTTTTAATTCATTGGATTTAACCGGTGAAGTAGGGTTTTCATCTAAATACGGATCAATTAAAATAATTTTGCCCTCGTTTGTGGTAATCTGAAATGCAGAGTGTGAAAAATATTTTAGTTTCATAACATCTCCTTCAGTTTGATATGAAAAAATCTTTAATCGTTTTATTTGATAGAAACTTATATAATTCCTCTTTTATCAGCAGCCTGGACTCACTTTTTTTATCTTCTATAGCTGCATAAAGTCTCTCAGGAAGATGTATTTTTATTTCATTCTCAAGGTTGTTTATCTTTTCTGGAAGCACATCCAAATCTCTTGCTTCACCGATAAGATCCTGTAAAAACTTCGTGTATTCAATGATCATTAGAAATTCATTTGTTGAATAACATACCCCGAAATTCTCCAGCGAATACCGTACTCTTCTTATAGAAACTCTTAATTTATGCAAATTTTCAACTGAAGGATCAATTAAGTATGATTTCACCTTTTTTATCACTGTCCTAAAACGGCGTCTGATGATGATTTTTGCCCCTTCGCAAAGATCAGATCTTCTCTTAAGACCTTTAATCCTGTAGTTCTTGCTCAATTGCATAACAAAAATAAATAATTGTAAATTGAGGGATTATAATTGTAAGCTGATTTATATAATACGAAAAGATTGGATAATAGTAAAACCTACCGGTCTCTTAACGAATGTTCAAACATTCCTTTATTTCCTCTTTCTTTT
Organism: Bacillota bacterium; assembly: GCA_050262615.1. GTDB lineage: Bacteria > Bacteroidota > Ignavibacteria > Ignavibacteriales > SURF-24 > JAUZPB01. Next base: position 2,167 of record JBLNEL010000202.1, read on the forward strand.
TGATGCTTTAGTGCATCCGACAATAAGGCTCTTAATGATTCCTTAGAAAGGCCGCGTTTAAGTTTCCCGTCCTGGGCAACAGAGATGCTGCCAGTCTCTTCATAAACAATAATGCTTAAAACATCAGCCTGCTCTGTAATACCCAGACCGGCGCGATGTCTCATTCCTAGCGAATAGCCATCAACGTTTGTAATAGATGAAAGCGGTAAGGTGCATCTTGCGGCTTCAATAATATCCCCTTTTATAATAACTGCTCCATCATGAAGCGGGGATCTTGGATAAAATATCGACTTTAGCAGGTTTTTATTTATCCTTGCGTTTATAACTTCACCTGTTTCAACAAAAGTCCTTATACCTGATGATTTTATTATTACCATCAATGCTCCATGCTGAAGCTGGGAGAGTTCGAAGGCTGCATCAGTTAAAACATGAGCAATTGACATCTCATCATTTTTAATAAATATCCTTATGAAAGGATTTCTTCCAATTATGAGTAATAAACGCCTTATTTCAGGCTGAAAAAGTACAATGAATGCAATTACCCATGTATCAGAAACAAGTTTTAAGAGATATCCTAAAGCCTTAAGATTTGCAGCCTGGGCAGCAATAGATAAGATAAGTACAAGAATTAACCCAATAAAAATCTGGGCAGCAATTGTACCTTTAATAACATTATATACCTTATATATAATAAAAGATACAATAGCTATATCGACCAGATCTAAAAAACTGACCGGCAGAAAACCAATCCTAAAAATCTCAAACATTTTCTTTCACCAGTCCGGCATTTGAAATATTTTGATATATTTGACGGGCACAAACAGCATTCTTTACGTTATGTGTCCTTATTATGTTAGCTCCGTAACTCATTGCAAAAGCTTCTGCAATTGCTGTTGATGTATCCCTTTGATCAACTTCAAGAGCAAGTGATTTCCCAAGGAATGACTTCCTGGAAAGTCCAATTAGCAGTGGGAAGCCTAAAGTCTTAAATTCTTTGATATTACCGATAAGTCTATAATTGTCGTTAACACTCTTTCCAAAACCAATTCCCGGATCAATGATCAGATTGGTCAAACCGGATTTTTCAGCAATGCCGATCTGCCTTTGCAGAAACTCTTTCACTTCTTTAATGAGGTCAAAATATTCTGGATTCTGCTGCATAGTTTTAGGAACGCCTTTGATATGCATGATAATAAGACCGGCATTGAACTCTTTAACGACATCTGCAACCGAAGGATCAAATGTCAACCCGCTTATATCATTAATGATCGCGGCCCCTCTTTTCAAAGTTTCATATGCCACTTTTTTCTTTGTCGTATCAATTGATATTGGGATTTCGGGAGATATCTGACGGAGCCTTTCAACCACAGGGACTATGCGCCTAAGTTCTTCTTCTTCTGAAATGAATTCCGACCCTGGCCTTGTAGATTCCCCCCCAACATCAATAATATCGGCACCTGCTGAAATCATTTCAACAGCGTGATTTACAGCAAGATCAGTATCATAGTACTTCCCACCATCAGAGAAGGAGTCCGGCGTAACATTTAATATTCCCATGATAAGGGGTTTATCAAATTCCCTGTCCCCTATCTTAAAATTTCTGCTTAAATCACCCAATTAATATTCCTGAAATCTAAAATATATTATATAAAAGAAGTGACATGAAGTCACTTCTATTTTCTTTTATCTACTTTTGAGCTTTCTCTTTGATATCTGATCTTTCCCTTCAATAAGGTCATATCAACTTCAAAATCTTCATCAAGGACGACAAGATCTGCATCTTTGCCTGAAGCTAAAATCCCCTTTGTATTTTCCATATTCAGAACTTTCGCACCGTTCAGGGAGGCCATTCTGATTGCTTCTGTTATCTTTGCTCCGGCATGATTGATCATATTCTTAACTGCCTTGTTTAAGGTCAATGAACTGCCTGCAATTGTTCCATCATCAAGCATAGCTTTCCCGCCTTTGATACGGACTTTTTGATTGGCAAATTCAAACTCTTCACCTTCATGCATTCCGCCTGGCTTAATAGAATCAGTAATAAGAATTATTCCACTAGCCTTCTTTACTTTTAATAGAAATTCCATTACAGCAGGGTGTACATGATATGTGTCAGCAATTAATTCAATTTTAAGTTCATCTCTTAACAAAGCACCTAATGCAACTCCAGGCTGTCTATGATGTAAAGGCTTCATTGCATTAAACATATGAGTTACATGGGCAGCTCCATTATCAATTGCCAATTCAATTTCAGGGTAATTTGCCATAGAATGTCCAATCGACAATACTACCCCATCGTTTGCAGCAGCTCTCATTACTTCAATTGCTCCTGGAAGTTCAGGTGCAATTGTCATAAGTTTTATCAGACCTCTGGAAGCACCCCACATTTTTTTCCACGATTCAACTGATGGGGTCCACAAAAACTCTTCATTCATAGCTCCCTTGAATTCCTTATTTAAATAAGGACCTTCCATGTGGATCCCTTTAATATTGGACTCAGGATTGCTAAAGATATAATCCGCCAGATTTCTGATGTTATCTAACAACTCTTTTTCAGGTTTTGCGTATAAAGAAGCAAGCATAGTTGTAGAACCATTCTCAAGAAAATAGTTGCTTATTTTTTCAAAACCTTCAAATGTACCATCTGTAAAGCCGACTCCTAGTCCCCCATGGACAAGAAGATCAACAAAACCTGGAGCAACTAATTTATCGCTTATATCAATTACCTCGCTATGATTTGGGATTTTAACATCTGAAACTTTACCTAATTCATATATTTTCCCATCTTCAATTACAATTGTACCTTTGTCAATTATGCGGAAAGGTGTTATTATTTTACCACCAATAAGAACTAAACTCATCGATTAACCTATAAAAAATTAAACAATTGTTGAATGCACTATATTTTTTAATTCAGCAGTCGCTGCTGATATATTTTCCTTATCAAAAACAGCTGATCCTGCAACAAAAACATCACAACCTGCATCAGAAACACGTTTGATATTACCGGCATCAATTCCGCCGTCTACCTCTATTAAGTAATTCAATCCTCTTTTATGCCTGAACTCTGCTGCTTGCTCAATTTTCCTTAGAGATGACTCCAGGAACTTTTGTCCTCCAAAGCCCGGATTAACAGACATGATCAGCAGAAGATCCACATACTCTAATATATCATCCAGAAGATGAACAGGTGTGGAAGGATTAACTGAGACACCCGCTTTTACTCCCAAATCTTTTATGCGATGTATTGTCCGGTTTAAATGGATAACGGCTTCCTGGTGCACGGTTACGATATTTGCCCCTGCTTTAACAAAGTCTTCAATATAAAAATCAGGGTTTTCTATCATTAGATGACAATCCAAAGGTACAGCTGCCAGTTTTTTTACAGCCTTAACCATAATTGGACCGAAGGTAATATTGGGGACAAAATGTCCATCCATTATATCGCAATGCAGCCAATCTGCTCCACCTATTTCTGCAGATCTAATCTGCGGAAGTAGATCAGAAAAATCGGCCGACAAAATCGATGGGGCTATTAGTTTCATTATTCTCCATTCACTTCATTAGGGGTCGTAACGTTTTTGGTTACAAACAAATCTATACTTGATCCTTCAGAAACTACGTTATCTTTACTTGGGTACTGGTCAATTACTGTATTAGGCAGAAGAGAAAACGAGGGCTGGTAATTTATTTTCCCAAGATTAAGTTTTTGTTCCTTTAGTATTCTTTCTGCTTCAGAAAGCGATTTGCCTAACAGATCAGGAACTTTTATTCCGAGATTCTCTCCGGCACTTAATGTTACATTAACACGCGTTCCTTTCTTAACTTCTGTACCTTCATAGTACTGCTGATCAATTATTATATCCTTCGGAGCTGATGACTGTACATTATGGGTATCACCAATTGCCAGGTCCATCCTTTCAAGGGTCAGCTTTGCATCCCGGTAGTTCTTCCCTTTTAGTCCTGGAACTTTAACCAGAGGGACCCCACTGCTTATAAAAAGGAAGATCCTTCTGTTTTCTTTTACAACAGCACCAGCTGAGGGTTTCTGAAAAATAATTGTCCCTCTTGGGAAACGCTCATCATATCTTTCTCCCCCATTTACGGGTTCCAGATCTTTTTCTTCAAGAATTCTTTTGGCATCAGATTCATTTAGCCCGATAACCTTCGGAACGCTTACTTCGCTGCCGGAAACATACCAGGGCATAATGACAATATTGAAGATAACAATAAGCAAAGCAGCTGCGCCAATTACTATCAGCAGGTAACGGAATAACTTGGTATCAAGAATTTTTTTCATTATATAAAAATATGAAATGCTTCAGTTTTTAACAATAAAGTGTCGTTTAAAGATGAATTTTAACTTTACTAAGCTGCCTCTTTAATGCAATATTATATATAAACATCAGAACCGAAGCAGCAATTCCAACTCCGAAGAGTAAAAGAAAGATAATCTGTGGCTGTTTAGTATCAGTAGCAAAGATCTTGTAAAGCCACCCTCCAAAAGTCCCGCCGAAAACCCAGCCGATAGCAATCGGCAAAAAAGCATATCCCTGAAATAATGCTGCCTGCCCCTTTGGTGCAAGATCAGCTATATATTCGTAATACCTCGGGGCTTGTGTCATTTCACCAAGTGACATAACGAATAAACCGGCCACAATAAGCGGAATTGTTGGATTTAACATTATAATAAACCAGCAAAGAGCCGAAACTGAGAACCCGGTAATAATTGCAGTTATTGGCGACAGCTTTTTAGTAAACCAGTTTACGATTAACTGGAAAAGAATTATTCCCCATGAACCAACTGATTGTATAATCTCGAAAGGAGCATCCTTTGATATATAGTCAGTAATAAAAAATGGGATAATTACGAATATCTGCCAGAACATGATCCAATATAAAGAAAAGATCAACAGGAATGTCATAAAACGCAGATTTTTTACAACATAAAGCAGATTTTTCATTACCTGTGAAAGACTAACATTTGACCTGTCAAAACCTGCCGCAGGTTCTTTATAAAACAAAAGTGTACTGAAAAACATAAGCAGACAGCTTATTGATGAGACAACATATACAGCTTGTATCCCAATAGAGTTTCTAACAAAAAAAGCAATCAATGGTCCGACTGCACCACCAATATTAACCAGCCAATAATAAATTGCATAACCTATTGATTTTGTCTCCTGCGTAGAGGAAAGCGCTACTGTGCCTAAAACACTTGGTTTTACAAATGACCCGCCAATAGCTGTAAAAACAAGGATTACTATTAAAACCCAGAAAAGGTACTCTGAAGAGAAAATACCGGTAAAAAGTGTCATACCGGTCGCTCCAATAAGGAAATAACCAATAGCCAAAATTAAAAATGCAAAGGAAAAGGCCTTCTTAAATCCAAACCTGTCAGCTAATGCACCTGCGAAGATCGGTAAAAAATATATCAACCCTCCAAAAACTGAGGATAGCTGGCCTGTCTCAATTTCATTAAACTTCAGATGATTTCTAAGGAATACGCTAAGAATTGTAGCCTGTCCATAATAGGCAATTCTCTCAAACAGCTCCATTATATTTGCTACCCAGAAAGAAGTATGAAATCCAGATCTAATTTTTTGTATATTTGCAGCTATTCCCAATGATTATGCTCCTTGAATTAGTTAAGGATTCAGAGGATAATACAACGTCTGTCATTTATCCTGGCTTAATCCGGATGGAATTTTTATCATTTTTTGATAAATTATTAAGTGTCAAACATCGTCCAAATATATTAAATACGTTTTTTAATAACAAGAATTATCTATGTTCCCGACCTGTTATCAGGCAGCCAAACTATGTATAAGAATTATTTTTATTTAAACAGGCTTATAACCGAATTAAATGAATTACTAAGAGGATTTATTCTTCTAGAAGCTTTTTCTCAGGAGAGAGATAAGCTTATACTTGATTTTCTATCTTCAGATGGTGATCACAGGTTTATTATTATATCGGTCAGCCAAAATGAGCCGTATATTTTGTTAAAAAACGATTATCATCGGGCAAAAAAAAACTCAATAAGCTTTTTCCGGAACCGGCTCCCCATTACATTAAATAGTGTGGAGATTGCCACTGATGACAGGATTATTAAATTCGGCTTTAATGATTGTTCGCTATTCTTTGCAATAAGAGGAAAAGATACTAATATTATTTTGCTAGATAAGGATACTGTACATGAAGAATTTAAAAAAATATCAGAGCTTACAGAGGCTAAGTTACTAAAAGATATACAGGGAAAGCAATATTCCCCATACCTTCATAAACCATATTTTGAAAAAAATACGCGGGGAATCGATTTCAGGTTGCTGATAAAGGATAATTTCCCTTTCATCTCAAAAGATATTCTTTCAGAAGTATATTTCAGGGCTGGGAACAAAAACGATTTTAATGAACTTTGTGATATTCTCTCTTCGGTAATTGATGAGATTCATAATGAAAAAATATCAGTATTTTACGATCTAAGACTTAATAAGGTTATTTTTGCTCCCGCAACATTTAGGATCTATGACCGTACAGAGGACCGATTGTTTGAGACTTACCTTTCAGCTATTAATGAT
>JBLNEL010000203.1:0-16584 GCA_050262615.1 Bacillota bacterium
CAGCACCGGACTTGCAATAGCTTACAATTTATTCTCCTCTAAAGGTGTGCCTTTATTTGGGTTTTCTATCAGGAAATACATATCAGCAGAACTTCTAAGGAGTACAACTGATAGTTCCCCAATAAATGAGCCGAAACATATATCTCTTAAAGAAGCGCTTAAACTCCATCAGGCAAAAGTTACATTTATTGATGCACGCGAAAACGAGGAGTACCAGAAAGGACACATAACAAACTCCTTAAACATTCCTTACCTCGAATTCGATAAATATAAAGTGAAGCTTAATAATATTCCTAAAGATGAACCTCTTGTATCTTATTGCGGAGGAACTGATTGCGACCTTAGTATTATGCTTGGAAATAAACTGGCTTCATTAGGCTACAGCAATGTTTTTATTTTCTTCGGCGGCTGGAATAGCTGGACTGAGGCTAATTATCCAATTTCAAAATAAACTATAATGAACAGAATTTTTAGCTCAAAATACCTTCTTCTTATTGCAAGAATTATCCTTGGGGTAATTTTTATATTTGCCGGAATGGAGAAGATATCTGAACCTTCTGCTTTTGCAAAAGCTATATATGACTATAAATTATTTCCAGAAGTATTAATTAACTTTTCTGCTGTAGTAATCCCATGGATTGAAGTTGTCTCAGGACTGCTGCTTGTTTTCGGAATTTTTGCAAAAGAGAATGCCCTTATTCTTAATTTTCTTTTAATAGTTTTTATCATCCTTGTACTGATAAGTATCCTGCGTGGTCTTAATATTGAATGCGGATGCTTTGGGACTGCCTCAGCAAGCAGGGTAGGATGGCTGAAGATCTTAGAAAATACAGGACTGGCATTTCTTGGCGCCTATATAATATATTTTGAAAACAGATCCTTAAAACCGGAGAGTGAAAATGTTTAAGGGACTCTTATTTATATTGTTTAGCATTTCAGGATTGGCTTTAGCTCAGATGGATCCCAAAATTGAAGTTAAGCCTTTAAACTATAATATGGGAGATATCAAAGAAGGAAATGTTGTTACAAAAGTTTATACAATAAAAAATACAGGTCACGGAATACTCAATATTAACAATGTAAGAGTCTCATGCGGCTGTACTGCAGCAAAGCCTTCAAAGAATGTATTAAAACCTGGAGAATCAACTGGACTGAAAGTAAGTTTTAATTCATCCGGCAGATCTGGAAAACAGGATAAGATAGTTTATATTGATTCAAATGACCCTTCAAACAATACAGTTCAGGTAACATTTACTGCAAATGTATTATCAAAAATAACACACCAGAGAGCTCCTAAACTGTCTTTTACCGAAAGAACCCATGATTTCGGAAAACTGCATGAAGGCAAAATTGCTCAATATGATTTTAACTTTGTTAATTCAGGCAGTTCCCCTCTTAAGATAGGATTCATAGTCACCACTGGTTCCGCCGTGGCAGCTAATATCAGCAGCAGAAAAATTGAGCCGGGAGTAAAAGGGACGTTAAAAGTTGTCCTGGATACATCAAACCGGCAGGGCAGATTAGCTGTAAATATAAAAGTCAACAGCAACGACCCTGCCGAACCAAATCAAACTCTTATTGTAACGGCAGATATTATTAAATAGTTTTGATTGCCTAAGTCTTTTTTACAGCGCTTTTGAAACTTTGCCAGTGTTCATCTGTCATCGAATATGACAGAAAAAGTGAAACCCCTTTAGCTCCTCCTGAGAACGAGGCTTCAACTGCTTCTGCCAACTCTTTTGGATTAAGCTGAGGAATAAATAACCCGCTGTATAAAGGAGCATGGCCTTTAAGCAATTTCGCTTCTATTGCAGTTTGCTCTTTTATCCAGTCAATCCCCTTAGCATAAAAGCCATTATAGAGCATTGGCAGAAATGCATCAAGATCCCACCTGTACCACTGCTGACGAACCATCTCCCAATTAGGAAATACTGCTGCTGTTACTGGTTTTTTATTCTTTCGTGCAGCCGGTACCAGAATCTTATTTACAAGGTTTGTTATCCTGTCATACCTGAATTGCCGCCACTTTTTGTTTGCTGCCGGATCTTCCAATTTCTTTATATCAATGCCTGTCTGTTTTTTAAATTCACTGGTGCATATATCGCAGTAACAGTAATCATATTCAGGATATTCCTTGTCCTGCTTTATATTATACTTTGGCTGAAGTGCTTCAGCCAGAATAACATCCGGGAAACGGATGTAATCCAGATGAACCCCATCTAATTGTTCATACTCTGATAGCTCAGTAACAGTTGCCTTTACAAATTCCTGAACACCGGGATTTGAAGGACACATAAATTTATAATAATTAACGTAGGCAGGCTTTTCGGCTGCCGATTCACCTTTTCTGTTAATGACAAACCAGTCCGGATGCTTCTCCTTTATCTCTTCAATATTGCACATCATCGCTCTCATCCAGCCATGAACTTCCAGTCCTTCTGATTTTGCCAGCGGAAGAAGTTTTTCTAACCAGGCTTCTTTTACAGGCAGATGCCTGCTCTGATAATAGGCATGGTTGCTGTCATAGATCTCGGGTAAAATCGCATCTATTCCCGCTTCATGCATCTGTGAAAATTTCCGTTTCCATTCGTCTTCATTTGGTTTTGTATCGGTCATTATCCATGCCCAGTTCTTCTTTTTCTGATCTCGCCTTACTCTGATAATTGAAGGATCAAATACACTAAGATTACTTTCTGATAAAGAACTTTCAGCTAAATTACCGGCAGATATAACCTTACTGCCTAAAAGCCCCAGACTGCTAAGTCCCAATACTTTCAGGAATTCTCTTTTGTTCATATTGTTTTCTCCCGGATCTTTCCATCATATAAAATATATAATTTATTTTTCTTATCTGAACTGATCACTGATATTTCAATTAGATCTGAAGTAACCTCAATTACCGCTGGCCACAGATACCCGGGAATATTTTGTGTTTCGAAATTAAGCTCTTTTAAGTCAGCAGTATATCTGCCATGCTCTGAATAGTAGGCTTTTTCCTTATAAAATATTTGCCTTAATACCCATGCAGCATACTCTTCGGGCTTTCTAATAATACTATCTTCCTTTGTTCCTGCAGTATTTCCTGAAAACTGAAGATAGCCCCACATTTCCGGGTAATGCGTATCAATAACTCCATGCGGTGACCACATCCAGTAGTCCGGGAAAAGATCTTTCTGTGAAAGAGAATCTCTTTTCTTTATGTATGTCTTGCCTGAAATTTCCAGGCTCCACTCAACTCTCGAAAAATTAAGCCTCCATTGTTCCCCGTTCTCAGGAAGTCCTCTGTGAGCTGCGCATTGCATTAGAACCTTCAGCGGGAAAGCTATTTCAACTGTCCAGCCTTTATCTTTATCCTCAGGGTTGTTGATTGTGCCCTGTATATCTACAGCAGTCTTTAGTCCTCTGATATCCCATGCACTTACAGAGATTCCGCCCATGCGGTAAGGTTTTGTCAGCAGAAGGTCCCAGACAGTATTAAAAGCATTGATCTCAAATTCATAGTAGTTCTGTGTATCGCCGTCTGGATCAATGAACACTTCAAAAGCATTATCATTGTAGATAAACGTATCTTTCTGTTTTAATGTAGCCCAGAGGTCCGGATCTTCCAGTTCAGCAGCGATGTAGAGAAATTTGTCATCCCAGAGCATCTTTGCCCTTGTCTTTAGCCTTGGTAGTGGCTTAATTTCCCCTTCAATATCAGCAAATAACTCTGTCCATGCGGCTTTTTGCCAAATTGCCTCGTCTAATTTTCCATCAATATTCAGCTCCATATCTGTCCTGTAGCAGATATAATGCCTGGGTGAAAACTTTATTTTAGGTTCGGGTATTACCTGAGAGTAACAGATACAGGTAAAAAGGCATAAGAAAATTATATTCAACTGGTATTTCATCGCTAACATATTATGTATTCCCGCCGTGCAATAAAAGTAGTATTATTTCTGAAGGATGAAATCTATAAAAATATATTCTGATTTCCCCAGGATTTTATATTAAATATTTTCTTCAAAGCTTTATCTTTATACATCTGCTTCGGCATAGCTTTCAGCTAATGGGATCCTGAAGCTAAATGTGCTGCCTTTTCCAAGAATGCTTTCTACATAAATGCTTCCGTCATTTTTTTCTATCATTTCCTTGCATAGTATCAGTCCTAAACCGGTGCCTTTTTCTCCTGCTGTCCCATAGTTTATAAGCTGGGCATCCAGACTGAACAGCTTAGGAAAATCTTCAGCGCTTATTCCAATCCCATCATCTATTACAGATACTTCTGCATAGCTGCCGGTTTTATGGGCCTCAATTCTTACAGCTCCATTTTCACTTGTAAATTTTACTGCATTTGATATCAGGTTGTGCAGGATGCTCCTGAGCATATTTTCATCAGCACAAATATTAATTTCATCATCTATATTTTCATATAATCTGATATTTTTCTTTACAAGGTTTCCCGATTGTACCTCTGCCATTTCCTTTACCTGTGCAGAAAGATTATATTGCTTCTTTCTTACCTCAACCTTCCCTATCTGAATTCGTGACCAGTCTAAAAGATCTTCAACCAGATGATATACTTTGCGAGTTGAATTACTCAAGTTATTTAAATATTCTTTTACTTCTTCAGGTTTAAGGTCATCAAGTTTTTCCAGTATAAAATCGGTGTAACGGATAATGGCATTAACTGGACTCTTCAGGTCATGCGAAATAATTGAAAAGAATTTATCCTTCGACTGATTTACTTCCTGAAGCATCTGTTCGGAAGCCGAAAGCTCTTCGAGCCATTTTGTCTGGAACTCATTTATTTTTAATAGCTGGTACCTGCTTTTCTCAAGCTCACTATTTATTACTTCGATTTTTTCTTTTTCTTTCTGGATCTCTGATCTCTGAAGCTCAACTTTCTCCTTTTCTTCCTGCAGCTGTCTTGTCCTCAGTTCAACAAGCTGCTCTAGCCTTTTTTTCTGTGCTGTCTGAATAATAATTCTAATAACGGTATAGATAAGACATAACAATCCAATTGCCATAAGGAGTACGAACCACCATGTACTCCAGTATGGAGAAGTAATTTCAAAGCTGAACAGGTCTTCTTTTCCTGAAAGTCCATCACGTGAAAAAGCCCTCACTCTAAAGGTATATTTTCCTGGCGAAAGACTTGGATATGTTACTTTATTTGCGCTGACTATCGGTGACCATTGCTTATCCGCTCCCTCAAGAATATAACTGTATTTGACATCTTCCGGATCACTGTAATTGGGCGCGGAAAACTCAAATGTCAGATGATTTTCATCATAAGGCAGCCGGAGTGATTTTGGTATACCATTAATATTTTTATCGCCAACTGCAAACTTTTCTATTATATGACTTGAGAAAAACAGATCAACTGCTGTAAGCTTTACATCGGGATAATAGTTTGTAATTTTTAACCCGGAAGGATTAAATTTTGTCCAGCCCTGGTCTGACAGTACCCATATATTTCCCTGATCATCCAGATAAGGATTGCTTGTATTATCCTGATGCCCTTCAAGATATGGGAAACTTGTAAACTGTGCGCTTTTAGTCTGATAATACCTCTGAATATCAAGTCTGAAAAACCCTTTTCCCCGGATAAGAAACCATAAATTACCCGATTTATCAAAAAGATGGCACCAAACTCTGCCTGCCGGCATACCATTATTCTGATCAAACCTGTGAACATTTAACGTTCCTTTTTCGATCTGAACTAATTCATTACTATCGTTCGAATAATTAATAAATGCCCAAATGCTGTATTTGTCTTCTAAAATCGGCTCGGCTATCCTTATCCTCTGATTTTCGTTTTTTCTGTTCTTTGCTGAAATAAGGTCGATATCTTTAATGGTTTGCCCGTTAAGGACACTAATTAGTCTTTTGTCCAAATACTTATTTTCCAGCGACATATACCAGGAACTGTTAAAGCAGCTTGATAATAAACTGGTGAAAGAAGCAATATCGTGAAAAATACTGTAGTATTTAAAAGAGCCGTCTTTAAATTTTGATATCAGGTTTGTCGACAAAATATACAAACTGCTGTCTTTCCAGAACTTTAAACGGCTTGTATATACAAATGGTCCTTTATTAAAATTAATCTTGGGAAAGTTTGTTATCTTTTTGCCGTCATATTTCATCAAACCCTTTTCACAATCCAGCCATGTATTTCCTGATGCATCTTCCGTTGCTGAAATAAACCTTTTTTCGTACGGGTTTTTGATTTGAAATATTTTCCTGTTAGAAGAATCGTAAACTAAAACTTCTTTAAGGTTGGAAAACCATTTGTTATTTTTGCGGTCGATATAAAACAAAACACTGGATTTCTGCTGATAATCAGAAAGACTTTTGCTCTTACCAATAAAAGAAAGATAATTCCTGCTTATTTTTGTCAGACTCTTTGTGCTGGCTACCCATATATTATTGTCCTTATCACAAAAGAGTGTATTTATCGATGAACTTATAGATGGCTTTCCCTTATTATCATCTTTAATGCTGAAAATACACCTGGCCTTTGAATCTTCAATCTTATAGACATGATGTTTGCTGGCAAACCATATATCACCTGCCTTATCCTGTATGATCTTTTCTGCCTTTTCTTCAGGGTATTCTGATTTAAAGTTAACCTCCAGATTATTTTTCCTCTCAAACTTTATGACCTTTCCTTCAAGTCCAATCCAGATGTTGTCTTCATGGTCAACAAAAAAACTTTGCGGCGGAACTTTGGGCAGAGTTTTAAGAAGGATTAATTTTTTTCCGTCATAGCTGAATAGCTGCAGTTTCAACACTTTTTTATTTTTTGAAAAATCCCTGATTTCATCATAATCTGCAAATTTCCTGTACAGGACCAGGAGATTATCTTTTGAATCTTTTGCAAGCCAATATAGTTCATGCCTTGCTCTGGGGATTACCAGTTCGAATTTGCTCTTGTTTTTTTTATAAATACCATTTAATAATGGGAACCAGCAAGTTCCTTTTATATCAGCAAAAGTTTTTCCGGCAACATATGCAGGAATTAAATATTTATGGAATTTTTTCCCATCATAACAAAAAAGTTCTTTTTCTGATGTAAATATCCACAAATTACCTTGTGAATCAGAGCTTATAAAATTTACTTTACTGCTGGAAAATCCCTCTGCTTCTGAGAAATATTTAAAATCCCTTCCGTCAAAGTTATATAGTCCCCCCTTAAATGTGGAAAACCAGATATACCCGTTTTTATCCTGAGATATTTCATATACAAATGGGTTTTTAGTAGTTGCATCCAGGTGGTAGTTCCGGATAATGAATTCCTGGGCATTGCAGTTTAGGCTTAATATCAGAACAAAAAGGAAAACCGGGTATATTCGCATAAATATATTTCGTGGGAAAGTTTAATTTATTATCAATTTGAACTGTTACAAAACTGTTTCAGAAATTTCCCACAATTATAATAATAATATTTGAAATAATGGGTGTCTGCCTTAATTATCTCTTCCATCTATAATTTAATTCCTACATAGATCAGCACAGCTTTATAAAAAAATCTGTTGTCGCCTTTTTTTTCCATCTCTAAGAAGCTTTCAGGCTTGTTTTCAGCATAAATTGCAAAGCCAAATGGAACCTGTGCTTTTACAAATAGCGGGAGTTCAGAAATCTCAAAGTCATATTGATACCCAAACCTGAATTCATTCCATAGGTCAAAACTGTTATAATATTTCTTTTCATTTGTTTCAAAATAATTATCGTAGGTAGGATATAATGAGTATTCAGCATGCCACCCTTTACCGAAATTACGGCGGTATCCTATAATAAGGCTTGAAGCATGCGTCCTTCCGACATTTTCATGCGGAATCGACATGTAGGCAGCTCCAAGGACCAGATCGTTCTTTTCGTCAAAAGAATATCCATATTGAATTCCGTAAATATTTATAAATGGGCTCATTGGAGAAAACTCAACTGAATGTCTGTAAATTTTAAAGGTCTTGACTATGTTACCGGTCTGGGACATAAGGGTTTCAGATGTTAAGAGAAATAACACGAAAGTTAATACTGCCGGCAATTTTAATAATTTCATTTTAATCTCCATTCTTATTATATAATCTGTTTCTGATTGGTCTTGGGAGTTAAATAAAAGATGCACTGATCATCTTCCCATAAAGTTTTTTTGACTTCTATATTATAATTATTCTTTAGTGCATCACATAAAGACTTTAAGGGATTAATGCAGCATAGTTCACAGGGCTTTGCACTGTTTAGGATCTTAGATATGCTTTTAAGCTTGCAGTCTTTTGCCGAAAAAATAATCCCTTCCGGTGCAGTTTCAGATTCCCAAATTGCAAAGCCGAATAGTTCTGAATAAAGCTTAAAAACATCTTCAGGTGCTTTTAGTTTATAGCGGACAATTTTTGCCGGTGCAGCTAATTTATGTTCAATACTGCTTTGCTTTAAAACAGAAGACAATATCTCATATTTATCACACAGACTTACCATCTCGGCCATCAGTCCGGCGTAATTAAGCTGAAGGGTTTTAATTCGTTTCTTCTTTTTCATAATTCCATTATCTTTATAATGCTAATTTATCAGCAAAAACAGGCCAAATAAATAGTCATTAATGATCATTTTTTATGAACACTGAAAGTCATATCAGAAAATTAAACGATTTATTCTCTCTTCAGAAATTTGATGAGGCTTATATAGATTATGCTGAACTAGACATGCATATTAGTTTTCTAAAACAGCTTGCTGTTGTTGAGAACAGCTCTATTTCTGTTTTTGATATTTACAGGCAGAAGTATGTTTTTGCCCAGACAAGGTTCCTTTCACTTCTTGGAATTGATCTCGATGAAATGATGAAACATGGTCCACAGGTCTTTTATAGCATTATTCATCCGGATGATGCACCACTTTTACTTGAGACACACTATTTATTTACCGAATTTATCTTAAAGCTTGATATTGCTGAAAGAAAAGATTACAAGGTTATAAACGACTTCAGAATACGAGATAATAAGGGTAATTACCTCCGTGCAGTGAAACAGCTTGTTCCGCTTGAACTGGATAAAAAAGGAAATCTCTGGCTCGTCTTAGTCTTATATGACCTGCTCCCGGGTAATAGTGATTTTACTAAGTTCCAAAGAAAGATCGTTAATATAAAAAGCGGAGAATTATATTATTTCCCTGCTGATGCAAAGGCAGAAAAGAAACAAAACCTTACTAAAAGAGAAATAGAGATCCTTGGCCTGCTTGCAAAAGGAATGGCAAGCAAAAAAATTGCAGATGAGCTTTTCTTAAGTGTTAATACTGTGAACAATCACCGCAGAAGCATTCTGGAAAAAACAAATTCTGAAAATACTGCAATGGCAATTCAATATGGAGCAAGTCTGGGATTGCTCTGAAATTTCCAGGACATAATGTTACATCTGGTAATTGGTTTATAATATGAGATTTGCTGGGAGTAAAACCTATGATATTATTTAAGAAATTCATCATATATTATTTTTCCGGCACCGGTAATTCAAGGAATGTTGCCTTATGGATATCTGCAGAAGCATCAAAATTCAGTATTGAATGCCAGATCATTAATATTGCAGAGACTGACAGACTGGTTATTACAAAGCCCCCTTCAGACGCTCTTATAATATTTATATCTCCTGTTCACGGATTCAACTATCCCCCTGTTGTGCTGAACTTTATTATGCGCTTTCCAAGTGGTAAGAACAAGGTTCTTTTAATGAATACACGCGCAGGCATGCTGATTGGGAAGTTAATAACTCCGGGGCTTACAGGAGCAGCATTTTTATATTCTTCACTGGTACTTAAGCTTAAGGGATATAGCATTACTGGAATGGTACCTTTTGATCTGCCTTCGAATTGGATTTCTGTTCATCCCGGACTAAACGAAAGAACTATAAAATATATTCACAGTAAAGTTAAAGAAAGAGTAAATAAAAGTATAGATAAGGTAATTGAAAAGGGCACCGACTTTAAGGCACTCAGGGAAATTCTGCAGGATATCATTGTTTCTCCTGTTTCAGTTTTATATTACTTTATCGGGCGCTTTTGTTTCTCAAAATCTTATTATGCTTCACGTGATTGCAATAGTTGTGACCTCTGCATTAAACAATGCCCGGTTAAAGCCATCATAAAAGTCAATAACAGACCATTCTGGACATTCAGATGTGAAAGCTGCATGAAATGCATGAGCTATTGTCCAAAAAAAGCAATTGAAACTGCACATGGATATTTCTTAGGAATTATATTACTTTATTCAGTATCATCTGGAGTATTTTTCAATTATTTCAATACTCATTTTTTTAATATTAAAGATGGATTCACCAGGTTTATTATAGATAATTCTATCTTTATTCTTTTGCTGGCAGTTACTTACAGAATTGCTCATTATTTAATGCGCTTTAAACTTTTTGAAAGACTTATGGTTTATACTTCGCTGACAAAATACAGGTTCTGGGGAAGGCGCTACAGGGCGATTTCCGATAAGGACCCCATTCAGAAGTAATTTTTGTCTCTTAGTATTGAACCATTTCCAGAGGATAAAATGGGAATAATATTAAGATCTCTGACTTTATCACTTCTTTTTATCATACAGAGTTTTGCGCAGTGGAAATGGCAGAATCCAATTCCTCAGGGAAATCACCTTTATGATATCCAATTTACAGATTCTGTAAACGGCTGGGCTGTAGGCTATTGGGGAACTATCATGAAAACCAACAACGGAGGAAAGAACTGGAATATATTGCAAACTCCAATAAAGGATCTGCTGATAAATGTTTATTTCGTTACCCCGGATAAAGGATGGTGCTCTTCATATTCCAGAGTCACTTATTCGACTATTAACGGGGGGCTAAGCTGGGATACAGTAAAAGCACTAAACAATAAGTATGTTATTAAAATGCAGTTTATTAATGAAAATATTGGCTTTGCTGTAGTAGACGACCCTTCAAATTTATTAAAAACAAAAGATGGAGGAAATAGCTGGAGCAAGTTGGATTCCAGTTCGCTTCCTTATTATGCTGGTTCACTGTTTTTTCTTAATGAAAATTATGGCTGGACCAGCTACGGCAGTCAGATCAGAGCAACTACTGATGGAGGGAACTCCTGGACATATTCATTTGTCCCGGGATTTCAGACCAGGGTTGCCGATATACAGATTATGGATAATAAAAGAGGTTTTCTGGTCGGTAATACACCCGGTATTATGGATAATTATAACTTATATGGGGTCTTTGCCTTTACAACGGATGGAGGCAACTCTTGGACCAGCCGGCAGATTCCGGATATTAATGCAAACCTGTGCCAGGTGCATTTTATAGATGAAACCACCGGCTATATTTCCGAAAGCTCTTACCCAAGCAGCAGAATATTCTATACCACAGACCTTGGAGCTAGCTGGAAGATATATTCGGCCAGGGGAAGTAAGATGACATTTTCTGGCAGCATGAAAGCCTGGAGCATTGACGGACTGAATATAGTAAAGGCAACTTCAGACGGCTGGAAAACTTCAACAATGCAGACCCCTTCTGTAACTCCGGTAATCCTCTGGTCAGTTTCAGCCCTTGATAGCCTTAATGCTGCGGCATGCGGTCAATTTGAAAATATTATTGTTACAAAAGATGGCGGCAATACATGGAAAAGAACACGCGGAACTGATACTGCAGGTTCACAAATTGAATACAATTCAATTTTCTATAAAAATAAAAATGAGATATGGGCCGTAGGAGTAAAAGGTAACGCACTGCATTCAACTGACGCCGGGGAAAATTGGCAGAGTATTAAGCTTGATACAATCTGGCTCTCTGATATTACTTTCATCAATGATACAACTGGATTTATAATAGGTAGTTTTGGAAGTAAAGGATACCTCTTCAGGACCCGGGATTTCGGCCGGACATGGCAGAAAACACATACCTTTCAGCAGAGCATCGATAAGATCAAATTTACTAATACAGGAATTGGATGGATCTCAGGAAATGAATCCATATTAAAAAGCACTGATAATGGTAATTCATGGCAAAATGTTAATCCCCCGGGTAAATTCTTCCTTACTCTCGATGCAGTCGGTAATAATGTATGGATTCCATTATGGGACAGTTTAATTGTAAGTAGTGATGCCGGTAATTCATGGAATAAATATAAGGTGTTCGATTATAAAGGATCAGTCTTCAGCGTAGATGCTATCTCTTTTGCTGATAAAAACAATGGGTTTATTGGGCTTGACGGCAGAATAGTCAGAACAACAGATGGCGGTAAAACCTGGAAAGAAGAAAACCAGATAACCTCAAACTATATTTTCTCTTTGTCCTATACTGACAGAAATCATGCCTGGGCAGCTGGAAACGGAGGAATGATTCTTAATTACAACTTAAACCAAACTGATGTTTTTGACAGTAGAAATAATGCTGTCAGTGATTTTAATTTAAGCCAGAATTATCCTAACCCGTTTAATCCTTCTACGACAATAAATTACTCTATTCCCCAGCAATTATTTGTCGAAATAAAGGTTTATGATATGCTTGGACGGGAAATAACAACACTTATAAGTAAAGAGCAAAGTGCCGGAGAATATAAAGTCCGGTTTGACGGCTCGTTATTACCATCAGGTATTTATATCTGCTCAATCCATGCCGGAGATTACAGGGCAAGCAGGAAGCTTATGCTTTTGAAATAATGTCAGGTATCGAATACTTCATATTAGTTTCAAATTTAACTATTTTCCTGACCTCAGGAATAACTATTATAGGAAATGCAATTAATGTCAGATTACAATATTCGTGAATTCCCCAGTTCACGAATAGCTACTATTGATGTTTGTGCAATCGGTAAACAAAAGCACCATATGTGCGTATTGCTGGAATGTGATGTCACTGAGAGCAGGCAAAAACTCCGTGCATTAAAGTCTTCAGGCTGCAAGGTTTCTTTTAATAGCTGGCTGGTCAAAGTTATCGCTAATACACTTAAAGAACACAGTGAAGCTTCTGCATTTCTCTATGGGAAGAAGAGAATTATAATATTTGAAGATATTAATATTTCTCTTCTGGTAGAAAAGAAATTAGCAGGAATGAAAGTTCCGATCCCTATTGTACTTGAGAAGACCCATACCAAGAGCATATCAGAAATTACAAAAGAAATTGAAGTTGCTAAAGATGAAGAATTATCCGGAAATTCAATTGTAATAAACCGGAAAACAAGTCTTTCAGAATCTTTATATTATTACTTGCCAGGATTTCTAAGGAGAAGAATCTGGAAGATCTTACTCAGATATCCCAGAACTATTTATAAAAAAATGGGGAACGTCGCAGTTACTTTTGTAGGTATGTATGGGCAAATAAAAGGATGGTTCATTCACACTACTATTCACCCTGTAAGTTTTGGAATAGGCTCTGTTGTAAAAAAACCTGCTGTGATTAACAATGGAATTAAGATCCGTGAGATACTAAATATGACTGTTTTAATTGACCATGATGTAATTGACGGTGTGCCTATGGCTAAATTTATTAACAATCTCGTAAGATCGATTGAAAATGGAAGTGAGTTGCCAGATACGTGTGATTATTAAACGGATAAATAAATGCATTGAGTTGAAGGAGACTTTAAGTAAATTTCTCTTTATATTATTGTGCAAGATAAAAAGACATCCTGCTCCACAATAATATATTATCCCCATAAAGGAAAGCCGGATATTAGAAAATTATAGTCAGGTCCAGTGATTTTTTCTTTTTAACTAATGGAGGAAAATCAAATGGAAGCAAAGAATAAACTTTCTATAGGCTATTTCCAGGCAACAGGTTTTCTTCTACTGATGCCTGCGCTAAGTTTCTGGGCTTTATGGATAATCCTGCTTTCAGTAAAGACCCAGCTGCCTCCAAAGGAAAGACTAAACGAATACTTAAAGTACTTTCCGGATTTCTTACGTGATACACACCTTATATTTCTCATAGCTGCCATTACTTTAGCTCTGGCCATCATCTTCAGCATCCTCAGGCTTAAGACAACCAATAGAGCATTTAAGGTACTGGCTGCAGTAACCATTTTATTTGGATCCCTGTTATTTATTTTTCACATTTCCTTACTAATCTAAACAAGGAGGAGTAATGCATAAGAGGAGATCGAAGAGAACAGGAATTATCCTATCTTTCCTGCTGCTCCCGGTATTCATTTCTTTGCTGAATGCACAGACATTCGACCTGATAAAACAGAATGTTAAAGAACACACTTTAAGCAATGGAATGAAATTCATTGTACTCGAAAGAACTGAAGCCCCGGTTGTATCGTTTCATATCTATGCAGATGTCGGTTCAGCCCAGGAATCATATGGAATAACTGGTATTTCACATTTGCTTGAACATATGGCGTTCAAAGGGACAAAGACAGTCGGGACTAAAGATTTTGAAGCTGAAACAAAAGTGCTGGATAAACTTGACAAAGTTTATGATAAGCTAAGCTTAGAGCAGAAATCTGTACACCCTGACAGCCAGAAGATAAACGCTCTCCAAAATGAATTTCAGGAGTTGAAGAAACAGGCCAGAGAATTTATAAAGGTTGGCGAATATTCTGATATGTATCGCGAGCAGGGCGGTGACGGCCTGAATGCATATACTAACTGCGATGCTACACAGTATATTGTCAGTCTTCCTTCTAACCGGCTCGAACTCTGGATGGCAATGGAATCAGACCGCTTTATGAATCCCCTGTTCCGTGAATTTTTTGAAGAAAGGGACGTTGTTATGGAAGAACGGCGCCTTGGAGTTGAAACTCAGCCAATGGGTAAGCTGATTGAGGACTTTTTCAGTGTGGCGTTCAAATCCCATCCATATCACCATGAGGTGATCGGGCATATGTCTGATCTAAAGCAGATAACACGCAATGATGTAAAAGAATATTTTAAAAAATACTATAGCCCGGGCAACCTTACAGCAGCAGTCGTGGGAGATGTAAAAGCTGAAGAGGTATTTAAGTTAGCTGACCTCTATTTTTCCCGCATACCATCATCTCCAAAACCAGAACCTTTGCGTACTGAAGAGCCTGTTCAATGGGGACAAAGGCAAGTTTCAGTCGAAGCCCAGTCACAGCCGCTTATTATTGTTGGCTACCATCGCCCCGGAATTAACAGCAGTGATGACTTAGCCTTTGATGCAATGGCAAATATATTCGGTCAGGGAAGATCATCCAGGCTTTATACTGTACTTGTAAAAGAGAAAAAAATAGCAGTAAATGCAGGCTCATTTAACGGATGGCCGGGTAACAAGTACCCTAACCTTTTTGCCGTATATAGCTTCCCTGCAAAGGACCATACCTCGGATGAATGTTTAAAAACGATTGATGCTGAAATATTTAAGCTTATAAACGAATCTGTAACTGAAGAAGAACTTTCAAAGTACAAGCACCAGACAAAGAAATGGATGATCGATGCAATGAAATCAAACTCACAGATGGCTGCAAGACTTACATTTTATGATGTTGTCCGCGGCGACTGGCGAAAATCGTTTGATTTAATTAAAGCTGTTGATGCTATAACAGTTGATGATGTAAAGGCAGTTGCAAAAAAATATCTGACCAACAGGAACCGGACCATCGGAGAAATAATTCCTGAGGATAAAGGAGGTGCATTATGAAACTGTTAAAAGCAATAAGAATTATTAACTGCATGCTCTTGCTGCTGTTATTATCCTCTTCCTTGACAAATGCACAAAAAGGTCCTAAGGAGAAGTTCATATTTCCGAAATTAAACAAGATCGAAATGCCCAAAATAGAACAGATCACACTTAAAAACGGAATGCGTTTGTTCCTTATAGAGGACCATCAGTATCCGACAATCGACTTAAGAGCAATGATCGGCGCAGGATCAATCTATGAGCCGGCCGATAAAATTGGTCTGGCTTCAGTTACCGGAACCGTAATGCGTACTGGCGGCACAGAAAAAATGCCGGGAGATCAAATTGATAAACTTCTTGAGAGCCTCGGAGCTGATGTTGAAATATATGCAGGTGGAGATGCAAGTTATGCTTATGTTTCTCTACTTAAAGAAGACATTGATAAAGGGATAAACATTTTCTCGGACCTGCTGATGCACCCGGCATTTCCGGAAGATAAGATAGATCTTTCAAAGATTGAACAAAAGTCCTGGATCTCAAGACGTAACGACAATATCTGGTCAATTACAGACAGGGAATTCAGAAACCTGATATATGGGAGATCACATCCGTATGCACGCTATGCTGAGTATTCCACAATAAATTCAATCTCACGTGAAGATATTGCCGAATTTTATAAAAAATACTTTCATCCTAATAACATACTGCTTGCTGCATGGGGTGATTTTAACGTAAATGACCTTAAGAATAAACTTGAGGCGGCATTCTCAGCCTGGCCGGAAGAAAAAATCGATTTCCCTGAAAAGCCTCAGGTTAACTATCAGCATAAATACACAGTTAACTTTGTCCAGAAAAGCGATGTTAACCAGTCACATATTCAGCTGGGACACATAGGAGGAAAACTCAATGACCCTGATTATCCGGCATTAGTTATAATGAACGAAATCCTTTCTGCAGACAGAATGTTCAAGGTGCTGCGCACTAAAGAGGGTTTAACTTATGCTCC
>JBLNEL010000204.1:0-2512 GCA_050262615.1 Bacillota bacterium
AAGCTCTTATGCTAAAAGCCCGTGAAGGCGGAATGGCCGGCTGCACTGTAATCAGGGGAGTTGCCGGATTTGGAGCGGCAAGCAGGATCCATACGGCGAAGATCCTCGAGCTTTCAGAAGATCTGCCGCTTATTGTGGAGATTGTTGATACGGCTGAGAAGATAGATGAATTTATAAAGACTGCATGCCAGATGATTGAGGATTCAGGCTGCGGAGCATTGATAACAGAAGAAAGAGCCAGAATAATCAAATATACTCATGGGAAGTAGGAAATGCCGGCAGCGTGGATGTTATTAAGAATGCAAATCTAATGGAAATTTAGAAATATTGGAGAAAAGGAATTAAGTAACGCTTTATAATGGGTATAAAAAATGAAGGCGAAGTGGGATTATTCAAGGCAGGGGCGAATGGCAATAAGGTAAATCATGATTAATAAAATTAAATAATCCTGGAGAGTATGAAAGTAAGAGAAAGCGGTATGCCGGAGGAGGCTTACTGGGAATCGTTTTTTGATACAGATTTAATTTTATCAAAGCTGCGGTTTGATAATAAAATAATAAACGCAGCCGAGTTTGGTTCAGGTTACGGAACGTTTTCAATACCAGCTTCGAAAATAATTAAGGGTGTTCTTTATGCTTTCGATATTGATCCGCTGATGACAGAAAGGCTTAGGTTACGGGCCGAGAAAGAGAATATAAAAAATATAAATATTATTCAGGCGGACTTTGTAAATAATCATGCAAGTCTGGAAGAGAGTTCAGTTGATTATGTAATGCTTTTTAACATTCTTCATGCCGAAGATCCCTATGCGTTATTAAAAGAAGCACGCAGGATATTAAAAGAAAATGCAAAGGCAGGGATAATACACTGGCAGTATTCCGAATCCACTCCCAGAGGTCCATCTATGGATATCAGACCTAAGCCTGAGCAATGCATAAAATGGCTTAAGGAGACGGGTTTTGAGGTGTTAGATGGTATTATAGATCTCCCGCCATACCATTATGGATTAGTCGGTTCAAAAATTGAAAAATCAATAGCCAGGATGAATAAATGACAGAATATCAGATTATTTCCAGATCAATAAAAGCTGAAGCTGACCAGTTATTGGAAAACAGGGGACTGCTGAAGGTCCTTTCCAAATATGGTGATGTTAAGTATACCGGAAGCTACCGCTTAGACCTGATGATGAAAAAAGACATGGATATTACGCTGGTTTCAGGAGATAATTCAACAGAAGAGTTCTTCAGATTAGGATATGAAATCTCTTTGCTTTTTAATGCTCATAGTATGTTCTACCGGAACACAATAATTAAAAGTGCAGCAAACCGTCCTGACAATGGGCTTTACTGGGGTATTCAGTTTGAGGACTGGAACCTGGATATATGGCTATTAACTTATGAAGAATATGAAAAAAGCGAAAAATATATTGTAAGTGTTTTGAATTCTCTTTATGCTGAAAAGATTGATACAATATTAAGATTAAAATATGAACTGCTGGAAGGACCATATTATGGAAGGACATTCAGCAGCAGAGAACTTTATGATTCTGTAATTAATCATGATGTTAAGACTTCAGAAGATCTTTTCCGTTATTTACAGGAAATCCCTGTGCCGCCCCGTTTATAAATCAGTTAATAACAAATTTATATTATAATTATCATAGCATCCTGGGAATTTGTGAGGAGTGGTGCTGGATAATTGGGTCCTGCAATGTTAGGTCCAGTACGAAACTGAATCTGGCTTCAAAGCTAAGGGGTTCACCTTCGACCTCAAGGCGCCAGCGGTAAATTCCACTTAAGGCAAAAATGCTTTCATTTATTTTCTGGACCTTGACTGTATTTTCGTGCAGATCCACGTCTAGTTCTTTGTTGCTGCCGAGTCTTTCAAAATAGTCGCGGATCTTTGCCGGGGTATTTAATATTTTATTAGAAAATGTCGGAATTAAGACAGCACTTTTATTGTAGAACGAAAGGATGCCCTCAATATCTCTTTTGTTAACTGCCTGCATCCACATTTTAAGAAGATCTTCCGGAGTTTTCATCGCATTTCCTTTGAAACAGATTGATTTATCAATACTATATTTATTATAAGATAAATAAATCCAGGGAATATAGCTGAAGAAAACTGAAAGATAATTTTCGAATAAAAATTATGCTACTTTCTTTTAATGCCGCTTTTTTTTCTTAGATGACTTTACGCGCCCGTTACTTAGCCTATTTAGTATTACGGCTGTAAGCCAGCCGATCAGAATCATTCCGAGTGCGAACATGGAATATGATATTTGCCAGGGTACGCCCTGAGTAATTGCACTAAATTCAGACATTCCGCCAATACTTGCAATTAAGTTCAGCGGCAGAAATATTACGTTTATGATGGTGAGTTTTTTTAAGAGGATATTCATATTATTATTAACAAGATTACCCCTTGCATCCATAAGTCCTGAAAGTATTGTCGAGTAGATCTCGGCCTGTTTATAGCACTGATTTCCCTCGATTATCAGATCTTCGAGCAC
>JBLNEL010000205.1:0-6503 GCA_050262615.1 Bacillota bacterium
TGAAACACTGGCTATGCTAAGTCATGCTTTCAATCTGGATGAGAAATATGGAGTGGGACCCCATACGATATCAGTTCCAAGAATAGAACCGGCATTAAATGCCCCGGCAGCCGACAAGATACCCTTTGCAGTTGATGATGCATCTTTCAAAAAGATTGTAGCTGTATTAAGACTTGCCGTCCCATATACAGGCATAATACTATCGACCAGGGAAAAAGCAGAGTTAAGGAGAGAATTATTTAATGTTGGGATCTCTCAGATCAGTGCCGGAAGCAGAACATCTCCGGGCTCGTACAAAGAGTCGCAGATGAGCCTTGGAAAGCATGATATGGAACAGTTTCAGTTAGGTGATCACCGTACGTTAGATGAAGTAGTAAAAGATTGTTGCACATTAGGCTATATGCCAAGCTTTTGTACGGCTTGTTACAGGTCAAACCGGACAGGCGACAGGTTTATGGAACTTGCAAAAACAGGCAATATTGGGAAAATATGTGTCCCAAATGCGCTGTCGACATTTAAGGAATATCTGATTGATTATGCTGCCAGTGAGACGAAAACTGTTGGTGAGCAATTTCTTTCAGAACAGATTTCAGAATCAACAGAGCAAACACAAAATAAAGTAAATAAAATGATTGATAGAGTTGAAGCGGGTGAAAGGGACGTTTATTATTAGGTAAAAGATGAAGCTTGATGAGATACTTCACAAACCGGATTTAACGAAAGAAGAGATAGTATATCTTCTTGAGCTTTCAGATTTCAGGAATAACAGAAAGCTGTTTGAACGTGCTGACGAAATACGCAAGCAGTTCTGCGGGGATGAAGTACATTTAAGAGGGATAATTGATTTCTCAAATCATTGTGAAAATGACTGCCTGTATTGCGGCTTAAGAAAAAGTAATAGCTCAATCGAAAGATACCGCATGACACCTGATGAGATTATTGAGACTGCCACAACAATTTCAAACGTAGGTATACGGAGCATTGTGCTTCAGTCGGGTGAGGACAAAAGCTATGATGTTGATAAAATAGCATACATGATATATTTCATCAAGCAGAACTGTGATGTTGCAATTACCTTGAGCCTGGGTGAAAGAGACTTTGAAGAATACAAGACCTGGAAATATGCAGGGGCCGACAGATATTTGCTCAAGCATGAAACTGCCAACAGAGAATTATATACAGCGCTTCACCAGAAACAAGACCTTAAAGAAAGGATCAGGCATCTGGAATTCTTAAAATCCATTGGATATGAAATTGGAAGCGGGAATCTGATTGGGCTGCCTCAGCAGACTGTAGAAGATATTGCAGATGACCTGATGTTATGCCGGGAGCTGGATGTGGACATGGCTTCCTTCAGTCCGTTTGTCCCATCACCTAATACACCTTACAGAAATAAGAATGTCGGCAGTGTAGAAACTACTCTGAAAACAATTGCAGTCGGACGAATATTATTGAAAAACACACATATCCCTGCAACAACTGCAATTGCTACAGTCGATTCACTCGGCAGGGAGAAGGCTTTAAGGGTAGGAGCCAATGTGGTCATGCCGGACTTCACTCCAAAACTTTACCGTGATAAATATTGTATATATCCAAATAAACGTTTGCTTGTAGATGATCCTATTAACAGCGGGTCTTATATTCAGCATATTATGTTTTCACTTGGCAGGAGAGTTTCGAACTCCAGGGGTGATTCGCTGAAAAGCAAGCATAAATACCCGCAATTCATCTGATAATTTCCTTTTTAGCTTCAAATTTATTATAATTATTAAACTTAATTCCAGAAAAAACAGGGAAGTAAAATGTTAAAAAACTTGCTGCTGCTTTTTGTCATTTCAGTTTTTGCCTATACACTCAATGGCTGTTCAGGAAAATCGGAGAAGGATCTCCTGGATAGTGCACAGAATAATATAAAAAATAAAAAGGTGACTGAAGCAATAAATGATTATGAAATGATCGCTAAGGAATATCCTAAGAGTGAAACTGCATCAAAAGCACTTTTTGAAATTGCAAAGTTATACCATAGTAAAAGTGCCGGTATTTATCCAGATGAGTCATTAAAGCGCGGCATAAGGTATTATAAACGTATATATGACGAATATCCGGGCAGCAAAGAAGCCCCGCAGGCACTTTTTATGGTTGGCTTTATTCAGGCAAATGATTTCGGCCAGTTTGATTCAGCTAAAGCGGCGTATAAACTTTTTCTTGAAAAATATCCCAATAATGAAATGGCCTCATCTGCAAAAGCAGAGCTGGATAATATGGGACTTACACCACAGGAAATTTTAACAAAAAGTGCTCAGGCAAAAAAGTAGAATTTAGTTAAAAAGACTTTAAGTAAAAAGAACAGGAAAGAACTGAAGTAACAGATGCCGGATTCATATCAGGATTACAGAAAATATTTAGATCCATCGGTGGTATCAAAGCTCAATTCGCTTGAGATGAAAGCAAGGCTGGTTGTTGAAGGCTTCATGGTAGGACTTCATAAAAGCCCATATCATGGTTTCAGCGCTGAGTTCAGCGAGCACCGGCCGTACATGCAGGGAGACAGTCCGAAGAACATTGACTGGAAAGCTTACGGCAAAACAGAGAGGTTCTTTGTAAAGCAGTTTGAAGAAGAGACTAACTTAATTAGTCATGTAATTGTTGATATCAGCCGGTCGATGGATTTTTCTTATGGGAGTAATATAAAGAAACTTGAGTACGGATCAATACTGGCTGCAAGCCTCATGTATTTAATGATAAGGCAGCAGGATGCAGTTGGACTGGCGTTGTATTCAGATAAAGTTGAATCAATTTTATCTCCAAAATCAAACAGAGCTTATCTAACAGAACTCTTAAAAACCTTATCTGCTGCAAAACCAGGTGGGGCCACCCGGACGGCTAACAGTTTAAACATTGTTGCCGAAAAAATTAAACGTCGCGGACTGGTGATCATCATTTCGGACTTTTTTGATGATATAAATTCGGTTCTGACGGCAATTAAACACTTCAGATACAAGAAGAACGAAGTTATTATTTTTCAGGTTCTGGATCCTCTTGAAAAAAGTTTTGCCTTTGGAACAGATGCTGTATTTAAAGATCTTGAAACTGCTGAGGAGATAACCACCCAGCCATACCAGATACAGAAGGCATATCAGCAGGCGATGTCTGAGTATATAGAAAACCTGAAGCAGGAATGCCTGAATTCAGGAATTGAGTATAATCTGCTTGATACTTCCACTCCTTTTGATAAGGCGCTGTTCAGTTATTTCAAGAAACGAGGCAGACTGCTGTAAGGATTTATCAGGTCCCATGGTTAATTACCTGTCACATATGGATGATCATCAATCCGGTTCAGCTGGTATGCATATTCACTAAGGCCTCTAATCAAACCTTTATAAAATATACTATGCGCACCATAGAGTAATGATTTAGCATCGTATCCAAGAACTCTTAAGAAAGCTACAGCAGAGGCGCTAACCTGTCCATTATAGCAATAAAGTATTAAAGGTTTGCCTGAAGCAGGCAGAGTTGAGATCTCTTTATTTGAAGAAAGAGAATATTTCTCAGCATAAAAGACTGCCCCTTTTGGATGTCCTATGCTGCTGCCGACTCCGACACGCAGATTAAACAGTCTTTCACTACCATAGCATATTAGGTAATAGTAATCAGACATATCGTTTTCTGATATTATCCTTGAATCTAGAACAGGACCAGAGAGCTGTCCATCGGGAATAATCGAATCGTTATCATTGAACCCGGCTGAGATTAGATCACTGATCCTTTCAGATACATTTTCCGGTACAGATCCTGATTTATTTCGGAAATCGAGGATTGGGAGTTTTCCGGGAGAATTCTTTTTTCCTGATATGTTTGTAAAGCTGGAGAGATAAGGGCTGTCAGCACAATTTTTCACCCAAGGTTCTGAAAAATCTTTATTCCATGATGCCATACCGAATTCTAAGGAATAAATATTCTGATATCCGGCAAGCCGCAACAATGTCGTATAGTAAGCTGACGCCTGTCCGCTAGCACTGATTATCACAACTTTTTCGAATTTTGCTATATCATTATCCTGAATATACCTCAATAAATTTCTGCAGTTGACGTTTACAGCTTTTTGAATATGACCAATCCTAAACTGCTCTGTGCTTCTGGTGTCAATTATAAGGTAATGATCTGTCATATTATTAAGATTACTGGCAGAAATAAGCCAGGGGGCATCAAGTGAATTAATCAGGTCTCCATGTGTTTCAAAATACACGAGCATCTCAGTTGAATTTTCAGAAGAAAAATCGAACTTCGGGATTACGTTATTTTCAAGACATCCCTGATAAAGAATTGCAAATAATACAGATAAATGAATAATTACTTTTTTCAGCATTGCTATTCTCTTAATTACTGTGGTTTAACCGAACTGCCCTCAGCAGATCCCATAAACAATCCAATGACATCTTCACCATAGATATTCCACATTGTCTGACCGCCTCCCTGGGAGAAAGGATTATTTACCTGCTGACTATTGGATTTTGTCCTGAAATAATCATAGTACTGCCTGTCAAAAGCATAAGCTTTAACAGTAACTTTTTTCAAGTATTCCGGACTCTGGTATTCCCTTGGGAAATCAATTGTCCGCAGCGACATTGAAGCAGGCATTTTACTATTATCAGGGACAATTATCTCCTGAAAGTCCTGTGATGCACCAAGGAATGTATATTCATTTGCTCCCGGAATAATCCATACAACTCCATAGACCTCATTACTTCTGGGCACAATTGCAGCCTGGACATATTTACTGCTGACTATCTGAGCTGTAGAAATTTCAGGGATATAAGGGATATATGTATGTGCATAAAGCTTTTTGCCATCAATATTTGCGAAAAGTTCATATGTTTCGCCAGAATGAATTGTAATAATATGAAGTGCTTTATACATCCCATCTTTATCATATGCAAGCGGCATTATTTCAGTCCCATTTATTCTCATATAAGCTACAGCATTTTTTATCTCAGCTGTTTTAATATCATAAACTGTATTAAGAGGAAGTGTTCTTGTAAGCGAGATCCCGTCGAAGGTCTTATCGGCTTTCAGGTTTGCAAATACAACGATCTTTTCCTTAAATGCAGTATCTGGTTCAAGGACCTCCGACTGCTGACATCCGGGAAGCAGGCAGTATACAAGAATGATTATTGTTAATTGAATATAGTTTTTCATATTATCAGCTAAAGTTTAAAATTAATACCAATTGATGGAATAAACGGGAATA
This sequence comes from Bacillota bacterium, assembly GCA_050262615.1. Classification (GTDB taxonomy): domain Bacteria; phylum Bacteroidota; class Ignavibacteria; order Ignavibacteriales; family SURF-24; genus JAUZPB01. The sequence continues at coordinate 5,249 of JBLNEL010000205.1, forward strand.
ATGATATTGAGTTAAATTTCGGCTGTGAGATTCCGTTAACATCTTTTTTAGCTTCATCAATTGAAGCTATATAAGCAAATGGATTTTTACGATTATATACATTATATATATTCAGATAAGTCTCTATAGTTGTGCGTTTCCATGTAAATGAATAACTGGCATTAAAGTCCATTTTATGGTAATCCGGAAGCTTATATGTATTACGTTCTGTATAGTTGAAAACTATTCTGTTAAATGGGTCTGGTCCGATTGATCCTATCTGAAACTGGCTTACCGGAACGGTAAATCCTTGTCCAGAAGCATAAGTCCATGTTAGCCCAAGTGTGAAATTATCTAACAGCTTATATGTCAGGATCAAAGATATATCATGCCGTCTATCGAAACGGGGATAGAAAATTTTCCCATAGTTCAGGTCATCAAATTTCCTTTTTGTCCAGGAAAGTGTATAGCCAATCCAGCCGGAGAGATCCCCCGATATCTTATTAAGGAATAATTCCAAACCGTAGGCTTCACCTTCGCCTTTAGTAAAAAGTGTAGAAACCGGATTTGAAGGGCTATAACGTGCATTATCCCTGAATTCGTAAAGATTTTTCATCCCTTTGTAATAACCTTCAACAGAGAGAAGATACTCGTGATTAAAAAAGAAATTATCGATACCGAAAACATATTGTACAGCGCTTGCCGGTTCAATATCCTTTGTTGAAGGATACCAGAGATCAGTAGGGAGTGAAATATCATTCTTCACTACCAGATGGAGGAATTGATTGGCAACAGAATACGCTGCTTTTAAGCTTAGATCACTGCTCAGATTATATACTGCTGATACGCGGGGCTCAACTTTAAAGAGTTTTTGATCGTGGAAGTAGTAAATACGTCCACCCGTATTAAACTTAAACAGAGGAGTAGCCTGCCATTCACTTTGAATAAATCCTGTAACCTCGAAGTTTGTAATATCTTTTTGTCTTCCTGTTCCGCTTTCTATTAGGTCGCTATAAACATCACTATAAGTCAGAAGATACTTATGGAGTGAAAAGTTAATTCCAAGCTTGCCCAGATTATTCTCTGAAATAAAGAACTCTACATCTTTTTTTACAATAAAATCATGCAGTTCTGAAACTGAATAGTAATCTGAAGACAGCGATCTGCCGGCTGTATCGCTTAAGATCGATTTAACTTTATAATTGACATAACTTAATGTTGTATTGGAAAAGCGTGAATTAGAAAGTATCTGGCTCCAGTTAAGGCTGACAGTCGC
>JBLNEL010000206.1:0-4970 GCA_050262615.1 Bacillota bacterium
TATTTTAATATAAAAAACAAGACTTTTAACTTGACAATAACGACTTTAGAATTTAAATTTGAGTCCAATTTCACTAGATACGGAGTGCTAATGAAGAGAACTGTCCTGTATGTATTAATGATATCTCTGTCTTATTTTTTTCAGCCTGTAGTCTCACTAATGTAAGTAGTAATGAGAAATCTTCAGCTAAAACTGTTAAAACAACCGTAAAGCCAACCGTAATAGTTAATGAATTGTTAGAAGAAGCTCGCCAGAATTATGTTAATGCTCTTGCAAAGCAGGAAATTAATGCGACTTCTGAAGCAGTTAATTACTATGAGGCAGCCTTAAGGATTATTAACAACTTAAGTTATTATCCGGAAATTGAAGAAAACGAAGCTTTTACACAGCTTGAAAAATCAATTTCGGAAGATTATCAGAAGTTTGTTGATGGTTTAACAGAAGTGCCTGATGGTGTGTCATTCGCTGCTTTACAGGAGTGGATGGGTAAAAGCTTGCCTGAAATAAAGATTAAGAGCGAGGTAAAAGAATCTAAACCAAACCAAGTGGTCATCGTTTCTGACTTTCCCTTAGAGATCAATAACTACGTAGAAGCCTGGGTAGATATTTATAGCAAAGGGAAATTCAGGTATCTGATGGAAAGATGGTTACCCCGGACTGGAAAGTTTTTCCCGATGATGGCTAAGATATTTCAGGAGGAAAAAATTCCAACTCAGATTATCTTTCTAAGTATGGTCGAGAGTGGTTTGAACCCAACTGCCCGTTCAGTAGCAAAAGCTGTCGGTCTGTGGCAATTTATGTCAACTACCGGTAGTATTTATGGACTGAACAGCAGTGTTTATTTTGATGAAAGACGTGATCCGGAAAAAGCTACTCGTGCAGCTGCAAGATATTTAAGAAACCTTTATAACATGTTTGGTGACTGGTATCTTGCAATGTCAGCTTATAACTGCGGCGAGGGCAGGGTCCAAAGACTAATCGAAAGAACTGGTAAACATAATTTCTGGGATCTCAGAGATTATCTGCCAAAAGAAACCCGCGAGTACGTTCCACAGTTTATAGCCGTGTCTTTAATTGCTGCAAACCCTCAGAAGTATGGCTTTGAGAATATTATGTTCCAAAAGCCTTATGAATATGATGTTTTTCAGGTTAAAGATTGCATCGACTTAAAAATACTTGCCAGCTGTGCTGGATCAAGCATGGATGTACTTCAGGAATTGAATCCTGAACTTACACAGATGAGCACACCCCCGAACTTTGAAGGCGGTTATCCGCTTAAATTACCTAAAGGGTCGCTAAATTTATTTGCAGCTAACCTTCAGAAGGTACCTGACGAAGCAAAAGTACAGTTTACAATGCATTATGTTAAGAAAAAAGAAACTGTATCTTCTATTGCCCGGAAATATGGTATCACTTCCAGTGAGCTAGCAAAAGTTAATGGTATTACAACCAAAACAAAGTTATACAGGGGCGTTGCTTTAAAAATTCCAGTATCAGGTTTCAATGCTTCAGATATTGCATTTAATACAGATACAACCCCTGCGGTTGACAAATCAAATGAGAAAAGCACTGAAGCACCATATACTGTTCAGTCTACTACGATAAACAATACTGCCTCGGCTGAAGAACCCAATACTGACCTTGCTTCAAGTGATAATCCGGCTGATAACAATACCGCTGAATCAAGTGAAAATGATGAGAAAAACGATGTTGTAATCAAACCGGAAGGCAAAGTATTAGTTCAATACACTGTTAAAAAGAATGACAACATTAATGGTATAGCTGATATTTTTGACATCAGGACATCTGATTTAAGAAACTGGAACAATATCTCTTATACTGAGAGAATTAAAGTAGGTCAGACTCTTAATATTTATGTCCCTGAAAATAAAAAAGATTACTATGCAAGTCTTGATAATCAGACCGCAAGCGAAAAGCAATCTCTGAAGACTACATCCTTGAACTCATCAGTCTCATGGATTACTCATAAGGTTGCACGCCGTGAGACATTAAGAAGTATTGCAAAGCGTTACAGGGTAAGTGTTGCATCTTTAAGGCAGTGGAATGGCATTCGTGGTACTAAGATTACTCCTGGTACAAGAATAAAGATACAGTCTGTAGATAATACACGTTATCTTGCTTCTGATCTGAAGACTAATTATAAGAGAAGCGGGTTAACCCGTTATAAGGTTAAGCGCCATGATACAATTGGCGAAATTGCTTCGAAATATGGAGTAACAGTTAACCAGTTGATGAAATGGAATAATCTTAATGGTAAGACCATTATTGCTGGCACTAGTTTAAAGATTTATGGCAATGAACAGTCAGTTGCTTTAGGAGATAACACAGCAAAGGCTCCGGCTAATTTGAGAAGTCATGTTGTGAAAAGCAACGAAACTATCGGCATTATTGCTGATAAATATAATGTTTCACCTGCAAGCATTAAGAAATGGAATAAACTTAACAGCAACAAGATAAAAGTTGGTCAGAGACTTAAGATTTATTCTGATTCTGATGATGAGACAGGTTCAGTTGAAGAGCCAAAGGCAAAGGTTGCAAAAAATGAAAAATCATCTAAACAGGCTGCCAATAAGAATGCCGCAGATGATGTTCATGTTGTAAAAAAAGGCGATACCTTAGGTAAAATTGCCGCCAAATATGGTATGAGTGTTGCGGAACTAAAGAAAATCAATAATATTTCTGGAAAACAGGTAAAGATTGGGTCAAAGCTGAAACTTGCTTCTTCTAATGCAGAACCAGTTGTAAAAAAAGCTTCTGCTGAGAAAAAAGAACTTGTAAGCAAAAAAAGTAAAGCTGCCAGAAAAGTCGCTACTACACATAAAGTAAAAAAAGGCGATACACTTTACACTATTGCACAGAAATATGATGTTGATGTAAAAGATCTGAAAAAACTAAATCATATTAAGGGTAATAAGGTAGTTGTTGGCCAAAATATAAAGATTGATAATTAGTCAATTTAAAAGTAAATTTATTTTGTAATTTTAGAAAAATTTTGTTAGCCGCCGTTAGGGGTGTTGCGCTAAGAACGCGACTGAGATCATACCCTAAACCTGATCTGGATAATGCCAGCGTAGGGAAACGGATAAAGAATAGTCAAATATTCAAAGCCGTTTTCAAGACGGCTTTTTTTATTTTAAAGGAGAATAAAAAATGAAATATTTGGTTACTCTACTTATTTTAATTAATTCCGTACTGGTTTCTCAAACTATAAAAATTAAGGGGCAAGTTACAGATGCCGAGACATCAAATCCATTAGCTAATGCAAGTATCATAGTTGAAAATAAAAACACAGGCACTACATCAGACGGAGAAGGAAAATTTGTTCTGACGGAAAATGTTAGTGGGAATGATGTTATTTCCATATCTTTTATTGGTTATAATTCTAAAAGGTTAAAAGCATCAGAATTAGCTTCAATCAGTATAATTCGACTTGAACCTAAGATCATTTCATCGCAGACTGTACTAGTAAATGGCTCGATCGGAAAAGAAGGAATTACACCTCTTGCATTTTCCAAAATCTCAAGGAAAAAAGTTGCAGAAACATATATTGCTCAGGATATTCCTGAATTTCTAAGCAGCCTTCCAAGTACAACCTTTTATTCAGAAGCTGGGAATGGTATTGGCTACAACTATTTAAGTATCCGTGGATTTGATCAGAGAAGAATATCAGTGGCAGTAAATGGTATCCCTCAGAATGACCCTGAGGATCATAATGTTTACTGGCTTGATTTCCCGGATATACTCTCGAGCACTGAACTTATTCAGGTTCAAAGAGGAGCCGGGTCTGGTATTATCGGCTATCCTTCTGTAGGGGGTTCAATTAATATAATTACATCTTCTTTCAGCGATAAACCGCGTTTTGATCTCTCTTCATCTATAGGAAGCTACAACACGAGAAAATATAGTGCAAGTTTTTCCAGCGGTTTAATAAATAATAAGTATTCTATTTATTCGAAATTATCAAAGGTTCTCAGCAGCGGTTATCGAAATTCGGCCTGGAGTGATCTTAATTCATACCATATTTCTGCAGTAAGATATGATGATAATATTACAACGCAAATTAATTTATACGGGGGTCCCATTGCTGATGGATTATCCTATAATGGGTTACCTAAGTTTACAATAAAAGACAGGGAGTTGAGAAAAGCTAACTACTCGGATTGGGGAGTGACAAATAACCAATACGATTATGCTGTACTGAGACGACCAGAAGAAATTGAAAACTTTTCACAGCCGCATTATGAGCTGCTGAATGAATGGAATATCAGCAAGAATTTGTCCTTCAACTCAGCCTTATTTATGGTACTGGGCAGCGGCTTTTTTGATTACGATGCCTCCTGGGCAGATACTTCTTATTTCAGATTAGTAAATTCAAATGGATTTAATGCTGTAAGAAATCCTGAAAATGCTTTAATCAGAGCGCAGGTAGAGAATAAGCAATTTGGCTGGATCCCAAGGTTGAGTATCAGACATGATAATGGTGAGTTAATAGTAGGTTCCGAGCTCAGGTTCCACAGATCTCTCCATTGGGGAAGCATTAATTATGCGGATAATCTGCCTTCTGGTGTGGATAAGAATTTCAGGTATTATGAATATAATGGATCAAAGGATATTGTAAACATATATGCACATGAAAACTACTCTTTCAGTAGTTTATTTAATATTCTTGCCGAAATTCAATTATCTTATAACAAGTATAGAATTTATAATGAAAAATATGTTGGGAATGATTTCAGTATAAAGAACATTTTCTTAAATCCAAGGGTTGGATTGAACTATAAGCTGACTCCATCCCAAAACTTATTTATTTCTTATGCCCGGGTAAGCAGAGAGCCGCGTTTAAAGAATTATTATGATGCTGCTGAGTCAAGCGGAGGAGAGGAGCCGCAGTTTTCGAAAAATACGGATGGAGGCTTTGATTATTCTAACCCGCTGGTACATCCTGAAGT
>JBLNEL010000207.1:0-6787 GCA_050262615.1 Bacillota bacterium
CATAATTTTAATATCAATATCAGTTCTCTGCAGCGCCCAGACAATTGAGAAAATTAATATCTCGGGAAACCGGGAATTTGGACGCAGCGACTACTTACAGTGGTCAGATGTAAGACCAGGCAGCAGAATTTATACTTCTATAAGCGACTCTGTTAGAAAAAGAATAAATATCAGACTGATTGAAAGAGGCTATTTCCACTCAGATATAAAAGTCAGCCTTAATAAAACTGAACAGGATACACAAAAAATAGATCTGGATATTTTTATTTCAGAAGGAAAACCGACCTATATTAATAAGATATATTTATTGGGAGTAAATAAACAGGATTCTGTCAGAATAATCCGGCTTTTTAACTTTCAGGCCGGCGAGGTTTTTAATAACCTGGCACTTGAGGGGAATTTTTCTCAAATACTCGATTATTTTGAAGAAAACGGACAACCATTTGCCAGAGTGATTGTTAGTTCAGTGGATTTTATGACCGATTCTTCAGATGGTAATTTTCTGGCCGATATTTATTTGAAAGTTGACCCTGGAAAAACAAGTAAAATTGACCGGATTGAAATTAAAGGTAATTCCAGAACAAAGGATTATGTAATTCTGCGTGAAGCACGGCTTAATAGCGGCATTGATTATTCACAGAGCAAAATTGAAGAAATTCCAAAGAAATTAAACAGACTCAGGTTTTTTGAGCCTGTGGAAGTGCCTTCGTTTTATTTTAATTCCAGAAATGAAGGTATACTATCAATTGAAGTAAAAGAAAAAGAGACTAATAACTTTGACGGCATAATCGGATATCTGCCCTCTGAAAGGACTGGTGAAAAGGGATATCTTACAGGTCTTGTAAATGTAAGCCTGAGGAACCTGCTCGGCACCGGCAGAGCGGCTGCTGTAAGATGGCAGCAGATCGATAGGTTTTCTCAGGAACTTGAACTGAAATATCTTGAACCCTGGGTCCTGAGTTATCCGTTAAATATTAATCTTGGACTATCGCAGCAGAAACAGGACTCATCTTATGTAAAGCGGAAGCTTGAAGGCGCAATTGAATTTCTTGCCAGCGAAAATCTTTCGGCTTCATTTATCTTGTCTTCCGAATCTGTTATTCCAACTGAAAACGAGAATTCGATTTTTACAGTTTATAACTCCACTGTAACTTCTACCGGGGTGAACCTTAAGTTAGATACCAGGGATGATATTTATGCCCCTTCAGAGGGAATATACATGTTAAATAGCTACGCCTTCAGCAGAAAGCGTATTAACGGCCCTGCAAAGTATATCAGCAGCGCAATGGATCTGAGAAGTTCACTTCAAAGATTTTCCCTCGATATAAGCTTTTTTAAAGAAGTACTCAAAAGACAGGTCGTAGCCGTTGGCCTGCATGCAAGAGAACTAAAGGGTGACAAGTATGAAATATCTGACCTTTACCGCCTGGGAGGCACAAACACACTTCGCGGCTATAGAGAAAATCAGTTTCTTGGCAACAGACTTCTATGGTCAAATCTTGAATTCCGCCAGCCCTTTTCAAGGCGATCCTATGGATTTTTGTTCTTTGACTCAGGCTATTATCTAAGAGATGAAGATGCAGAAAATAATATTCCGCGAAGTTCAGGGTTTAAGACAGGCTATGGTATGGGACTGAATCTTGAAACGGGCTTTGGTGTCTTAAGCGTAAGCTATGCTCTGGCAAAAGGTGATTCGTTCAGCCAGGGAAAGATACATTTTGGCATTATTAATGAGTTTTAATTAAAATCCGGGTGAATTTACCAGGTAAAAACTTTTTATATCTTTTGGATTTATTTATTTTTGATAAAGCAGTTTTCTAAAAAAAAATTATATAAAGTGCTGATAAAAATAAAATCTGCCGTCAAAATAATCCGGCCTTTGAATTTTCTGATCTCTTTTTTTTCAATCTTTGTTGCATGTCTGATATGTTCTGATAGTAATATTCTTTATTGTACTCTCCTGACCGCCTCTTTTGCAGGTGCAGTGGTCGGGGCAGCAGGCAATGTAATTAATGATATATTAGATATTGAAATTGACAGGATCAACAGACCAAAAAGAGTATTGCCTGCAGGATTATTGAGTAAAAATGAGGCTTTGGTATTTTATGTAATATTAAACCTGATTGCGCTGCTGCTGGGAAGTTATCTGAATTATGTGTCTTTAATAATTATCATTGTTACGTTGGCACTGGTATATCTTTATTCCTGGCGTCTTAAAAAAATTCCGCTTCTGGGTAATCTGACCGTAGCCGCGATGACAGCACTGGCTTTTGTTTATGGCGGAGTTGCAGTTGGTAACTGGCAGAGATCTGTTATCCCGGCCTTTTTTGCGTTTATGGTGAATTTTATACGTGAAATTTTAAAGGACATTGAAGATATTGAAGGAGACAGCAGAAATAATGTCGTGACCTTTCCTGCTAAATATGGAATAAAACCTGCCGTAAAGATAATAACTGGTTCTACAGTACTGCTTATTTTATCGACCTTTATTCCGTTTGTTTTGAATTACTATAAAATTGAATATTTTATAATAATAATGGTCTTTGTAAATGTGATGTTTGTTTATTTCTTAAATTCTCTCTGTAAGGATCAAAGTAAAAAAAACCTTGGACTGCTTAGTTCAGTTCTGAAGGCAAATATGATTTTGGGACTGCTTGCAATATACATGGGAAAATAATTTTGAATACAAAAGATTTTGATAATTCCTTTTTAAATGAAAATATTAAGCTCTTAGCTGGAATAGATGAAGCAGGACGCGGCCCTCTGGCCGGCCCGGTTGTCGCCGCCTCGGTTATATTCAGCCCGGAAGTCTACATTCATGGAGTAGATGATTCGAAAAAACTAAGCGCCTCATTAAGAGACGAACTCTATGAAAAAATAACTCAGGAGGCTGTGGACTGGTCTGTAAGTATTATCTCTCATGAGGAGATAGACAGAATTAATATTCTTCAGGCTACACTTCAGGCAATGAAATCTTCTTTGGAATCGATGCAGATAAAGCCTGACCTTGCAATAATCGACGGAAATAAAACATTCCCGACAGATATACCGGTCAGTGCAGTTGTAAAAGGGGATGAAAAATCATTTGCCGTTGCCTCAGCTTCAATAATTGCAAAGGTCACACGTGACCGTCTTATGCACAGGTTATCAGAGGAGTTTCCTGAATATCTTTGGCACAAGAATAAAGGTTATGCAACTAAAGAACATATAGCAGCCTTAATTGAACATGGCCCATGCCTTTATCACAGACGAACATTCATAAGGAATTTTGTGGAATTGCATGATGAATCTGAACTCAAGTAAATCCGGAAAAAAGGGAGAAGAACTTGCCTGCAGATTCCTTACTGACAAGGGTTTCAGGATCCTGGAGAGAAATTACAGATTTCATAAAGGTGAAATAGATATTATAGCTAAAGACAATGAAACACTGGTTTTCATAGAAGTTAAATACCGGCAGTCACTAGAATACGGTTTCCCTGAGAACGCGATAACAAAAGATAAAATTCAGCAGTTACGAAAAATTGCTGGCGCCTATCTTTTTGAAAGAAGAGTAGATAATATGACCTGCCGTTTTGATGTAGTTGCTATAATCGAAGTAAATAAGGGAAAACCAACAATAAATCATTATTTTAATGCGTTTTGAGCGTTTGCTTTAAGATTACCGGATATTTCATAAAAATTTAAACTTTTCTTTTCCGGAAAGTGTTAAGTTTAAAGATGAAGATTTATTTATTGTGCCGATAGTCCAAACTTCATATTTGAACAGAATTTCAGGATGAAGAGAAATTCAGATTTGAGCAAAATTCAGATTAATTAGTTAAAAAGTAGTTTATCCTAATATCCCGGCGTTATTTGAATATAAAAAATGAAGATTACTAATTTAAAAAGTGGTACCACCTGGAATACCTTAAATCAGTATTTCAGTACAATTGGTGGACTTACGATCTTTGCAATTGAGTTCTTCAGGAACTTTCTTAAGCCGCCATATGACTTTGCAGAGATTAGAAAGCATATGGACGAGCTTGGTGTAAAGACGCTTCCTATAGTTAGCATAACTGGCTTTATAATAGGCCTTGTCTTAGCTATGCAGAGTCAGCCGATAATGGTGCGTTTTGGAGCTGAGTCTTTTCTCCCGAGCATGGTTTCTCTATCGGTTGTAAGAGAGCTTGGACCTGTACTTACAGCATTGATCTTTGCAGGAAGGGTAAGCTCTGGTATTGGTGCTGAGCTGGGATCAATGCGTGTTACTGAACAGATTGATGCAATGGAAGTCTCGGCAATAAATCCATTCCGCTACCTGGTTGTTACACGTGTAATTGCCTGTATTATAATTCTGCCTTTGCTTACAATGTATGTAATATTCATTGCTATAATTGGCGGATACATTGCTCTGATTATATCACAGAAAATGAATTTCAGCTACTATACAGGATCAGTATTGCTGTCGCTGAAATTCGGCGATGTAATACCAAGTATTGCAAAAACCTTTGTCTTTGGTTTTATAGTTGGAATTGTAGGTGCCTATAAAGGATATACAGCAGAAAACGGTACTGAAGGTGTTGGAAAAGCATCAACAACATCTGTTGTACTTTCTTCGCTGCTTATTTTATTATTTGACAGTATTTTAGTAAAATTAACACTTTGGTTATGGCCGACTTGATTGTAAAAATAAATAACTTAAGCAAAGCTTTTACCTATAAGAAAGTCCTGGACGATATCTCTCTTGAAGTGTGTACCGGAGAAAATCTTGTAGTTTTTGGGCGCAGCGGAACCGGAAAAAGTGTATTGCTTAAATGTATTATTGGGTTGCTAAGACCTGATGCAGGTGAGATCACCGTTGAAGGGAAGAACGTTCTAAGTTTGCCTGAAAAAGAGTTAAATGAGGTAAGAAAACATATAGGCTTTCTCTTCCAGAGCGGTGCGCTTTATGATTCTATGAGCGTCAGAGAAAACCTTTCATTCCCGCTGATCAGAAATTTTAAGTTCAGTAAAAAAGAAGTTACAGATAAAGTATTCAATACGCTTGAACTCGTAGACCTTGTTGAGGCAGTTGACAAAATGCCCTCAGAACTCTCAGGCGGTATGCGTAAAAGGATTGCCCTTGCAAGAACTATTATTACAGAGCCTAAACTGATGCTCTACGATGAGCCTACAACAGGACTTGACCCTCTTACTACAAAAGAGATAAGCGAACTGATACTTGATCTGCAGAAAAAATTAAATATGACCTCAATAGTTGTAACACACGACCTTATCTGTGCAAGTATTATAGCAGACAGGGCAATTTTCTTAAAAGATGCAAAGATTATGTATCAGGGTACAATTGAGGAACTAACAAGTTCCAAAGATCCATTTTTACAAAATTTCTTCAGTCACGATGTGATAAAGGCATAATAGCAGGAGAATGAATTAATGAAAAATTTTACAGGAGCTCGCCTTGGGCTTTTTGTTTTTATAGGAACCGCTTTACTGGTTCTGGCAGTTTTTCTTGTTGGAGGAAGTCAGTCGCTCTTCAGTCCGACATTCGATATAAAAGCTTACTTTAATAACGTCGAGGGCCTTAGAAATGGAGCAATGGTAAGGCTTAGTGGAATAAATGTCGGCAGTGTCAAAAGCATAGAACTTGCAGATGATACCACAGGAAGAGTAATTGTAAGTATGCGAATCGATATGAGCGTAAGAAATTTCATCAGACGCGATACAAAAGCAACTATTGAAACCGAGGGACTGGTTGGAAATAAGATAGTTGTACTTTCTGTCGGATCAACAGCCTACGATATCGTTAAAAATGGAGAATTTATACGTTCACAGTCACCAGTAAGTATGGCCCAGATATTCGCTGAAAGCCAGGGAACACTCAATTACCTGAAAAGTATTACAAAAGATTTTTCTGAAATAGTAGCTAAGGTAAATAAAGGTGAGGGCACAATTGGAAAGATCATCAATGATGATGAACTTTATAATTCCGCAACACAAATTACAAAAACAGCAGACAAGAGCCTGGTTGCTTTAACCGGCAAATTAAATGAAATTTCTGATGTCGTTAAAATAACCACAAGTGATTTCCAGGGAATAATGGCAAACCTGAATTCCGTTATACTTAAAGTGGATAATATTGTTGATAATGTAAAGAACGGGCAGGGAATAGTTGGCGCTATGGTGACAAATAAGGGCATCTACAGCGACTCGATCAAAACAATGCTGAATAATCTGACTGCTACTACTGAACAGGTAAAAATGGGAGCAACGAGATTTTCAGAAAACATGGAAGCCTTAAAACATAACTGGCTTTTCAAAAGCTATTTTGAAGAAAGAGGCTATTGGGATGTTGCTGACTATGAAAAAGATATAAACGGTAAGCTAACAGAATTAAGAGAAAGAACCAGAACTCTAGATGAAAAGATAAAAGAACTAAGATCACTTGAAAATGAGGTCGGCAGCAGAAGTAATAAATAAATTCTGCTCTTAATTAATGTCTTCTTAATGCATTAAAAAAAACTTTCAGAACTGAATGTCTTGCATTAAAACACTATATAAAAATTTCAGGACCCCTTTTACAGGGGTCTTTTCATTTAACACTTCCAATATTATTACTATCCCATAATAGGCACAAATTCAGAATTAGCACAAATTCAGAATTAGCACAATCACTAGATAAGCTCAATAAATAAGCTCAATTCCTGAGTAATAAATATGTACGGATAAAAACAATACCTGAATATATTCTTGATTTGCCATGAGCACTGTTTTATATTTTAATAAAACAGGAGATAATAGGTGAAAAAAG
>JBLNEL010000208.1:0-7182 GCA_050262615.1 Bacillota bacterium
CAGGGAGGCGGGCATTACGACAGGCTTTTGAAGAAAGCGTATGCACCTAAATATGTTTTAGCTTTCGAGTTCCAGATATTTGATAATATTGAAACTGATCTTCATGATGTAAGGGTTGATAAAATAATAACAGAACGCAGGGTCATAAACACCAGGACCAGTAATCCATTTTAGATAGATTACTGGTCCTGGTTTTATAAATAAATTTATATTGTAACTGTAAAGCCCTGAATAAACTGCGGCTTTAATTTTTACCTTAGCACATTAATTTTCACCTAAGCAGCAGCATTTTACGGCTTTGAATAAAATTTCCTGCTTTTATTGTATAGATATAAACTCCGCTGCTTAATCCTCCGGCATTAAAGTTAACCTCGTAATTGCCTGCTGTCTGTTCTTCATTCACTAAAGCTGCAGTCTCTCTTCCTAAGAGATCATAAACCTTCAGTTCTACAAAAGACCTTTCTGGCAATTGATAGCTTATGAGAGTCGATGGGTTAAATGGATTTGGGAAATTCTCTGACAAAGAATAATCTGCCGGATCAGGGATAGTTTTCATTTTCTTTACATACTCTTTACTTCCAATAAATAAGGTAAAGTTATTTAGCTGATGCAGCGGATTTATTTTAATTTCCGGGTTTTCTTTTAAATCATAAAATTTATTTAATCTTGTATCCAAAAGACAGACTTCATACTGCTCAAAATCTGAGATACCTGTAAATTTCAAATCCAAAGACTTACCTGCGGTATTCTTTAATGTGATATCATACTTTTGGCCTTCATTTATCTCCGGGCGGCTATCTATGAAAAGATCTTTATAATTTGTCTTTAAGTTTTCATTATGTACATAGATAGATATATCGCAGAAGTCGCCAGGCGGAGAAAAGAAGTCATACTCATCAAACTCATTAACAGAGTGTTCGTTCAAAGCCAGGTAAGCAGAAGCAAATTCATTTTCCCCTGATGAAACGGCAGCCTTAATAAATTTCTTAAGTCCGTAGTCATACCGGTCAGCTGTATTATCAGGAAAAGTTTTCTCAAGCATTTTCCCACCGGGTATTTTCAGTCCAGGCAGGTTATTAACGTTATTATAGTAATATCCCTCGAAAGGCTGCATGGAGGCCGGGTTTGTCCAGCTTCCGTTCCAGGAATAAATAACCTCATTATTGCCCAGGGTATTAGCTGTTTTAATAAAACTCCAGTTAACGTCCCCGTTATATGGATTTGTTATCAAATTCCAGCCTTCATGCAGAGGGATGGAATATCCTCCGGGATCAGCAGCAACGGAATTGACTGTTCTGGAAATGTTTACAGGGTTACGGCTAAGCATCCAGAAAGCTTTTCCCGGGGTAAAGTTAAACTCTCCCGAGCCGTTAAATTCAATTAAATAATTATCCGTTTTGCCGTTATCGTAATAAACATTCCAGTCCTTTTTCTGTGTACCCACGCTATTCATAATCTGAGAAACCGGAATATTTACATCGCCCGGCAGGCCTACAATTCTGTAGCTGGAGCTTACTTTAGGATCGCTGAATGAAAATGTTTTTGCGATATCAAATGTTCCGGCAGATGGCGGGGAGCCGATGTCATAACCAAATAAAAGATCTCTTTCGGGGCACTCGAGAATACCGAGCAATATAATCTTACCTTCAACAAGTCCATTAGCCACAAAAAGTGCTCCGCCAAGTCCGCTGTCGGTATTAGCAGTAAAATCCGGATTTACATTTCTTTTAACACCTGTTGCATTGCGTGTATTTATATCGACCTGTGAAATCTCCTGGGGATATGTCTGTCCATTAGTCTGTCCAAAGAACCAGAGGAAAGGTCCATTAGCGCTGTAGCCGTCGAATGCTGCCCCGTTGATTCCGGTAGTACCAAGATTTGCATAAGGGATAGTATTTAATACATTTCCATTATAGTCAATAAGTTCAGCCGGAGTGCTGTAGTCACCTATCCAGAAGCCTCCTTTGCCCTGGTTTGCCGTTGGGTCAAACGTAATATAATTTACAACCGAGGGTGCGGTAATAGTTCCGGTCACTAACTGTCGTGTAAGCGGATTTATCTTATAAATGGTTTTTGAAAAGTTTGCCACATAGACATAGTTACCGTCATAGGCCATGCCGGAGACATATTGAATTCCAGAGACAGTAAACTGATATACGCTGTCAAGCACACCCGTCTGGCCGTGCGGATGTGCTGTCCATCTATAGAAGACTTCACTGCCCCAGTGAGCTGTCCAGATCTCCTTTAACGTAGGCAGGTAGACCACGCCTGCATTGCCCCAATCGGTGGCAGTAAGTGAGGCATAGTAAACAAAATTCACATCCCACATATTTGCAGGAGAGTATGACGGGACCTCAATTTTTTTAACAGGTTCGACTGCTCTGTGAAGTATGACCGGTTTTCCAGAGATTACATTTTTTCCAGAGATTACATTCATTCGCTGGGAAGTATTATTTCCCTGTGCCTGAAGCAGGCTAACCTGAAGCAGGCTGAGACAAATAGAAAAAAGCACAGCAACAGTAAAAGGTAATTTTTTCATATAAGTGATTTCTTTATAAAATTACTTTGATTATTTTCTACCTAAAATTTTCCTGCTTAGTCTTTTCTTCTTACAAAAATAAACTGACCGCCTTCGTCGTAAGTATCTTTTACAGCCTGAAGGATCGGAGTCTGGTCTGAGTTATTGGCAACTGCAATTCTGAGTTCATTATACAGCTGGGCAGCATCCATAAATCTGCTTTTATTATCCTTAAGTGCTTTCAGAAGGTAATAAGTAAATATTGAGTGTCCCTCTTTTCCCTCATCGCGCACCTCCTCGAGGCCGCCTGAGGTAAGGGCAAGTCTTGACTGTCTTTTATAAACCTCACGGTAATACTTTTCCATATTGTTAGGATCAAAAGCATAACTTTCAGTCTTACCCCTGAAAATATCTCCGCCAAAGCAAGCGTCAGTAATAAGCAATATATGTCGGGCCGGGATGCCTGCCATAAAAGTTCTGATTTCACCGTTTGGAATATAATCAGCAATTGAGTTGCTCGAGGCGTCGCTGGGTACCCAGTAGCCTCTGTTCAAGGTTTTATTAAACTGTCCATGTCCGGCGTAGAAAATAAGGAGGTTATCTTCCTTGGTTACATTGGAGGCAAACCATTCGAGTTTCTGCAGGATGTTTCTTCTTGTAGCATCCTGGTCAAGTATTGTAATAACCGAGTCAAAACCATATTTCTCTTTTAATACTGATGCTACTTCCTGTGCATCATTTAATGCACATTTAAGCGGCGGCCAGTAGCCGCTGTAGGAATTTATTCCGATGATAAGTCCATAGAACTTACCAGCTACAATCAGGTCGTCAAGCTTCCGTGTAATATAAAAAGTATCAATTGTACCATTAAGATTATTATCAAGAGCTTTTACAACGATTGCATTTTCTCCTAATGCCAGGAACATATTTAATGAAAAAGTGCCGTCTGATTCAAGGTCAGTTCTGACGCCGTTTATAGTTACCTCGTAAATACCGCTTTTGTCCTCTGCTTTACCTTTTACCAATACAGTTTCTGCTTTTCTTACAATCTTAATTCCGCGTGATACGACCGGTTCCAGGATATGTATTACCGGACCTTCCCTGTCGGAGTCGACAATTACCCGGAAAGCTGATTCAGTTATTTTCCCCTTTTTGTCAATTGCCTTTACATTTACAAGGTTGATCCCGTCACTAAGCTTGAGGTTCAGGTAGAAGTCTGTTTTTTTTATCTGATTTGCCTTTTTGTTATTTATCTGTACTTCTCTGATATCCTTGTATTCAGGGATATTAACCTTTACAAGAATGCTCTTTTCTTTTACCAGGACTTCGTTATTTGAGTTAAGCAGCGGTTCAATTATATTAATTGTCACACCTGTTTTCAGTGCCTGTGAATTGACATTAAAAGTAAAAGATGAGGAACTGTTATTTTCATCAATTGCAGTAATTACAAAGCTGTTTAATCCGGGCTGAAGTTTTACATCTGAATAGAAAGTATTATCCTCATTATTCAAATAAACAGACTGACTGTTTATTCTGAGAGACTTTATCTGATTATTACCCTCTATTTTCCCTCTAATCGCCAGGCTTGAGTTTTCGATATTGATCTCTTCCCCATTTTTAACAGCTGGCTCAGTCAGGACGATCCGGACAGGATTATTGGCAGTTGTTTTTTTAGGTCTCAGACTGCCGGTCTGTGATGTCCCCTTAACCTGAGCAAATGTTTGAGGAGCATACATGCTGGTAAGGAGAGCAAAGATGATAAAGATTATTATCTTTTGCATCTGTAGCCTTTCCGGTTAATAATTCATTTAATAAATTTTATTTTGTTTATATATATACAGTTTCTATTTATTCAGTTAATTTTAATCAGTTTATAATTTATCCGGACTGAATATTTTAATTTTATTATTTCTGTTTTTATGGTCTTCCGGGCGGTGCAGCCAGGTTATCTGAAGTACTGCCGCCATTTTGCTTATCTTTACTGAGTAATAGATAAGTTGCTGCTCCGCCGCCTAAGACTGCCGCGCCGATTGCATACCAGTACCAGGAGCTACCCTGTTTTATTTCCTGGGCTGTTACTTCAAAATAAAAGTCCTCGCCGCTAAGCATTTCCTGCTGTGATTTATCGATATTCCAGGTAATGGTGCATTTTCTGGCTGCAAATTTTCCTGTGCCGATATCTCCCGAGGTTCCTTTTGGGATCAGGCGGAAGGTTGGGTCACTGGTTTTTCTAAGCTGAGTGGTTATCAGGTAATCCTTTTCAGGATCGCCATGCAGGAAATAATGAATAAGTACCTTCCCCTCATCTGCCTCAAAATCCACATCGATTTTTTCCTGGGCAAAAACTTTTCCCCCTAATGCAGTAAGAACAATTACCAATATTATAGCGGCAGTTAACGGCTTCATTTCTTATACCCCATCCTGAAAAATGAGAGCTTAATACTATAAATGTTTAATTTCGATCACTACAGGTATAAGATACTTTCCGCCACTCCTGGCATTAAAATAAATAGCATCTTTATACCCAAAATCAATGTTATTTCTATTGACCATTTTATCCTTCAATACTCCGGTGACACGGTCCGGGAACATTCCCTGAGCTTTTTCAATTTTTGAGATAATACTATCAATATCCAGTCTCTGCTTCGAATAAATAAAGCAGTAATATGATGTTCCCCTTACAGAATCAAGCATATTATAGCTATCCTCATCAGGAATTGCAACGTTGTTTTGTCTGTATGGAAGATAAGCCACCATTCGTTCATTAAATGGAAATATCTTATATACCTTATTAGTCAGATCCGAGCTGAGGGCATAGACATAAGCAGGTTCATTATTAGAAATTCTTAATTCGAAAAGGGTGCCAGCAGCATAAGGATTCTCCATTACAAAATACTGACCGTTAAATCTTGCTTTCATTTCACGGCCTGTACTTTCCTTAAAGCTCATTGAACCTGAGAGGTCAGGCAGTGATGAATCCTTAATTGATTTATCAATCATTTCAAAAGCCAGTTTGCAGAAGTAATCAAAATCCTTGTATTTAATCCATGTATAGCCGTTATTTCCCCAGTTAGTGCCCCAGCTGTTCATCAGTTCAATTGCGCCGCCTAATTTATTATCATCATAGCCGATAGCTGTAATTGCATGTCCCCTTCCCCATTCCCTGTAGTCAGAAGAATCAGGTATCCAGGCATCCTTTGCGCGGTTGAAGGAATTCGGGCAATCGAAGGCGAGTACAACCGGTTTACTTTCGGCCAGGCTTTTCTTTACGTATCTATGTTTGTCTTTAGTTTTCCTGCTTGCGATCTCTCTGTATTCAAGAATCTTATGGTTTGCAGCCTTAAGCTTATCTTCCTCTGTAATTTCCCTGGCGCAGTCATAGCCAAAATCATTAAACTTTAAGTCCCCGTTATTTCTAAGGCAGTTTAAGGCTTCTATCAGTGAAGCTCCGCCTGAACAGTCGTTTGATTCTCTTATCTGGTTATAGACAAATGAAGGGGAAAACGAATTACTGTCTATCTTTTCAAATTTAATTCTGCGGTTAATAGCTTCAAGAATTGTTCTGCCAGCATATGCAGTAGCCCATCCGGTGCATGTACCATAAAGTCCCTGATATTTAGGGGTAGGTGTAAACTGTTTTAACGAGGCAGTCTTCGGCAAATCCGAATAATCACCACGCATAAGCGGAGCTGAAACAGGCGATGTTTCAAAGAGCGGATCATTAAGTATTAAGCCTGTTCCGTATTCCTCCTGTGCATTAAGCATGCAGTGCGATAAAAGAAAAATAATTATGAATATTCCAGCTTTCATCTTTGTAACAAAAATCTTTAATTGGTTATAGGTTACTTTCTTAGTGATCAGATCATTTTAATATAAATTCCAGTTTTCAAGTGTGATCTGAGCCCGTCTGAACAATCCGGCTTTCATTAAAAAAAGGATATATTTTTTCTGAAACTCTTCGACAGTTCCAAGGTATTTCATAGCATTCTGATAATATGAAAGGGCATTCAGATACATGTTATTATTTTCATAAAATGAGGCAATTATTATCTGGTTCAAAGGACTTCTGGGGTCAGAAAGATCGCTTCTAAGCTGGCGGACCGAATCTGTGATCGACTGATATGCCGCCTTATTCATCACCATAATGCAGTTGCTGTCAGAAGCTACAGACTGGTTTTCAGGGTCATATACAAACCAGTAATAACATTTCCCGGGTTCTAGCTCCAGGTCCAGCACATTAACAGTAACAGAAGTATCCTCAGTTTCTTTAAGGAAAACAGCTTTTGAAGAAGGGTTTCTTATTTCAAAGGCGTAAGACTTTGCTTCTTTAGCCGGGAACCATCTGAAGGTTACAAGAGTATCAATAACAATTGTTGAATTCGGGAAATCTTTATCGATGTATGCCAGGTTCTGCCGAACCACACCTGCCATATTTTTCATCTCTTTAGTTTTATTTTTAATTATCATTTCATTTATTATATAGCTGGTCATTCTTTTAGTAACCGAACTGTTTTCTGCAGTAAGGTTTTTTGCCAGATCATCGACGTTGAATTCTCCCGGGGTAGTAACTTCGAGTGTGCGTCCTTTTACATAGCACAGTCCAAGGTAACTGTTATCCTCCAATTTTACTTTATCTCCGCTGAAGAGCTTGCTGCCTGTTGTAA
>JBLNEL010000209.1:0-11205 GCA_050262615.1 Bacillota bacterium
CTTGTAATCAGTGCTCCGACCCTTGCGCTTATAAATCCTGAAACAGCATCTCTGTTTATATAAAAACGGGGTACTATACCAATTCTGATTTCAGAACCCCCTTCCTGGGCAGATGAAAAACCGACAGCAGGAGCAAAGTAAACATTGTCGCTTGAGAAAACAGGTATAATTATATCCATTTGTCCGCCCTGCAGCGATGCTGTAAATCCAAATTTCTGTCCGGTTAAATTATCCTGTGATTTCACTTCACCTGCTGTTAAGATTAACAATACCAAAGCTGAAGCAATTATGTAAGGGATTTTCATTTTTTATTCTCCGTACTTTTTATTTAATAAAACCAAACTAGTCTTCGTAATTCTTCGGGAAGATCATCCTTACTCTGCGAGACCAGTAAATCACGCCATATTAGATTATTCCCGATCTGAAGGTAGGCCCTGTAAAAGCCTGCAGGGACAGGTTTGCCGCTTTTATCTGTACCATTCCACCGAATAGAATAAATTCCTGGTTTATGTCCTTCATTTATCAGTTCTATGGCTTGAGAACTTGAGTTAACCTGGAATAATCCTCCCCCGATGCTGTAGATATCATTATTACCGGCACCTTTCAGCCTGGCACGAACAATGGCTAATTTCACATTTGATTCTATGGGTAATGAGAAATGCAGGCTTGTTGAACCATGAAAAGGATTAGGGAATGCAGTAAAAAACAGCGAATTTCTTTTAATTGAATTATCAACAATCCATTCAGCACTGGTTGAGGGACTTCCATAGACACCTATTTCATCAGGAGTGTTTTCGCCTGTAATGTATATCCCTCCTGTCGCAGGATTCATATCAATAGGAGTGGAATCATTCTGACTGTCGGTTACATTACAGGAGATAAAAAGAAGGCTTGTAAATATTTGAATTAACAGAATTATTTTCTTCATACTTCTGCTCCATACTAAATTATCTGTAACTAAAGGGATATTTATCAGGCTGAAAATGCAAACTGATTTAGTTTTTTATAGCTAATATAGTGTTAAAAAATGCCTTCACGGAAAAAATATTTTAAATTATTTCGGAAATGTTTTTGTAAAGTATCTTTTCATCTTCACCGTGAAAATTAACAACAAATCTGAATCTAAGCAGAAAGTTCATTTGTTATATTGATATTTCTGCCGGAAAATTTATAGATTAAGCATTATAAAAGCTGCCTGATGAAATAATTACATATTAAACGGGTTAAATGCAGACCGGAAGCAGATACTTGTTTTGTTAAACTAAAACAAACCATGGAAACAAGAATCAAGATACAGATACGCAATATTTTCTCTCATAGCCTTGCAATACCAGTCATACTGGCTGTAATTGTATTTATAGTTCAAATGTTGTTTCATGGCAGATACGGTTATTTCAGAGATGAATTATATTATATTGCCTGCAGTAAGCGCCTTGATTTCGGGTATGTTGACCAGCCACCTCTATCGATATTGCTCCTCTGGATCAACCGGCACCTTCTGGGCGATTCATTGTATGCAATGCGCTTACTGCCGTCTATTGCAGTTGCATCTGTAATAATTCTTGCGGCTTTAACTGCACGTAAACTTGGCGGAGGGAGATTTTGTCAGGGACTTGCATCACTTTCTGTAGCTGCGGCACCGGGACTTCTAGGGATGGCTCAGATCTTTACAATGAATCCATTTGATGTATTTTTCTGGACTTTAGCAGGATATATATTAGTATGTCTGCTAATTGATGATAAGCCGAAGCTTTGGATTTACTTCGGCGTGGTCACAGGGCTGGGTTTGCTGAACAAATATTCAATTGGATTTATGGCTGCTGCACTTGCTGCAGGTTTGCTGTTTACCAGGCAAAGAAAACAATTTACTTCCGGATGGCTATGGTCAGGAGCCGCAATTGCTGCAGTTATCTTTCTGCCGCATGTTCTCTGGCAGATTTCACATGATTTTCCTTCACTGGAATTTATGCGCAATGCGAGCATGAATAAAAACGTGCATCTTGGTCCAATGAATCTTTTTTTAGGTCAGCTGCAGGATATAAATTTCTTTAATGCACCTTTATGGCTGGGAGGGATTTATTTCTTTTACAGGTACAATGAAGGACACCTAAGACCTCTGGCCTGGATTTATCCTATTGTATTTTTAATAATGGTTTTTTCAAACGGCAAGGTTTATTATTTAGCAGCCAGTTACCCTCTCTATCTGGCCGGAGGTGCAGTTCTGGTTGAACAAATTGTACCACAGGCGCATACTAATTGGTTTAAGCCTGCTTTTATTAGCAGCATGTTAGTCTATAGCCTGATCTCACTTCCTTTCACAATGCCGATACTGCCGATAGAGCAATTTATCAAGTACCAGAGTTTTCTGGGCATCACACCCCGTGCTGACGAGAAGTCGGGGATAGCAGAACTACCTCAGTATTTTGCAGATCAGTTCGGATGGAAGGAACTTGTAAGTAAAATAGCAGATGCATACGGAAAACTTTCTCTGGAAGAGCAGTCGCAGTGCATGATATATGTTCGTAATTATGGTCAGGCAGGTGCAGTTGAGTTCTTCGGAAGTGAGTTTGGCCTGCCTGAGGCAGTCTGCCCGCATAACAGTTACTGGCTCTGGGGTCCGGGGGACCGAACAGGAAACATTGCAATTATTATCGGACCAGCTGGTTCCCTAAATGAGAACCTTGCTGATCTGCATAAATATTATAAATACGTTGAATTAGCAGCCATTACCAATGCAAAGTATTCAATGCCATTTGAACGAGGCCGCATGATATTCATCTGCAAAGGTATGAATACTACGATCCAGAAAATATGGCCTAAAGAGAAATTCTATATCTGATAAACTATAACGAACAGATAAATTAAGCCAGACATCGCCTGGATTTAGCGGCCCTATTTGAACTATAAATTAGCTATCTTACTTTCATAATAAGCCTTAATATCTTTCCAATGATAGTAAGGAGCTATATCCGTTTTAACTGGTATTTCAACTTCTTTTTCGCAATGAAGCAGTTTAACAAGTACATCATCATTTTCATCATTCTTATAAAATACCAACTGAAGATTTGAGCCCATAGGCGAAGCCTTAAAGTTACTCCAGGCTGAATAGACTTTCTCAGGATCGGCCTGAGCAATATTCATATTCTTTATATCTATCAGGGCAAGCAATGGAATAATATAAGTATCATGTCCAAAGCGCAAATCTGCAGAAATGTTTTTATTTTTAATTGCCTTATCAGCACAATCTAAAATATCTTTCAGCAAAAGTGCTGCGCTTTTTATTGCTGCTTTTCCATTAACGGTGGAGGGACCAACTTCATAATACATCTGGATATTTGAAGCCTCCCACAAAGTAAATATCTCATCACTTGTAAAAACGTCCATCATCGAAAGCTTCAAATGGTCAAGATTGGGCAAATTAATAGCAGCCGAAAAAATAAGATATGCAAAGTTTGCAGGATCTTTTATCTGCTGATTAGCATAGGAAGTATCAGTAAAGATAGAAGCAATGAAACGGCCTGCATTAAAATGTTTGTTTTTAAAGTCAGATACAATGGTCTTAACTGTATCCCTGTTTGTTGCGGCGTCATTATTCAGGTAAATATTTTTTTTAGCTGCTTCCCTTACAATTTCAATCTCGGGATTTAATTCTTTCAGACGTTCATTGTTAGCAGCCATGCTTAGAATACAGCGCGGCACCTGTGTTGAACGGCTATAAATAAAACATTTCCGGTTATCCCGGGTTGAAAAGACTTCAGGGAATGATTTGAACATTCGTTCTGCAATTTCTTTTTGTTCTTTTACTCCTAACGGGGAAAGATCGCCGTAACGGCCTGCGGCATCTTCGGCAGCAGTTCTAATCCGTTCAAAAAGACTTTTACCCAGAGCTGTAAGTTTATCAGCTGTAAAAGCTTCACCAAGTATCTTCAGAGGGATATCATGGCAATTAGAAGAGAGTACCCAGCGGGAGCCATGGCGTCCGTAGTGACTGATGTAAAACGGGGTATAACCTTCAGGAGTAGATGTTGAAGCCGGAGCAGTATAAATATATGGACAATACAAACCTCCGGCAAAGTTTGTATTACTTAAAAGTTCTTCTTTGGTTGTCTGTGCCTGTAATGGTACAATTAATGTCAGAAGGAGAATGGATATACAAGAACTTAATTTTTTCATGATATTAATTTGGTTTAGTATGCAGAAAATAAATTGATTTTAAGTAGGTGAAAATTAAGCAGATTAGAAATTAATTCTGCTCAAAATCCAGCAAATGCAAAATTAGTAAAATTTTATAAAATTCCGTATTATTCAAAAACTTTCCTTGAACATCATTATTTTGTAAGTATTATTAAAAAAGACCAAACGGTTAGATGTCTCTGGATTGGCAGAAGGGTTATATTGAACAGGTAATTGAAAGAATAAAAGGAAAATGATAAAATCTTTTCCGTGAAGGCAGATTTTCCTGCTATTATACATATAAAGAAGAATGTTCCTACATCTGGCAGGCTATGAATGGTAATGAGATATAATCACAAGAAATAAATTTTACAGTAGTTTATCAATAATTCACTATATACTTTCCCAAATACCTTTATCGATAGTTACAGAAGGAGAAAATTATGAAAATTACCTGGCTCTCCCTGTTTCTTATTATTTCAGTTTTCTTCAGCACGGCTAGTAATTTAAATGCCGGAGACTACACAAAAAAGCTCCCTGATAAAACACAGGGCACACCGGGTTACACGAAATTAAATATCAATAAGATTTCAACCTATTTTTACCAGGACGGAACCTCGGATATCAGTCCGTTTACAACCGGCGGATTTACTTTCCCCAAAGGGAGCAATCACCAGGCTGTATTTCAATCAGGTCTGGTCTGGGGCGGCAAGATAAATGGCCAGATAAGGGTAGGGGGTGCGACTTATAATTCGGGTCTTGCACCGGGTAAGATTTTAGCAAACGGAAGCGGTGAGGATCCAAGTTCAGCTGGAGTCAGGATCTACAGGGTCCGTCCTGACTATAAAACAGGAAATCTATCCTCAGAGGGTGCAGATGGCGAAGGCTCAATAGAATCCATAAGAGCACAATATGAAAAGGACTGGAATGAATGGCCGGCATCCAAGGGGGCACCTTTTTTTGATAAAGACGGAGATAAGGTTTATAATCCTGCTATTGATATTCCCGGGGTTCCTGGTGCAGGTCAGACAATATGGTTTGTGTGTAATGACCTTGATCAAAGCGTATGCAGGAATCTTTATGGCTCTGCACCGATGAATCTGGAGATGCAGACAACCATCTGGGGATATTCTGCAAACAGCTTCCATGGTGATCTTATATTCAGGAAATATAAGATCATTAATAAAGGCTCAGGTCCCATAGATGAAATGTACTTATCGATGTGGAGTGACCCTGATGTGGGTGACTCACAGGACGATCTTGCCGGATGTGATTCAACACTTGACCTGGCTTATTGTTATAATGGTGGTCCAATAGATGTTGTTTATGGAAATAATCCTCCTGCTGCAGGCTTTCAACTGCTGCAGGGCCCTGCTGTAAGCGGATCATCCTCTGATAAGGCCTTCTTTAACGGCAGATGGATATCAGGCAGAAAGAATCTGCCAATGACTTCTTTCTATTACCATATAAATGGTGACCCTGTTATGAAGGATCCTGAGCTGGGCAATAAATACGATACCGGTACTTTATATTTCTGGAATCTGTTTCAGGGGAAAGTAACTACTACAGGAAAGCCTTTCTCAATCCCTGATTACCTTGGCGGCGGCACGACTAAATTTCCTCTTTCAGGCGACCCGGTTTCAGGTCAGGGATATCTGGATGGTTATTATTATTTCAAAGGGGACCGCAGAATAGGCTTAGTCTCAGGTCCATTTACACTTGCCCTGCAGGATACGCAGGAAATTGTTTTTGCTGAGATTGGGGCTATTGAAGCTCATAATTCACACAGGGAGAATATAAGGCTGCTTAAAAATAAAGCTGCTAACCTGAAGAAACTCTACACTGATAATATTTCCGTAGGACTAAGTGCAAATACTTTGACGGCAGTAAACAATCCGGTCAGTATTTCCTCCTCTGTAGTTTCACTCGATCCATTAGCTCTGCCGGCTTCTTACATCTGGAAAATAAATTCAGCTCCCGCAGGCAGTAAAGCTGCTATTACAGTGAATAATGATAAGGCTGCATTTACACCAGATGTTGAAGGAGAATATAATATTTCTCTTAAAGTTACAAATTCCAAAGGGAATTCATCTGAAGGGAGTATAAATATTACCGTAACGGGTGTAAAGGCGCCGACAGCTAATTTCACTTTCAGCAAAACTGAGATGACCTGGGGTGATTCGGTACTTATTGATGCTTCTTCATCTGTTGATCCGCAGAATAAACCATTAAAATATAAGTGGGCAGGCACGGGTACCTTTAGTTCCTTCTCAGATGTTAAGACTTATTATGTTCCATATAATGTTAATATAAATGAAGTCTCGCTAGAGGTTGATAACGGAACTTTTACTTCCACAGTTAAAAAATCGATAACTACACACCCGATAATACAGAATATTAGTATCAGGTACTCGCTAAATGATGCTACAGCTTTAGCCGGTGTCCATTTCAGCGGGGACTCTTTATACCTGACAACTCTTTCACTTGAAAAGAACCTGCTGAGAATATACTCGATAGCAAATAATGGCTTTGACAAAAAACAGGAGATAATATTACCGCCTAATGTTGAAAAGGTTGTAAAAGTAACAAATAACAGGCTCTATGTTTTTTCTTACGGCACTTCGGGATATTTCGGACCCGGCGTTCTGAACATTTATTCAATAGGCAGCAACTGGAGCCTGAGTCCAATTCTGCAGAACTATGTGCCCGGTACTTCAGATATAAGTTCAATTGTATTTGAAGGAAACACTGCATATCTATATGACATAATGAGAAGCTGTTATAAAGTTGACTTTACAAACCTCTCTGCTCCGGTAATAATGGATAGCTACACTGATGCTGCCTGTTCAGGCATGAGGGTCAGGGGAAATTATATTTTTCAACTGCAAAGAAATTCAGCAAATGAAAACAAGTCGATTGTATTTCGTGATAAATCGGCAATGAGCCTTTCATCGAAATGGGACTTTACAAATACTATTAACGGATGGGATATAAAAGACACACTGCTTTTCATTACCTATCATGATACGCTTGATATTTACGGCATTTCAGGTGCAATGAAGTTAAGGAAGTTAAGTTCTGTAATTAATTATTGTCCTGTTAAATGGGAAATGAACCAGCCGCAGTATAGCTATTCAAATGTCAGTTACCTGAATGATAATATAGTTTGCCTTACAAATGGTACCGGTTACCGCTTATATAATGTAAGCAACCCGTTACAGCCCAGACTGATTTCAGGTTTCTATGGGACCAGCCAGAGTGTTACATTTAATAATGGATCTTATTATATGGTACCGGGTGATATAAGAATGATTGTCCCGCTGCCTGAAACAGAGATCTGCCGGATAAATTTTAATCCAACAAGTGTTGAAGAGAGTTACCATGATATTATTCCTTCAGGTTACAGCATTCTTCAGAATTATCCTAATCCATTTAATCCGGCCACAAAAATTAAATACGGGCTCCCTCAGGCAAGCAGTGTAAAGATCAGTATATATAACACAGTAGGGCAGCTCATAGCTGAATTGGTAAACGGAGTTCAGGCAGCCGGAAGTCACGAAGTTACATGGAATGCTGTTAATTTATCCTCTGGAGTATATTATTATAATATAAATGCTGTCTCGCTTGATGGGAAAGAAAATTTCAACTCAACAAAAAAGATGGTACTGGTAAAGTGAAGAAAAACCTAAAGCAAAGGTTAATACATTTAATTATGCTGTGAAAAAAATAGAGATAGAAAAAGCATGATTCTTCTTAATCCCTCTCCTGGTAAAAAGAGAGGGATTAGAACGAGAGACTTGTATTATTTTCTTACTTTCTGCAGCAAACTTAAGTCCTTCTTTTTATAACTGGATTTTAATATCTTTGGACAGGCTAAAGGATCATTAATTTTCAAGAAGATGGGATTAAGATAATAAATGGTTTTATCCGGTAATATTGGTAAAGATTTCAAGGAGAAGTTAGCGTTAAAATACAGCGCAATAGGGCTATATCATGATAAAAACAAACCGCTGGATGCGCTCGAATTAAAGAAGCCCGGACAGGGCTGCATTATGCCTTTTATTCTGCAAAGTGCAAAAGGAAAAACTTTTGCCTTCAGTGAGAACGTAATGGGCTTTCCATGTTCAGCATTTTATTTCGGATACAAAGACTGGATCTTCCCGGGCATAGAGTACTTCCTTTCATGCGGCCCTTTTCCCGGCAGGGAAAGCGAGAGATTCGTAAAAACTCCGGAACTTACAAAGAAGTATCTGGAAGAGATCAGGATGGAAAAGAAAACTGAAGGCTATACAATATTAAAGCCTCTTGAGAATTTTACAGAAGATGAAGTCCCTGAAGTGGTAATATTTTTTGCAAATGCAGACCAGATAAGTGCGCTTGTCTTTCTTGCTTACTATGATGCTCCTGAGAGCAGTGACCGGGTTGTTACAAGGTTTGCCTCCGCCTGCGCAGCTTCTGTTATGATGCCCTTTCAGTACCATCTGAAGAATGAAGATAAAGCTGTCTGGGGAATGCATGATATTTCAGCGCGGGCAAAACTGCCAAAGGATCTTATGACATTTGCATTGCCGTTTAATTTTCTTAAGAAGATCTATGAAAACCTCAATGAAAGTTTCCTTACAACTCATCAGTGGGATGTAATTCGTCAGAGAATTATAAAAGAGGATAAGCAAGAAGAAGGTTAAGCTTATAACAGTTAAATTACAACCATAAGAACTTAAAAGCTGATGCCATTAAAAAATGGTAAAAAGATCATGTATTCACTGCTGTTTATTTAAGCAGCCTCCGGTCTAATTAATTGGGGAATTTGAGAATGGATCACCTAACGATTAACAAGTACGAACTTGATACTCCCTGCCTGCTGCTTGATCTGGATGTTCTTGAAGCAAACCTTAAAAAAGTGCAGTCGATGGCCACTTCAGCCGGTAAGGCTCTGCGCCCTCATGCAAAAACACACAAATGCTCAGCACTGGCAAAAATGCAGCTTGAGCATGGAGCTATCGGCATCTGTGCTGCCAAGGTATCTGAAGCAGAAGTTTTAGCTAAAGCAGGAATTGAAAATATTCTTATAACAGGACCGGTATCAACCAGGTTAAAAATGGAGGCGCTGGCAGATATACTGACCATTACACCCAAAGTAACTGCTGCTGTTGATCATCCAGAATCTATCAGGCTTCTAAGCCAGGTACTGCAGGAGAGGGACCAGTCGATTGAAGTATTGCTGGATGTAAATGCCGGTCTGAACCGCACAGGTGTTGAACCTGAAAATGCTCTTCTGCTTGCTGATTTTGCCTCTTCATTTAAGAATCTTAGACTAAGGGGAATTCAGGCTTATGCCGGTCATATTCAGCACATTGCTGATTATGAAGATAGAAAAAACGCATCCTTCAGCTGCCTATCAAAGGCTGTCGACATTTTCCGAAGCTTACAGAAAAGGTACGAAAACTTTGATATTTTCAGCGCTTCAGGCACTGGTACATTCGCAATTGATTTATTAATTCCGGAGATAACAGAATTTCAAGTTGGCTCATATGTCACTATGGATGCTGAATATCTGTCAGTTGACCGGACTATGGTAAATGACGAATCTGCTCCTTTAAGTTCAGCATTGCATCTACTTACAACTGTTGTAAGCGCAAATCAGCGCGGATTTGTTACAGTTGATGCCGGATTAAAGTCGCTATATAAAGATGGAGGAATCCCTATCATTGTCTCCCCTGAATATTCAGGACTGGAATATGACTGGTTCGGTGATGAATATGGAAAGATAATTTCCAAAGACAGTACATTTCTTCCGCCTATAGGAACTGTAGTTGAGCTGATAACTTCACATTGTGATCCAACTATAAACCTGTTTGACCGTTTTTATATTACGCGCGGCTTGGAAGTGCTTGGCAGCTGGGAGATAGATCTTAGGGGATGCAGCCGTTAATTTCTAGTACTTATTGTAAAAATTCAAAGTATTAACTATTTTCAGCTCAGTTGTAGAAAATTAATAATACTTTAATCAATTACTTTATCACCTCATTCGGGAAAATTATGGGAGGTAATATGGTTAGATCTCTTAGAAACATTTTCATAACGTTTTATTCCTTATTATTTGTGCTTACTCTTCCCTTACAAAAATTTAAAGCCTTCAGTCCGTTTAATCCAATTATCAAAAATGAATACAAGATAGCTATAGTTGAAATTAAGACAGGCAAAAGCCGGCATATTACTACAGGATTCCAGCCGAGAGTACTGCCGTGTTCTGACAAGATCATTTTTTCATCTCCTCAAGGCTTATCTGTAATTGATCAGGATGGAAAAAATGAAAAATTATTAATAAAAGCTCTAAAGCCCCTTGGTTATTTTAATGTTTCTGCCGATGGAAAGAAAATCGCTTTATATAGAAATGATGGCGGTCATCAGCTGGTTGTTATAAATAGTGACGGAAGCGGATATAAAAAGATCTTTGATATAAATTATCCTAAGGATCCATACCCTGTTTTGTCTCCAAAATCTGACAAGATTCTTTTTATAAACGGCTGTGACCTGGCTATAATTAATACAGACGGATCAAATTATAAAACCCTGAAGGCTTCGAATAAGTCTTCATATTATGATCACCCAAGGTTTCTGCCGGATAATGACCGGATTATCTTTTTTGAAGATGATAGGGACAAAGAAAATAATGCCAAAGCCATGCAAATAAAAGTAATGTCGCTAAGCAGCGGCAAAGAAACTGTTATCGGTAAGTTTAATCAGGCAATGGGTCTGGAAGTTGCAAAAAACGGGCTAATCCTTCTTAGAGACTTAAAAGGTAAAATCATTACGAAGATAATTGATTCGAATAATAACTTTAAGGTTATTTATTCCTTTAAGGATTCATATGAAAATTCCCTTTCTCCTGATGGAAAATATATAGTCGCCTATACCAATAGTTCTATCAGTATATGTGATACTGACGGTAGAAACAAAAGGATTATTCTAAAGGATAAGGTAGGAACAGTCAGCAGATTCCCTGAAATTACCAATGACGGGAAATATATA
>JBLNEL010000210.1:0-4858 GCA_050262615.1 Bacillota bacterium
TTTTATATGACTCTCCATTATACTCTACTTCAAAACTTGTCCCGTTTAGATCATAACTGATGTTCTTAACCAGAAAGTCAGCCCCTGCTTTTGTTCCATAGGAATAGGTCTTTGCCTTTGTATCAGAAATAACTAAAGCTGACTTTTCATCATCAGCATTATAGATAGCTATTGAAGTTTCTTTTAATGAATCAAATAAGATCTTCTTTGCCTTTAAATATTCTTCAACTGTACCATGAAAATCCAGGTGATCAGACGTTATGTTTGTAAATACTGCCACTCTGAATTCAACGTTATTTACACGCTTAAGCAAAAGTGAATGCGATGAAACTTCCATTACACAGCTGCTGCACCCTTCGCTTACCATATCAGCAAAAAGCTGATTTAGATCAGAGGATTCTGGTGTTGTCATGCTTGTGTTGATCTGCCTGCTGCCGATATAATTTGCAATTGTACCGACCAGCCCGGTCTTCCTTCCCGATGTCTCAAGTATATTCTTAATAAAATATGAGGTCGTTGTCTTTCCCTTTGTACCGGTAACTCCAAAGACTTCCATCTTTTTTGTTGGCTCTTTATAAAATGCATTCGACGCTTCAGCCAGCGCCTGACGGCTGTTCTGTACAAGTATTTTTGTTACATTGTGGTGCATGAAAATATCATTCGGAACAGCATTGTTATTCTCAAGTATTACTGCCGTCGCACCCTTGCTTATTGCATCAAGTATGAACCTGTGCCCATCTGTGCTGAAGCCTGAAATAGCCACAAATAAAGTATTCTTTTTTACTTTCCTTGAATCGTAAGTAATACTCTCAATGTCTTTTCTTTCAACTTCACCAGCTAGTTGAATTACTCTTAAGCTATTTACTAGTTTTGTTAATTCCATTAGTCTATCCTGACCCCGGATAATTTCCTTTCTTCACATTTCAAAATGCAAAGAAGCCCCGGTTTTATCTGTTGCCCCGAAACAATACTCTGCGATACAACTTTTCCTGAACCGCTGACTTTATACTTAAGCCCCATTTCTGTAAGCGCCGATATGGCATCCCTTAGATTGCTGTTAGTCAGATCAGGCATTATGTTTTTACTAATTATTATCTTTGCAGCCTTCTTCATCGCTGCAGGCTGCTGAACTGATGGATCGGAATATTTGGTTGTCCCTTTTTCTTCCTTGACATTCTTTACAAATACATTGTCAAATGTTTTCTGCTCCTGACCTTTTCCGCCTCCCTTTACTTTCGAGAGAAGATTCATGTCGGTCTTTAAGAGCCTTTCAGCAATATTCTTAAAAATTGGACCAGCAACAACACCGCCATACTGACCTACTTTAGGTGCATTGACCAGTACATAGATCAAAACCTGAGGATTCTCAACCGGGAAAAATCCTACAAATGATGAGTTGTGACTAGAACTCGAGTACTTGTTATTGATCAGCTGCTGCGACGTACCGGTTTTCCCGCCTACTTTTATATCTTCAATCTTCGCTTTATCTCCTGTTCCATTCTCAACAACTCCTAAAAGCAGATTTCTCATCTTGGCTGAGGTCGATTCCTGAATCACATTTCGTAACATCATCGGAGCAACTTCTTCCTTTACTTCGTTGCCGCGCGTCATAACTTTTTTCAATATATGTGGCTGATATAAATTCCCGCCGTTTATCAGCGCTGCATAGGCAGCTGTTATCTGCAATGGTGTAACTGATACCTCATAACCAAAGGACATAAATGCCTGTGTAAGTTCATTGAAATTTCCCGGTTTCTTAAGCTTCCCTTTTGCTTCTCCCGGAAGATCAATAAATGTATAATTGCCGAAACCGAAGTTTCTTAAATATTTATAAAACTTATCTTCATTAATTCTACCAATAAGCTTTGCCATCCCTATATTACTGGATTGCTCCAGCACTCCGCGTACTGTCAGGTACTGATGCCTGTGCGAATCTGTTATATTGGCCTTCCTGTACTTGTATCTTCCATTTTCCGCAAAAATGGTCTCATCAAACCTGCAAAGCTTCTGATCAACTAATGATGATAATGTTATTGACTTAAATGTCGAGCCCGGTTCATATGTGTCAGTCAGCGCTCTGTTCCTTCTTGCCTCGTCTTTATATTCCCAGTAATTGTTTGGATTGAAATCCGGGAAATTCGCTAAGGCTAGTATTTCACCATTGTGCGGATCCATTACAATTGCAACAGCACTTTTGCTCTGAAACTCCTCACAGCCTTTTTTTAACTCTTCTTCTACTACCTTCTGATACGACTTGTCAATCGTAAGATATAAATTGTCTCCCGGTACAGGCTGAATTGTTGCATCTTCTGATACCGTGATCATCCTTCCGCGTACATCCCTCTGTATTATCAGTGTCCCGTCATTTCCGGTTAAATACTTATTATACCTTTTTTCTATTCCTTCTGTACCTTCATAATTATCGTTAACATACCCAAGAACATGTGAGGCCAGATTGTCGTATGAATATACCCTTGTCGGGTCTTCCTTTGAAAATAACCCGTCAATCCTGTAGTCTTTCAGCCTAATCGCCTTGTCAGCTGGTACCTTTTTCTCCAGACATACAATTCTTGTACTGCTGCGCTTTATCAGGTTCTTATAATAGCTTCTGCTTTTACCAAATGTTTCTGCAAACTTTGCTGAAATTGAATCGACTTGCTTTTCTTTCGGCATCTTAACATCTACATAAAAAGAAACATCGTTCCTGTCATACGCTAAAAGCTCACCGTTTCGGTCATATATAAAACCTCGCTCGGCCCTGATAGTCTTCTTCTCTACTTGCTGATTCTTGGCATAATAGTCATAATCAGCATGCTTCTTTATCTGAATAGTAAAAAGCCTTGCTGCTAGTACACAGAAAAATATAAACAATGCAAAAATTACAACTAAAGCTCTGCTGTTATTCATATTTGCTGCTAATTACTTTTGTGATTTGTTCTAGTTTGTTATGGTCGATTTCAATAACATTATTTGGCTCATTGAATTTTATCATCCCTAGCTTAGCTTCGGCTAACTGGGTTATTCTTTCTTCAGTTTCCAGCTTTTGAACTTCAACCAGCAGCATTGTGGTCTTATTTTTCTTTGCAAGCAGAGATTCTTCAAGAATGGCTTTTTCTTTGGTAAGCCTTTCAATCTCTAGTTTTAATCCAACATATAAGAGAGTAACAAATGCAAGCAGTAATACTGAAAGTAAAAAAAATAGCAGCACCGGCTTCTTCTTCTTTTTCCCTTCAGTAGTTTTCTTCATCTTTGCTAAATTATTGTTTTATAGTTTTCTTGCTGCGCGTAATTTTGCACTGCGCGCTCTGTTGTTAATTTTCAATTCTTCATCAGTCGGTAATACCGGCTTCCGCGTAACTGGCTCCAGCCTCTGCTTCTTATCGCAGACACAGACCGGAAATTCGGGAGGACATATACAGGAAAGTGCTTCATACTTAAAAACTTCTTTTACTATCCTGTCCTCCAGCGAATGATATGTCAGTATTACTATGTTCCCGCCCGGAGCAAGTAATTCAACTGACTTTGTCAGAAACTCCTTTAGAACTCCAAGCTCGTCATTTACAAATATCCTGAGAGCCTGAAAAATTCTGGAGAGCGTTTTGTTTAAGAACGGCTTTGGCGTCATTTCTTCAATTATACGGCTTAATTCAGTAGTCGTCAGTATCGGCTTCTGATTCCTTCGCTCAACTATTCTTCTTGCTATCTTTCGCGAATTCTTCTCTTCTCCGTATTGAAAAAAGATCCTTGCAAGTTCCTCTTCTTCAAATCCGTTTATGATATCAGCTGCCGTAAGCGCTCTTGTTTTGTCTAACCTGAGGTCCAGTGGACTCTCAGTTCTGTATGTAAACCCCGCCTGCGCATCATCTAGCTGATAAGAGGAAACTCCAAGATCAGCAAATATCCCTGCAAAGCCGTCTACAAACTCAATCTTAGAAACTATATCAATCTGTGAGAAATTTGTGTTGTAGAGTTTTACTCTACTATCGTCCTTAAATCTATCCTTACAATAGTTGTAAGCTTGTTTGTCAACTTCAGTAGCTAAAAGTTTTGCATCTCGTGTCAGATGCTTTAAGAACTCAGCGGAATGCCCTCCAAATCCAATTGTACCATCGAAATAAACCCCCTCCTGGCTTCCGATCAGGTACTTAATAGACTCTCTTAATAGTACTGGGATATGATGTTCTTGCATTTCAGAGCTTCATTACCTCTTCTGCAATGTCTTCAAAAGATTCTGCCTGCGAATTCAGATAATTTTCATAAATAACTGGATTCCAGATCTCAATCTTTTTTATTGCTCCAAGGATAAAAACCTCTTTTTCTATACCTGCATATTCAATCAAATTTTGTGGAATTAAAAGTCTCGACTGCGAATCCAGCGTGTCTTCAGCGGCCCTTTGTAGAAAAGATCTTATAAACATCGCTTCTTTTTTATTGAATTCATTCAGATTGGCTAATTTCTTGTCAACGAGCTCTTTCCATTGATCCAGCGGATAGACAACAATACACTTCTCCACACCCCTTGTCATAATAAAGGTATCGTTAGCCTCCGGCTTTACGTATTTACGTAACTTTGCCGGTATGCTTACTCTGCCTTTTGAGTCGATTGAGTATGTAAAGCTGCCTATAAACATTCTTCCCCACTTTTTGGGATTTTTCCACATTTTTTCCCACTGCAGGTCAAAATAACTCAAAATTTTATCTAAAGTCAAGAAGTTTTTTTCGAAAAATTATAGGCAAAAACAGGCTGAAGAGGAGCTAATTATTTACATATAAAGCACTTAGAATTGATCATAGAAAGTACTTTATTAGAAAACTTTTTTTTCAGAAAATTCCCCACTTTAATATTGCCCTGAATTAT
>JBLNEL010000211.1:0-8490 GCA_050262615.1 Bacillota bacterium
TGATCAAAAAGAAAAGCATAATATAAAAGAAAAGTATAATATTAATAAAAAGGCCCTGATAGTCTCTTTTATAGGCAGATTCAGTAAGGAAAAGGGGATTGATAATCTTCTTTATGCTTTCAAGGAGCTAAGCTCAAAGCGCGATGATATTATACTTCTAATAATAGGAAGCGGTGAAGAAGAAAAATGGTTAAGTGAATTTATTGAAGCAAATAAACTTCCTGCAATAATGGTCAAAGCAGAACAGAAAATTGCTGACTACTTTAATGCATCGGATATAATTATACTTCCGTCGAGAGTTGACCCATTCCCACTTGTTATGATTGAAGCCGGATATTTAAAAAAAGCATTTATCGGCAGCAGAGTGGATGGTATAATGGAATTCATTGAAGATAAAACAGATGGAATACTTATCAGCCCTGAAGACACTAAGGCGATCATTCAGTCTATTGAATTACTGGCAGATAATAAGGAGCTACGTTTAAGGTACGGAAATAAGCTTTATCAAAAAGTTATAAGTGGTTATACACCATCGAAGATATTCCCAAAATATATGGACATTTATGATGCTGCAAAATGAAATGCTATCAGCCAGAGGAATAAAAATATCAGATGTATTTATTAATGATATATCATATTCTGAGATGCTTAGTCTTTTTGAGCATGCAGTAGATTGCGGAGAAAAAATAACAGGGGCATATATAAACTTCAATTCTATCAATTTTTCACTTGCTGATGGGAAGTTCAAAAGCGTACTTGAAAAGTTTAACCTGAGGCATCCGGATGGAATTGGTGTATACATAGCCTCTAAAATACTTTATGGAAGCCGTGGATTGAGAAATAAAATCACCGGTTCAGATTTTTATCCGTATTTAACAAAAAAAATACTTGAGAGAAACTGGAAAATTTATATCTTAGGTGAAACTGAAGATACATTGAAGAGAATTAAGGTGATGAGCGCAGAATTAAATATTGTTGGAATGAGTTCAGGATACGGATTTAATTCAAAAAATGTATTGAATGAAATTAAGCTGGCCGCACCCGAGGTATTGCTAATTGGATTAGGTACTCCGCTGCAGGAAGAATGGATAATTAAAAATATAGGGGATATTCAGGCTAATATAGTTCTTGCAGTTGGAGAGGGGTTGAAGGTCTTAGCAGGTAATAAAGTAAGGGGGCCGCTATTGGTAAGGCAAATTGGTCTTGAATGGGCTGTAAGGTTATTGAGCAATCCATCTAAATTTGCAGCAAGATACATTTTAGGTATACCTCAATTTTTATTTAGAGTCATTAAAGAAAAATATTCCTCTTAAAACCACCGTAATCAGTATATAGTATATGAAAAGAATATTGCTAATTCTTCTGCTTACAAGTGTGCATATTTGTGCGCAAGCAGCAGGTGTTAAGGAAAACAGAATAAGATTAAACATAAAGAGCAACAAGCCTTTATTTCGAGACCAGGTAATTGGTAATACAGTTATCCGGGACTATTATGAATATGCTGATGAAACAAGAGAAGGTGAGTTTATACTGCCTTCGAGAGAGGTAATAATTGCAATCCCACCATTTTCGAAGCCAACAATTCAGGTAAAAAATTTCAGCAGGCATCAGTTCAGGGGAATTATTCCAAAGATCAATATTAAAGATAATCAAATGAGATCTGATGAAGAGATCATAAGACCTGACAGCCGTGCTTTAAGAAATAATTCTGCTGAGCTTGCAGAAGTAAAAGAGCTATTTTGGTTCAGGGACTTTTACTGTATGCGGATAAAAATAAACACATATCAATATGATATTTCAAATAATACGCTCTCTGAATATGATGATATTGAAATTGAAGTAATTCCGGGTAATAATTATTCGATAGCTGATCCATCTCCATTAAAGATCAGATCGCAATTTGACCTGGAGGTAAAAAAACTATTATTCAACAGTTCCATAGCCGAGCAATTCAGATCAAAGAATACAGAAAAATCCAATACATCACTATCCAGCTGGTTTAATACAAAGGATATTTACATTAAGCTTGGAATTGGAAGTGACGGAATATACAGGATATATAAAAAGGATCTTGACCGTTTTGGACAGGAAACTGCGAATGTTGATCCCAGAACCATAAAAGTTTTAGAAAGCGGAAGTGAAATACCGATTTATATTCAGGGGGAGAATGATGGTAAATTCGATCAAAGTGATTTTATAGAATTCTACGGGAAGAAGAATTATTCAAAGATCTCAGCACGTCTGATAAATCCCAGCGGGTCAGCTTATAATAATTACATGAATAAATATTCAGATACTTCTATTTATTTTCTTACATGGGGCAGTTCGCCGGGCAGGAGAGTATCTGAAACTGGTATTTTCCCAGACGGCATTAAAGACACATTGAACTATTATACATTCGCAGAGCATATTGAGCAGAACCTCACCTATCAGCCTGCTTCTGCCTCAACTCTTAAGAACCAGAACCCAGTGTGGTTAGAAACAGAAGCCTGGTACTGGAACTGGCTGGGAGCAGGGTCGTTGAATTTTGGATTTAATATAAAGGATCTTGTAGCAAATAAAAACGCAGCTATTTATTTTAAGGCAACCAGCACCGGATCGAGCATAGAGAAAAACTCGCATCAGCTTTGTTTAAAATACGGGGGAATAACGATTGACTCTCAGTCAATAAATAAAAATGACCGGCTGCTGTTAGGCCGGGTTTTTAATTCTGAAATATTGAAAAACGGGTACAATAGTTTTACGGTTACTAACTATCCAAATGGAACATCGCCAAATGTTCTGTTATATGACTGGTATGAAATAGAATATCCAAGAAAGCTCAGTGCGGAAAATGATTCAATATCCTTCGGGATAAGGGATTCAGTTGCTTCATCATTGAAGATAATAAAAGTTGATAATGTATTTGCCGATAGTCTTGTGATATACAGATACATGCCTTCTATAAAAAGGATAGCAAATTTCCGTTCAGCCGGTTCATCGGTTTACTTTGCAGATACTGCAGCGGCCGGTTCGGCATATATTTTAATAAAAAGCAACAGGGCACTTACACCGCTTTTTTTAAAAAGAAAACAATTTACCGATATCGTCAGTACTGTAAGTCAATGTGACTATATTGCAATCACGCATCCTTCACTAAAGACACAGGTGGAAGAGTATATGAAATACATTTCATCTGAATACAAATTAACAGCGAAATATTTTCTTACAGATGATATCTATGATGAATATGCATATGGTTATCCTGAAGCCGAATCGATAAAAGAATTTTTACAAACAGCATATAATAACTGGAGTTATCCTAAACCATCATACCTTTGTCTTATTGGAAGCGCTAATTACGATTACAAAGGGTATCTGAAAGATCCTCTGCGTCCTTTAGTTAACAGAAATCTTGTTCCTTCATACGGAGAGCCTGTAAGTGATGCCTGGTTTACAGCATGGAACAATTTCCCATTACCTCAGCTATATACAGGCAGGATACCTGCAAATACTCCAGGAGAGTTTCAGAATTACTTTCAGAAGCTTAAATCGTACGATTCACAGATATTTGACAGTTTTAATAAATCTGCTCTTTTTTTCTCAGGCGGGGATGGAAATGATGAAAGTCAGCTTCAGAGCTTAAGGATAATAAATGAGAAGATAATAAATGAAACAGCAGCACCCCGTCCCTTAGCTTTTATGTACTCGCATTTTTATAAAACAGCAAATCCTGTATCTGATTTTGGTCCGGAGGATTATAAGGCCGTGATGAATAAGATCAGTGAAGGAGCATTATTCATATCATATATTGGGCATAGCGGCACAAGGACATGGGATAACAGCATAACTGAGCCATATCAGCTAAGCAACAAAAAGAACAAAAGCTTTTTAGTTACAGATTTCGGGTGTTCGACAGCAAAATTTGCAGAACCTGATGTTGCATGTTTCGGAAGCCTTTTTCTTTTAAGCGGGCAGGCAATTGCATATATAGGAAATTCATCACTTGGTTTTACGTCGACGGCATCAGTTGCTCCGGTTATTTTCTATGAGAGTCTGATGGCTGATTCAGCTTATAATTTAGGCAGGGCACATTTAGATACAAAGATCAGGCTCTTTCAGCAAAGCGGGTATAATGATTATACCAGGATATTTTCACTTACCAGCACACTTATAGGCGATCCGGTTATTAATCTGGCGGCAGCGCGCAAACCAAATCTTAGCATAGCTGGAAAAGATATAGAGCTTAAAAATAAGTATCCTACAGATCTGGATGATTCGCTTAAGGTAGTCTTAAGACTAAACAATTACGGGAAATCTCCTTCTGATACATTTACAGTACAGATAAATGACTTTTATGAAGGTAAGGTTAACTTTACAAAATCGATAAAAAGAATTCTCCCGGCTATCTGTGATACAATTTTAATAAGTATACCTGTAAACAGTAAAACCGGGCTTCATAAGCTTGAAATTACAATGGATCCTGATAATAGAATTACAGAAATATATGAAAATGATAATAAGGCAGAGCTGGAAGTAAATGTATCATCTGTATCAATAAAGCCTTATCTATTCAGCGATCTGTGTAATGCTGCAGGCAATTCGATCAAGTTTATTATTCCTTCGGTATCTCTTCTAAAGGATCATCTCAGATATATAATTCAAAAGGATAGCGTAAATACATTTTCCTCGAACAATTCAAGTTATATAGAGCCGGATACAATCGTTGCTGAATTGAAGTTAGATGACATTGCTATAGGCAAGAGAATCTGGTTAAGGACGAAATTGGATCTGCCGGGCTCTGAATGGAATAAAGAAATATCCTTTATTAAGACAGGGAGCAGTGATCAAAAGATTACATTAAGGGATAAGCTGAGCTTTTCCGAGCAGAGATTAAGTGATCTGGCAATAATAAATAATTCCCTTCAGATATCAACAGATACAGTAAACCTTAAGGTAAAGTCAGGCGGAGGGAATGTATCGAAATACGGATCGATAAATAAAAACGGAATAAATGTTCTTCCGAATACTTTCAGCTGGGGGATGGGTATAGCTGTTTTTGATGAAAATACACTGAGAACAGATACAGCCAGAACATTCTGGTATGGTGATGATCCCAAAGAGGCATCTAATCTTGCAGCACTTATTAATTCAATACCAGCCGGAAGGATTGTTGCGATGAATGTTATCGATGACGGATCATCCGGGCTTAGTATGGATCTGAAGAATGCTATAAAGACACTGGGCAGTACTAAGGTTGATTCGATAGGCTACAGAACTCCATGGGTGCTGATTGGAAAGAAAGGTGCAAGGCCAGGAGAAGCAATTGAGGTAATTAAAAGTAATTCCTATCCCTTTGTTTTAGAAGCAGAGACAAACATAATAGTAAATAAATCTTCGGGAAGAATGCTGACTGAAAAATTCGGACCTTCAGCCGGATGGAAGGGGATAAATATTTCACAAAAAGCCTCTTCAGATTCAATGACTGCTTATCTTTTGATAGGCTCAGATTTCAGCGGAAAGTCTGATACTCTAACTTCAATAAAACTTAAAAGCGGATTTAATGATTTAAGTCAGATAGACCCTAAGCGTTATCCTTTTCTGCAGTTATCAAGTGCTCTCAGAAGGGGGGCTGATCAGTCCTCTCCGGAAATTAGTTCAGTTGATTTAAGTTTTACAGGGGCGGCTGAATTAGGCATATACCACAAAGCGCTTTCAATTTCAGAGGATACTGTTCAGGTCGGAGAAACGATTAAAATAAAATTTAACGTATTTAATATAGGAGAAGCCCAGGCTGACAGTTTCAAGGTAAAGTTAGAGGTTTTAAATCCTGATAACACACGTGAACTGGTAAAAGAGTATAATATTGGATCAACAGGAGCTCAGAAAGTCCAGAGTCTGACAGCAGACTACAATACTTACAGAGGACCAGGAAGCAGGAACTTCATAATTACAGTCGATCCTGATAATAAAATTACCGAGCTTGTAAAGGACAATAATTTCTATTCAATCCCTTTTTATATAAAGCCTGATACATCACATCCTACAGTAAAGATCAGTTTTGACGGTAAAGATATATTTGACGGGGAATATGTATCATCAAAGCCTGAGATCCACACAGAACTTTATGATGATTCTTTTCTTCCAATAACTGACAGTTCAGCAATGAGACTTTTCTTAAACGATAAGCCATTATACTACAGTAATAACAAAGAATTAAAGGTCAGCTACAGTGCAACAAATCCAAAGGTTGTTGTAAGCTATACTCCTGTATTAGGCGACGGGGAATACAAGCTGAAGGTTATTGCGAAGAATGCTACAGGCAGCTATGCTGACTCGGCAGGAACTTTAAGGATATTTCAGGTACAAAATGAGATAAAGCTAATGAACCTGTATAATTATCCTAATCCCTTCAGCAACGATACATATTTCACATTTAAGGCAACGCAGCTGCCGGATGAAGTCAAGATCAAGATCTATACGGTAGCAGGCAGGATGGTCAGGGAAATATCAGTTGCT
Organism: Bacillota bacterium; assembly: GCA_050262615.1. Taxonomy (GTDB): domain Bacteria; phylum Bacteroidota; class Ignavibacteria; order Ignavibacteriales; family SURF-24; genus JAUZPB01. Next base: position 6,499 of record JBLNEL010000211.1, read on the forward strand.
TCAGTTGAATTAAAGTATGATTTCAATAAGATATATTGGGATGGAAGGGATCAGGATGGTGACATATTAGCCAATGGTGTTTATTTGTACAAAATTATGGTGAAAAAAGAGGGTAAAACTGAAAATTACTTCCAAAAGGTTGCAATAATCCGTTAAAATCTATATTATGGCACGGAATTTTATGCCTTTTAAGGTAAAATTTTAATAGGAATCACCATGAAAAAGATATTAACTGTAATCTTATACTTAATGTTTTACAGTATTAATAATGGGCAGTTTTTGTATTACCCTGAAACAAATCAGGGAAATATATCCGGAGGATTTGGACGCACATGGATAAATGGCGCTCCATTTAATGCTTTTCATTTCAGGCCCGAGGTTTCATTTTCGAAGATCGGGGTAGGTTTAGACCTTAATCTTGAATTTGATGCCAATGGAAAGCTTAATAAAGAGAATTTCAATGAATTTTCAGATTATCTGAGCATAATCCGTTATGTAAGGTATGGAGTTAAAACTGAGCCATTTTATGTCAGACTAGGTGCACTGGATTATGCTACATTAGGGCATGGGAGCATCATGTACATGTATAATAACAGTCCTAGTTATGACGTAAGGAAAATCGGGCTGGAGTTTGACTGGGATATGGATAAAATAGGATTTGAAAGTGTATACGGGAATTTTGGGGAATCGGGTTTAGCGGGATTGCGCGGATTCGTAAGACCTTTTAAGTTTACTGAGCTATCAGAAGTTCCGGTTATTAGCAATTTTGAACTAGGTGCATCATTTGTAGAAGATTTTAATAAGTATTCAGGTGTAACCTCTGCAAGGCTTAATGACAGCACAAAAGAGGTAATGGTACTTAAAGATCAGGGGAGAATAAAAGTTATTGGACTTGATCTTGGGCTTCCCATTGGAATCGGCGAATATTTTAAGATAACCCCATATTTTGATTACGCCAAGATTGTCAATTTTGGGAGCGGTACATCCTTAGGGCTTATGTTCAACTTCCAGGGGCTGGGTATAGTCAGTGCCGGGGCGAAAATAGAAAGGCGTTTTAACGGGGACAGATATCTGCCATCTTACTTTAACTCGTTATATGAAATAGAACGGTTCAGATTAAAATCAGGTAATTCAGCTTCACGCAGCAGCAATGATAAATATATAAGCAAAGCAGAAAGGCTGGATTCACTCCGTTCTTCGGGAAATGGTGTATATGGGGAACTGCTTCTGCGGATCTTAAATACATTTGATATACTTGGAAGCTATCAGAGGCTGGATAATGATGCAGAAAGCGGGATACTTCACTTAGTGACAGATCTTTCTCCAAAAGATGGGGCTTATGTTGCCAGAGCAGGGTATGATAAGATCCGTATTAAAAATGAAAAAGACATTTTTACACTTGATGACAGGTCATATCTATTTGCTGAGGTCGGATATAAACCAATACCTTATCTGTTAGTTTCACTTGTTTACAACTGGACGTTTGAACCCAAAAGGGACAACAACGACAACGTAATAAGCTTTGAGCCGCAGAAGAAAATTGAGACAAGATTATCTCTTGTATACCCGTTTAATTTTGGCGGCAACTAAGATATCTGAACATATAAAAAAAACAAAAAAAGCGGAACTCTGTTCCGCTTTTTCAGTTTATAGATACAAGAAAGACGGTCTTAAAAAAAGAGGACTTGCATTGCAGGTGAAAATAAAATATTTTTAATGTTTCCTTTGTTTTTGGTTGCTTGGGACTCTTTAATGATTTAAATTTAGATTTAGTATGAAAAAGATTTCATTTATAAAAATGAGCGGAGCTGGAAACGATTTTATTCTTTTTGACAAAAGAGAGAATCAGTTACTTAAATTGTTTCCAGATGCAATCAGCAGGCTCTGTGACAGAAGAATGGGGATAGGCGCAGATGGAGTTCTGGTAATTGATGACCATCCTGAATATGACTTCACGATGGAGTATTATAATTCCGATGGATCTACCGGAAC
>JBLNEL010000212.1:0-2977 GCA_050262615.1 Bacillota bacterium
GAAAAAAACTATTCCAAGAAATATTCTTAAAACTACAAGTAATCCCGAAGGGCTGACAAAAGGTTTAAATAGCCATCGCATGTAATTTCCTTTCCCGATAATATTAATAAAACAAAACCCTTTTGCAAAAAATTCAATTCTGCCGGAATGGCGCTTTATTAAAGAAATAGAAGATTTGGAAATTATTCAATGCTTTATCAGGGGAACATTAAAAAAAGTTTTTAATAGTTTCATTTTGGGGTAAAACATTCCAAAAGAATGGATAACCAAAGCGACGAATAGACCGACCAGCATAGGTTCAATTTCATTAATAACACTGATATTTTGGAAATTATTTCTAAAAACAAGCCATGAAACGCTAGCGATAACCGCCGCAATAGTTTCGGCAATGGCAAACCAGGTGCTTACCTTAAATCTGGGATAATAAGCAGAAATAACAAGTAATATTATACCAGGGATACACAAGGTTCCAACTGTATACCATAGATCGATTACTGAAGGGATAAAGTATGCAAGTGATACTGATATTACTGATGTAAATAATATCCCCCAATAAGTATACAGTTTTATTTTCTTATCATCCATGTTCTGTGAAAATCTGCAAAGGAAATCTTTACTGATAGTTGTTGCACTTAAAAAGAAAAAGCTATTTGATGTTGATAGAATAGTAGCAAACATAGCCGCATAAAAAAGTCCCTTCAAACCAGACCCCAAAAGTTTTTCAGCAAGCATGGGATATGAAAGCACAGGGGCTGAAAGTCCAGGGACTGCAGCCCGGGAATATAATCCTACACCAGTGGTAAGGAAGTCAAAAATCGCCCAAAATATTACCGAGATAAGTATCCCATACTTAGCTACCCTCCCGTCTCTGGCCGCATAACAACGCTGGTGGAATCCTGGATCGGTAAAAGTCCATAAGGCTATCAGGAACCATACAGCTATATATGTATAAGAAGCCCCTCCGGTCAGAGTTAAATGCCCTGCAGGAAGTTTACTTTTAAGATAATCAATTGATCCCAGTTTCATAAATGCCACAATAAGAGTAATGATGAATCCCAAAAACATTATGAAGAACTCAAAAGCATCTGTAAAAACGTATGACTTGTATCCTCCCTTAAAAAGATAAATTGCAGAGAGGAGCACTCCCAGAATCAGACTTGTAAGAATATTTAAGTTAAATATCAGACTTAAGAGATTCCCCACCATTAATAGGTAAGGAGCTGGTGAAACCAGAACAAATAACAATGCAGCACTTAACGTTGCAGTCTTTCTTCCATATACTTTCTCAAGTTTATCGGGTATTGTAAAAAGTGAGGCTTCACGGATCTTTCCGGAAAAAAGAATGGCAAATAAAATTGCGAATATATAATAAGGGAGCCCTTGAGTAAGCCAACTAGCCAGACCGTATCTGTAAGTAAATTCCCCTACTCCTAGAATACCCCCATACCAGGTTGCCACATTAGTCAGAACAAAAAGGAATAGCCCGACCTTTCTTCCGGATAATAAAAATCCTTCAGCGGTTGCCGTATCTTTTTTACCAGGAATAAATCCAACAGTAATTACACATACGAAGAAGAGTAAAATAATAGTAATATCAAGAAGACTTAGTGAAATCATATAGCTGTAGAATCCCCGGTTTTCATTCTCTTCATTAATTCAGATAACGATCTGATAACAAAGACTTTCCCATGCTTTATCGTTAAATCCACCTCAGTGCCTAGAGCTTCATTACTAGTACTTTCCTTTTCCCCAAATGGAAATGGTTCATTCTGAATTTGATACTTCAGTCCCCTGGTGGTTATCTTTGTTTTTGTGTCGAAGCCATAAATTGAAATTGTTTCACCTGCCCGGGTATTTAACTTCATATTCCCCTTGCAGACTGACAGAATTGATTTATCAGATATTATTACAATAGAAATAAAATCAGAATATCTTTTTGCAATTGACAAATTACCAAATGAATGATCAAGCCGGTCACCTATCACACCTAATAAGACACATTGACTGAATTTTGCATTAATAGCAAACTTAAGACATTTTTCCACATCAGTATCATCCTGTCCTTTAATCTTTTTGACCCTTGTTTTAACTGAGAAATACTTTAGATTTTCAGGCGAAATAGAATCAAGATCCCCTATTATATAGTCAGGGATAATACCTAATTTCCTTGCACTGTTAGCTCCGCCGTCAGCACAGAAGATCGTGGTATAGCCGTTCTTTTGCAGAAACGGAATAATATTTTTCTTTGGAGTCTTTCCGTTTGCTATTATTATGCATTTTTTCATAAAAAGGTTCTCTTTGAAATTTTATAAACCAAGTTGTAAACCGCACATAAAATTTCTCTCTGCAGCCGGGAAAAATTCTTTACCAATTGCATATGAAGCATATAATTTATCAAATATATTGTTCACCTGACCAAATACTTTGATTGAATTTGAGATTGCTGGTATTTTAAACTCAAAACTAGCAAAGAAATCGGCAGTAAAATATGAGTCAACCTGATTATCATCATAATCAATAAATCTGGGAAATGCAGAAAGATATGAGCCCAGCTTGTCGTCATAATTATCAGAATAAAACTTGCCAACATATCTGCCATTTAATATAGCCATAACCCCATTACTGTTATATCTTATTGACATGTTAAAAAGCATATCCGGGAATCCGGCTATCCTGTTGCCGCTCAGATCAATTGCCGTGACTGTTTTCTTAGCATCGCCGTTTTTCTTAAATTTAATGTAGGTCGCACCCCGGCTGATATAATTATTGCTAAATGTCCCATTCAGAGTAAGAGAAACTGATTCCAATGCTTTAAAAGAACCGCTTATTTCGATACCGCTATGAATTGTCTGATCTACATTTCCTGTAACCGGCTGGCCGAATCTGTCAATCATCCCATTCTTAACAATTTCATCTTTAAATATCATATAAAACACGTTCAAACTGGCTGTAAAGTTTTCATCAGAATATGAAGACC
>JBLNEL010000213.1:0-2608 GCA_050262615.1 Bacillota bacterium
TTTTTTTTTAAATCAATTTTTATTTTTCATCCAAATTTTTATTAAATCAATCTTTTATTTACATTTAAAATCTAAAAACGTCCGGGAAATATGAAAAGAATACTCAGCATCACTCTGGTAATATTTATTTCTATTTTGTCTGTTTATGGGCAGGAGCATGTTTCTGTGCATGAGATGCACAAAAAGCAGTTTGGAAACCTGTCTCTTCAGAAAAGCATGTTTGCTGAGGATGGGCATGATATTATTCCTCTTCAGTTTGATAAAGCAGTATCTTCTGTGAGTGTATTTGGCTACCTGCCTTACTGGGAATATCAAACAGAAAGGAGCCTGCTTCAGTATGAGCTTCTTACACATATTGCTCTTTTTGATTTTCAGGCAGATGAATATGGAAATCTGAAAATGCCTACTTACTGGCCATGGACAGATGTTATTAACGGTGCGCATTCGAAAGGTGTAAAGGCAATAATGTGTGTTACCAATTTTACTGCAGCGCAGATAACAAACATTATATCTAATGATGCAAACAAGCAGAATCTTTTCAAAAACATTAAGAATATAATTCAGCAATATTCATTAGATGGTGTAAACATTGATTTTGAAGGATTGACAAAAGCTGACAGGGGTGCTTTGATAAACGGCTTTATGGCAGATCTTACAAATGTAATACATAGTGCTTTCCCCGGAAAGGAAGTATCATTTGCCGGGCCTGTTATTAACTGGGGAGGGTGGGATCTGCCGGGACTGGCAAAAGCATGTGACTATATTTTTATAATGGGTTATGATTTTTATGGAAGCTGGAGCACAACCACTGGTCCTAATTCACCTTTGACAGGGGGGACGTATAATCTTACTTCTGCATTGACTTCCACAAGCTTCGGATATGGAGGTGTAATTCCTGCTAATTCAAATAAGCTAATTCTTGGAGTCCCATATTTCGGACACCGCTGGCATACCAGTTCCAATACTGCATATGCAAAGGTCACAAAATATATAGCTTCGACATTTTTCCGTTCTGAAATGGATAATGCTCAGACTTACGGTTTGAAGTGGGATGCTTCATCGCAGTCGCCATGGTACGGATATCAGCAGGATACGGTATGGGTGCAGGACTGGTTTGATAATGATGTAAGTACAGAATTAAAATATAATCTTGCAGCCTCAAAAAATCTTAAGGGCATAGGGATGTGGGCATTAGGGCAGGATGGAAGCAGGCCTGAAATGTGGAATCTTCTGCGCAAAAGACTTATTGCAGGTGTTGATGAGAATAAAGGTACACTGCCATCAGGATTTTCATTAAGCCAGAATTATCCTAATCCTTTTAATCCTTCGACAGTAATTAATTATGAGATACCGAAGGCCTCAGGAGTATCATTATGTATTTATGATCTTCTGGGAAGGGAAGCGGCTGTACTTGTAGATGAAGAAAAGTCCGCAGGGAAGTATTCTGTTACTTTTAACGGTCTGCTGCCCAGCGGGGTTTATTATTACACTTTAAGGGCAGGAGAATATACGGCTTCGAGGAAAATGACAATATTGAAATAGGGAAATTTTACCAATAGAAATAGATCCGGGAGAAGTATTTATCTCCCGGATTTTTATTAAGCTAAGCTAAAATCAGGGTTCAGGATCATTTAACTTTTGTCTCAGTTTGTCATTATTTCAGTTAACATAAGTATTAATGTTCGGCTTTAGTTCAATTAAATGCCCCTGTCGGCTCAGGCTTTATCACAAATGTTATTTAACCTCAATATTATCAATAAGTATAGCTGTATCATATGAGCTGTCGCCGACGTCGCCTGCATTAAGCTCCAGTGTAAGGGTCTCGCCTCTGTAAGCAGAAACATTGGCTGAAAAATCCTGCCAGCCTGTCATAAATACATCTCCTTTATCAAAAACGATTCCGGGTGAAACTTTTATTAAACTGCCAGGGCTTTCTTTTGAAGCTCCGAATTTACCTGCAATGTCATCAATTGTGAATTTTAACAACTCAATTTTTTCGCCATTTTCCCGGACCAGGTTGATCGAAAAGAAATCCTGGTAAGAAGATCCGATATATTCAAGAAACTCTTCAGAAAGGAAATTCCATTTAAGGGAAAGTGTAGACTGGTCCTGTTTGATCCTGAATGACTGGCTCATTATGCCGCGGTTAATTGCGAATCCAAGTCCTGTTGAGATTATACCCATATAATCGCCGCCCGGAGGTGTTAATGATCCAAGCTGGTTAATAACCCTTCCATCGCCGAGCACATCCCAGGAAACTACATCACCATATTCAAAATCTCCGTTTATCAGTCCTGAGGTGTAATGCATTTTATCACTACCTTTGAGCTGGTACCAGCAGAATGTTCCCGGTTCAGCTTTGCCTGTGAAGGATTCGCCTGTAGTCTTTTCATCAACTACGAGTTTTTTAACGAAATCGGTACCTACTTCAGAACAGAAAGTAACTCCTACGTTTTGTGAGAATCCAAGATAGGTCTTTGCCCCTTTATTCTTAAATTCGACTTCAAGGAAAGGCTGCTGCGTGCTTTCGCAAGATCCGTTAAATATAATGCTGTTAGGAAACTGACCAAGGAGCGCTTTTACAAAATCCGAATTAACTGTATAGACA